>DHLY01000026.1:32544-32818 GCA_002405525.1 Proteobacteria bacterium UBA4656
ACCGGCAAGGCACTGACCGAGGGCGGGCTGCGGATCGGGCGCAACTGGAACAGCGGGCAGTACGACGCCTCGGTGTTCGCGCGCAACATCACCAACCAGGTCCGGGTGGTCGGCGGCATCGACTTCAACAATCTGACCGGGTTCATCAACGAGCCGCGGGTCTGGGGCGTGGAGTTCAGCGCGCGGTTCTGATCGGGCTCGATAGGCGCGGCGGCGCGGGGGGGGGGAGAGCGCACCGGGAGACGGGGCGGGGGGGAAGACCGAGAGGGAGTTT
>DHLY01000038.1:0-539 GCA_002405525.1 Proteobacteria bacterium UBA4656
CCAGTTCCAGGTGATGGGCCTGTCCGGCGCCTTCCTGACCGGAGACCTGTTCAACCTGTTCGTGTTCTTCGAGGTGCTGCTGATCTCCAGCTACGGGCTGCTGCTGCACGGCGACGGCGGGCTGCGGATCAAGCGCAGCCTGCACTACGTGGCGTTCAACCTGGTGGCGTCCTCGCTGTTCCTGGTCGCGGTCGCCGTGATCTACGGCACCCTGGGCACGGTCAACATGGCCGACCTCGCGGCCAAGGTCGCCACGGCGCCTGCCGCCGACGTCGCCCTGGTGCGCAGCGGCGGGCTGATCCTGCTCTGCGTGTTCGCCGCCAAGGCCGCACTGCTGCCGCTTTACCTGTGGCTGCCGTCGGCGTATTCGGCGGCCAGCGCGCCGGTCGCGGCACTGTTCGCGATCATGACCAAGGTCGGCGTCTACGCCGTGGTGCGCGTGCACACGCTGGTCTTCGGGCCCGACGCGGGACCCGCCGCCGACCTTGCGTGGTCGTGGCTGCTGCCGGCGGGTGCGGCGACATTGTTCCTCGGTGCGC
>DHLY01000038.1:747-15492 GCA_002405525.1 Proteobacteria bacterium UBA4656
CGCCTCGGCGGGCACCCTATTCCTCGCGATCGGCGCCACCGGCACGGCCGCGCTGTCGGCGGCGCTGTACTACCTCGTGCACTCGACGGTGGCGGCGGCTGCGCTGTTCCTGCTCGCCGACCGCGTGCGGCAGGCGCGCGGCAAGGCGGGCGACAGCCTGCGCACGGTCGCCGCCATCGCCGGGCGCGGCGCGCTGGGCCTGGGCTTCCTCGCGGCCGCGATGGCGGTCGCCGGCCTGCCGCCGTGGTCGGGGTTCCTCGCCAAGGCCCTGATCCTGGATGCCGTGGCCGCCCGCCCCGATGCGGCCTGGCTGTGGGCGGTCGTGCTGACCAGCGCGCTGCTGGTGATCGTGGCGCTCGCGCGGGCCGGCAGCCATCTGTTCTGGCGCGAGCCCGCAGGCACGTCCGCCGTGCCCGAGACCGCGCGCACCGGCGAACGACTGGCCGGCGGCGCACTGCTGGCCGCGCTGGTCGCACTGTTCGTGTTCGCGCAGCCGCTGGTCGACTACACCCGCGCAACCGCAGAACAGCTGCACGCGCCTTCCACCCTGGTGGCGCGCGTGCAGGCCGAAATGCCCGTGCGTCGCAGCGCGGAGGCTCCGTGATGCGCGCCCTGCTGCCCACCCCGCTGACCAGCCTCGGCATCCTCGTCGCCTGGGTGCTGCTCAATGGCGGCAGCATCGGCCACTGGCTGCTCGGCGCGCTGCTCGCCGTGGCCCTGCCGCTGGCGATGCCGCGCCTGCGCACGCCGACCGTGCCGCTTCACGCGCCTGGCGCGGCGCTGCGCCTGCTGGCCGTTTTCCTCTACGACATCGTCATTGCCAACATCGACGTCGCGCGGCGCGTGCTGGGCCCCGAGTCCCGCATCCATCCGGGCTATATCCGGGTGCCGCTGGCCGTGCGCGACCCGCGCGCCGTGTCCACCCTCGCGGCGATCATCACCATGACCCCGGGCACGCTGTCGGCGGCGTTGGAGTCCGACGGCCGGGTGCTGCTGGTGCACTGCTTCCACCTCACCGACCCGGAGGCGAGCGTGGCCTCGATCAAGTTGCGCTACGAGGCGCCGCTGCGGCGCATCTTCGAGCCCGCCGACGCAGGCGCGGGAGCAGCCCCGTGACCGCCGCCGTGCTGCCCTTCGCCATCGGCGGCTTCGCGCTGGCGATGCTGCTGTGCCTGTACCGCCTGCTGCGCGGGCCCGGCGTGGCCGACCGCGTGCTCGCGCTGGACACGCTCTACATCTGCTCGCTGGCCCTGCTGGTGGTGCTCGGCATCCGGCTCGGCAGCGGCGTGTACTTCGAAGCCGCTCTGTTGATCGGCCTGCTCGGTTTCATCGGCACGGTGGCGCTCGGCCGCTACCTCGCGCGCGGGAAGGTGCTGTGATGGGCACGCTGCCGCTGTGGGCCGACGCGCTGGTCGCCTTCCTGCTGGTCGTCGGCACCGCCTTCGCGCTGGTCGGCGCGATCGGACTGGTCCGCCTGTCCGATTTCCTCAAGCGCCTGCACGGCCCCACCAAGGCCACCACCATGGGCGTCGGCTGCGCCCTGCTCGCCTCGCTGGTGTGGTTCCTCGCCGACTCCGGCACGCCACACGGGCGTGAGTTTCTGATCGCCCTGTTCCTGTTCCTCACCGCCCCCGTCGCCTCACACCTGATGATCGTCGGCGCGATGCGGATCGACGAGACGGCGCGGCCGCCGGGCGAGTCGCGCTAGCGCACGACGACCTGTGTCGCGTCGTCGACCTGCACGTGGGTCTGGAAGGAGTACTTGCCGGTCGGCCTGCCGTTGGCGGTGAAGTCGATACGCACGCGCCGTGCGGTGCCGGAAACGAGGATGCGGCGCCCGCGCAGCAACTCGACCGGGTCGCCGCCGAGTCGCTCGCGCAATCCGGCGGCCGCGGCCGGCGCGAGGGCGATGGTCAGGCAGCGCTGGTCCCGGCAGTCGGCTTCGGAGTTCAGGAAGCTGCGGAAGGCATCGCGACCGCTGCCGCGCACCTCCAGTTCGAACACGCCTTCGACACCCTCCGGGGCGGCCTCGGCAGCCATCACCACGGCCTGCGCCGGCGTCAATGGCGCGGCACTGCCCGCCGCCGCGCGCTCCGGAGAGGTCGGCGTGACAGCGCAGCCACACAGGGCGATCGCGAGAAACGCGGTGGCGAGGGCTGGACGAATCATGCGGCGACTCCTTTCGCGACGGGAGCCGGCGCCTCGTGGCCGGTTGGGCGGCAGTTTGCGCCGGTTCCCGGGCGCCGCAGGCCTCAACCGCCCGCCAGCTGCAGCAGGTAAGCCACGTACGCCGCGTAGCCCACCAGCAGCAGCACGCCGTTCGCGCGGGTGATCTTGAGGCCCATCATCATCATCGGCACCAGCACCAGGGCGAAGCCGATCATCACCGGGATGTCGAGCCACATCAGGGTCGGCGCGGCGGTCGGCAGCGGGGTGATCAGCGCGGTGGCGCCGAGGATGAACAGGATGTTGTAGATGTTGGAGCCCAGCACGTTGCCGATCGCGATGTCGGCGTTGCCGCGCGCGGCGGCGGCGACCGAGGACGCCAGTTCGGGCAGCGAGGTGCCCACGGCGACGATGGTCAGCCCGATGACCAGCTCCGACAGGCCCCACAGGCGCGCCAGCGTGGTGGCGGCATCCACCGCCAGATGCGCGCCGCCCATCAGGCCGACGAGGCCCAGCACGATGAAGCCGGCGGCCTTCCAGCCATCGTGGCGGGGCGGGTTCTCGTTGGTGTATTCCTGCTTGACCTCGGCCGACTCCTGCTTCGAGGTCCTGAGCAGGAACCACAGGAAGGCGCCGAAGGCGGCCAGCATCAGCGCGCCTTCCCAGCGCTTGATCTCGCCGAAGCTCGCCATCGCCCAAAGCAAAAGGCTGACGCCGATCATGATCGGCAGTTCGACCCGAACCATGCGCAGGTGCACGGCCAGCGGAGCCACTACGGCGGCCAGCCCAAGGATGACGCCCACGTTGGCGATGTTGGAGCCGACCACGTTGCCGATCGCGATGTCGGTGCGGCCCGTCAGCGCGGCATCGAGATTGACCGCCAGTTCCGGCGTCGAGGTGCCGAAGCCGACGATCACCAGGCCGATCACGAAGGGGCTGATGCCGAAGCGTTCGGCCACACCCGAGGCGCCGCGCACGAAAAGGTCGGCCCCGACGGCGAGGATGGCGACGCCGGCGGCCAGGATCAGGAGCTGGATGAGCATGGGGTTCGGGTCCGGAGGCGCGCAAAGGTTAGCCGGCGAGCGTGATCACCGCGTCACGGTCCACCACTGGAAGACCTGCAGGGCGACGAAGGCGGCCAGCAGCACGCCGCCCTCGCCGCGGCTGATGCGCAGGTCGCCGCGCAACAGCGGGTACAGCATGGCCGAGAACGCCAGCAGCACCGGCAGTTCGAGTCGCACCAGCGATTCGGACACCGGGTAGGACTGCCACAGCGCGGTGGCGCCCAGCACCAGGGTGAGGTTCAGCAGGTTGGAGCCGATCACGCTGGCCAGCAGCACGTCGCCGAGGCCGCGGCGCGCGGCGATCAGGCCCAGCGCCACCTGCGGCAGCGAGGCGCCGAGCGCGACGAAGGTCAGGCCGGCGAACAGGTCAGACACGCCGAACGCGCCCGCGAGGCCGACCGCGTGGGTCACCACCGCGCGCGAGGCGTAGAACAAAACCGCCAGGCCGACGCCGATCCGCAGCAGGTTGCGGCCGAGGCCCTGCAGCTGCTCGCCTTCCGATTCGAACTGCGCCCGCACCCCGGCGTCGCTGGCCGCGGCCGGCTGGCGCAGCACCAGCGCCACCAGCACGCCGAAGCCCGCGACCAGCACCGCGCCGTCGAGGAAGCCGATGCGGCCGTTGTGGCTCATCGCCAGCAGGGCGAGCGCCACGACCATCGAGGCCACGCCCAGCGGCCGCAGCACCGGCGCGCGCACGTCCAGCGGGCGCAGCACGGCGGCGAGCCCGAGCAGCAGGCCGAGGTTGACGAGGCTCGCGCCGACCATGTTGCCCAGCGCCAGCGCCGGGTTCCCTGCCCCGACCGCGGCGACGTTGACCGCCACGTCCGGCACCGAGCCGCCGAAGGCCGCCAGCAGCAGGCCGACCATGAAGGCGCCCGCGCCGCGCGTGCGTGCCAGTCCCGCCAGCCCGCGCACGGCGGAATCGGCGCCGAGCGCCAGCCCGGCGATGCCGATCGCGAACCAGAGCAGGTCGTCGCCCACCGCCGCGCCTCAGAGCAGCGGGGCGAGCAGGCCCCAGGCCGCCGCCCCGAGCAGGACGAGGTTGGCCAGGAATGCGATCCCGAAACCGGCGCTGCGCTTCTCCGCCGCCTGTGCGTAACCGATCGCGTACCAGAAGCGTGCCGCCACCCAGGCCAGGCCGACATAGCCCGCCCAGTAGGGGTTCCAATGCACCGCCGCCAGCCACAGACAGGGCAGGAACATCACCGTGGCCTCGAGGGTGTTCATCTGCGCGCGGAACACGCGCTCGAAGTCGGGGTGCCCGGTGGTGGCCGGCGCCTTGATGCCGTAGCGACGACGCGCGCCACCGACCATGAACATGGTGTACAGCAGCAACAGCACGGTGAGCAGGGTCACCAGGGCAGGCCAGGCAGCGGTCATCGCGTTCTCCCCTGACGCGCGTGTGGCGCGTCTTACGGGCGCGGACGATATCAGAACCGGGACCGGCCGACCCGGCTGACATGCGCGCGCAACACGGCCATCGCAGCATGCCGAACGTGTCCCGCGCCGGAGCCGCCGATGAGTGCCCGCGAAACCGCTACCGAACTGCTGTGCGCCGCGCTCGAGGGCGGCGCGATCCGCCTGCGCGAACCAGGCGCCCCGATCGACGTGCGTGCCGACGCGCGCGCGATCGCGCAGGCACACCGCGCTCTGCTCAAAGCCTTGCGCAAGGGCGAACCGCAGGCCGACGACGAAGACGCCGCGAAGGCGCCGAAGGCTGCAACGGCAGCGGCGAAGGTGCGGGCGCGCAAGCGCTGATTCGCGATCGCGAGGGTGTAGTGGCGCAGGTGCATTGAGCGCAGCGAATTGCACCGCGTTGGTCTTGCGGCCGGCGGATCGGCACATCGCTGCGCTCGTTGCACCCTACGCAATCCGGGCGCTGAGCCCTAGATCGTGGATCCTTCCCCGGCCAGCGCTACCCGCGTCGCGATTCGGCGAATCGCCGCAATGCGGCGGCAAGTCCCGCCTCGCATCCCTCAGCCCTGCTTCTTCTTCGGCAGGTAGAGGTCGGTGATGGTCCCCTCGTACACCTCGGCCGCCATCGCGACCGACTCCGACAGCGTCGGATGCGGGTGTACGGTGAGGCCGATGTCGGCGGCGTCGGCGCCCATCTCGATCGCCAGCGCGGCTTCGGAGATCAGGTCGCCCGCGTTGGGGCCGACGATGCCCGCGCCGATGATGCGGTGCGTGTCCTCGTCGAACACCAGCTTGGTGAAACCTTCGGTGCGGTTGATGCCGATCGCGCGGCCCGACGCCGCGTAGGGGAACTTGCCGATGCCGACCTTGAGGCCTTTCGCCTTCGCCTCGCCCTCGGTGACGCCCACCCAGGCCACCTCGGGATCGGTGTAGGCCACCGAGGGGATCACGCGGGCGACGAACTCGCTCTTGTGGCCGGCGCAGACTTCGGCCGCCACCTTGCCCTCGTGGGTGGCCTTGTGGGCGAGCATCGGATTGCCGACCAGGTCGCCGATGGCGTGGATGTGCGCCACGTTGGTGCGCATCTGGCGGTCGACGGGAATGAATCCGCGCTCGGTGACCGCGATGCCCGCCGCCTCCGCGCCAAGCTTCCCGCCGTTCGGGGTGCGCCCGACGGCGCACAGCACGCGGTCGTAGACGGTCGGCTCGGGCGCCTTGTCGCCCTCGAAGGTGGCGCGCAGGCCGCCGTCGACGGCTTCCAGCTTCACCACGCGGGTCTTGAGGTGGATCGCCTCGTAGCGCTTCTTCACCCGCTGCTCGAACGGCCGCACGAGGTCGGGGTCGGCACCCGGCATCAACTGGTCCTGCAGTTCGACCACCGTGACCTTGCTGCCCAGCGCGTCGTACACGCAGGCCATCTCGAGGCCGATGATGCCGCCGCCGATCACCAGCAGGCGCGCAGGGATGTCCTGCAGCAGCAGGGCGTCGGTGGAGTCCATCAGCCGCGGGTCGCCCCACGGCAGGCCCGGCAGCTTCACCGGTTGCGAGCCGGCGGCGATGATCGCGCGTTCGAAGCGCACCCGCCTCGGACCGTCGGCGGTGGCGACCTCGATCTCGTGCGGCGACACGAAGCGCCCGCTGCCGGTGACCCGGCGCAACTTGCGCTGCTTCGCCATGCCCGCAAGGCCACCGGTGAGCTGACCGACGACCTTGTCCTTGTAGCCGCGCAGCTTCGCGAGGTCGATGTGCGGCGCGCCGAAGGAGATGCCCATCGCATCCGAATGCACGGCCTCGTCGATCACGCGCGCCGCGTGCAGCAGGGCCTTGGACGGGATGCAGCCGACATTGAGGCAGACGCCGCCGAGACTGTCGTAGCGCTCAACCAGCAGCACGTCGAGCCCGAGGTCGGCGGCCCGGAACGCGGCGGTGTAACCGCCGGGGCCGGCGCCGAGCACCGCGACCTGGCATTCGAAATCGGCCTTGTGCCCGGTGTCTGGAGCGGCAGGTGCCTGCAGCGCCGGTTTCGGCGCGGGCGCCGGCGCCGGCTCGGCCTTCGGCGCGGGGGCAGCGGCCGCGACCTCGCCGGCTTCCAGCACCGCCACCACCGAGCCCTCGCCCACCTTGTCGCCCACCGTCACCGCCAGCGACAGCACGGTGCCGGCCGCGCTGGAGGGCACTTCCATCGTCGCCTTGTCGGACTCCAGCGTGAGCAGGCCCTGGTCCTTCTTCACCACGTCGCCGGGCTTGACCAGCAGCTCGATGACCGGCACATCCCGGTAGTTGCCGATGTCGGGAACCTTGATCTCGATGGTGGGCATGCGCGTCTCCCCGACGGCCGGTCAGAGCAGCAGTCGGCGGATGTCGCCGAGCTGCTGGGCGAGGAAAGCGCAGAATCGCGCGGCATCCGCACCATCGATCACGCGGTGGTCGTAGGACAGCGACAGCGGGAGCATCAGCCGCGGGCGGAACTGTTCCCCGTCCCACACCGGCTGCGTCGAGGCCTTCGACACGCCAAGGATCGCGACTTCCGGCGCGTTGACGATCGGCGTGAACGCGGTGCCCCCGATGCCGCCGAGCGAGGAAATCGAGAAGCAGCCGCCGCTCATGTCGGCGGGCCCGAGCTTCTTCTCGCGCGCCTTGACGCTGATCGCGCCGAGTTCGGCGGCCAGCTCCAGCAGGCCCTTGCGGTCGCAGTCGCGGATCACCGGCACCACCAGTCCGTCGGGCGTGTCCACCGCGATGCCGACGTGGAAATACTTCTTGAGCACCACGTTCTCGCCGGACGGATCCAGCGAGGCGTTGAACTGCGGGAAGCGGCGAAGCGCGGCCACCGCCGCCTTGATCTGGAACACCAGCGGGGTGACCTTGAGGTCCTTGTTCTCCTCGCCGAGTCGCTTGCGGAAGGCCTCGAGCTCGGTGATGTCGGCCAGGTCGTGCTGGGTGACGTGCGGGATCATCGCCCAGTTACGCGCGAGGTTCGCGCCGCTGATCTTCTTGATCCGCGACAGCGGTTTCGTCTCCACCGCACCGAACTTGGCGAAGTCGACCACCGGCCACGGCAGCAGGTTGAGCCCGCCGCCCGGCGGGATCGCGCCGGCGGGGGTGACGGCGGCGCCGGACAGCACCGACTTCACGAAGGCACTGACGTCGGCGCGGCCGATGCGGCCCTTGCGCTCGCTGCCCTTGACCTTCGACAGGTCCACGCCGAGTTCGCGTGCAAAAGCACGCACGCCGGGGCTGGCGTAGGGCACCTGGCCCGGCAGCACCTGCGAGGCGTCGAAGGCGACCGGGGGCGAGGACGTGCTGGTGGGCGCGGCCGGCGCCGCAAGGGGCGCCGACGGCGCGGAAGCGGGCACGGGGGCCGCGACCGGCGTGGGTGCCGTGACCGGTGCAGGCGCGGACGCCGCTGCCGCGGGCTTGGGCGCATCGGCCTTCGCCGCGGGCGCGGCGGCGCCGGCTGCCTCGATCAGGGCCACGACCGTGCCCTCGCTGACCGCGTCGCCGACCTTGACCTTGAGCTCGCGCACCACACCGGCGAACGGCGCGGGCACTTCCATCGTGGCCTTGTCGGATTCGAGCGTCAGCAGGCCCTGCTCGGCCTTCACCAGGTCGCCGACGGCGACCAGCCACTCGATCACCGGCACGTCCTTGTAGTTCCCGATGTCAGGGACCTTCGCCTCCTGGATCGCAGCCATGAACCCTCCCATCCGGCGCGCGGACCGCCTGCGGCCGCGAAGACCCCTATTGTGGCGGCCCCGGCGGGCCCGGCGCCAGCCGCGGCGCGGCAGCGCAATCGTTTGCAGCGGGCTGCGGGCGGGGCCGCACTGCGCGCGGGTGCGGGCCGGCTGCTTCGGGAACCGCCGTGGCGCGGCGCCTCGGAGCCCTCGGCATGAATCTCGTCCCGAGCGCCTTTCCGGCAGCGCGTCCGGCGCGGCCCCGGACTGCCTCGCGCGCCCGGCGATGGTGCGCCCGGGCCGTCCATGCCCCCGGGCCGATGTCCCCTTGCAGCGCCTCAATCCACCACGCGAAGGCTGACTTCGATGTTGCCGCGCGTGGCCTTGGAGTAGGGGCAGACCTGGTGCGCCTCGGCCACCAGGGCTTCGGCATCGGCACGCGACAGCCCCGGCACCTTGACCGCGAGCGCCACCGACAGACCGAGCCCCGCGGGTTGGACCTGGCCGATATGCACGTCGGCGGTGACCTCGATCGCGCCGACCGCCAGCTTCTTCTGCCGCGCCACGAACCCGACCGCGCCGCCGAAACAGGCCGCGTAGCCCATCGCGAACAGCTGCTCCGGATTGGTGGTGGCCGGGCGCCCGGGCCCACCCATCGATTTCGGGATCGACATCTCGAGCTTGAGCAGCCCGTCCGCCGTTTCCACATGGCCGTCGCGGCCGCCGACGGCGGTGGCCTGGGCCGAATAGAGCGTGTTCATCGTCGTGTCTTCCCCGGGGACGGACGCGAAGTGTAGCAATCCGCGAGCCGTGGCCGTTGAAAGCGCGTCGGCAGTGTGGTCGAGTGCGGAGATGGACCTTGGCCGGCTGCCCGGAACGACCGAGCCCCCGAACCTCGAGGAGCGGCGGGTGCGCCTGCGCGCGCTGCGCGACGACGACGCCGACGGCCCGTGTGTGCGGTTCAGCGACCCCGAGGTGATGCGCTACCGGAGCACCATGCCGGTCGCCGCCCCCGCGCGGATCCGCGACCGCACCCACCCGGTGCGCGACGGGTTCGCCACTCGCGAGGGCCTGCAGTGGGCGATCGCGCTGCATGCCGACGACCACCGCGTCGGCACCGCGACCCGGTTCAACATCTCGCTGGCCGAACGGCGCGCCGAATTCGAGTGCTTGCTGGCGCGCATGCTGTGGGGCCGGGCATCGGGCGCGGGGCGCCGGGCCTGATGCTGCGCTTCGGCTTCGACAAGCTGGGCATCGAGCGCATCGAGGCCGACATCGACCCGCGCTACGCGAAGTCGATCCGGCTGGTGGAACGGGTGGGATTCCAGCGCGGCGGCCTGCTGCGGGCGCGCTGGCGGGCCGGTGGCGAAGTGCAGGACAACGCCCTGTACGGCCTGCTGCGCCCCGGCTTCAGGGCCTGACCGGGCCCGCGCCTGGAATCGCGGAATGTCCGGCGAAACCGACCTCACCTTCGACCCGCGCGCCTTCGCCGCGGCGGCGCCTTCGCCGCGGGCGGCCGCCACCGCGACCGCGGCGCTGCTGGTTGAACCCACCGGCTTCCGGCTGTCCGGCGAGACCGCGGGCGACAACGCGTACATGGATCTCGCGCGCGCGGTGGACCCGGAGCGCGCGCTGGCCCAGCATCGGGCGCTCGCAGCGGCGATCGCCGCGCACGCGCGACTGCCGGTGCGCTTGTTCGAGGGCAATTCCGACTCGCCCGACGCGGTGTTCTGCAACAACGTGTTCGGCACCGCGCCCGGTCGGCTGATAGTCGGCGCGATGCGCCACCCGGAGCGGATCCGCGAGAGCCACCGGGCCGACATCGTCGAATCGTTCCGCGCGGCGGGCCGCGAGCTGCTGCGCATCGATGCCGTCCCCGGGGCAGTGGCCGAACTCACCGGTCCGCTGGTGATCGACCGTGCGCGCGGCATCGGCTTCCACGGCCTCACCGAGCGCTGCAACGAGTCCGGCGCGCGAGCCATGCACGCCGCGTTCGGACTCGCGCGCAGCCTCGCCTTCCCGCTCGCCGCCGGCGAATACCACACCAACGTGGTGCTGGCCGTGCTCGCCGGGCGCGCCGCGGTGGTCCACGAGGCGTCGGTCGGCGCGCCGGTGTGCGCGGCGCTGAACTCGCTCTACGGCCCGCACCTGATCCGCATCGACGACGAGGAGAAGTCGGCGTTCGTGGCCAACTGCATCGCATTGGCGGCCGACCAGTGCTGGATGAGCGCCACCGCCGAGCGGGCGCTTTCACCGCGCAGCCGCGCCGCCCTGCGCCGCGCCGGCTTCGTGCCGTACACGGTCGAGATCGACGAACTCGAGAAGGCCGGCGGCTCGCTGCGCTGCTGCATCGCCGAGGTGTTCTGATCACGTCTGCCGCATGGACGGTGGTGTGCACGCGACGAGCGGCAGGATTCGACGATCGCGCGACGCGCGCGACACGCGCCCTGCACGGCTTGCACACGACGTCGCCACCCGCTCGCCACCTGCGGTACACGCAGCGGCCACGTCGCGTCGACATTCGGACCGCGCGCGGCGCCGCGTGAAGGCGGTCCCGACGCGGATGCGACTCCGCGTTGACGGCGCAGGGCGTTCCATGCGCCCCGCGCGGAATCGCCGCGCGGCTTGGAGAAGAACATCATGAAACGCATGACGATGGGGATCGCCGCGGCGTTGTTGCTCACCGCGGCCATGGGGGCACAGGCGCAGGTGCGGGTACAGGTCGGCCACTTCGCGCCGTTCGCGTCCACCCTCAACGGCACTTCGGTGACCGTGCGCGTGAACGGCGCGAACGCGATCCAGAACTTCCGCTTCGGCGACGTCACCAGCGGCTACGTCGACCTCGGCCCCGCCGGCAACTACCTGATCGAGGTGCTGCCCACCGGGACCAGCACGGTGGCGATCTCCGCGCAGTTGAACAACCTCGCGGCCGGCAACTACACGGTGCTGGCGATCGGCAACGGCACGCTGCAGCCGCTGGCACTGCTGCCGCTGGTGGACGACATCACGCCGCCGCCCGCCGGACAGGTCAAGGTCCGCGTGGTCCACGCCGCGCCGTTCGGCAGCACCGACGCGGCCACCGCGGTCTCGGTCCGCACCGACGGCGGCGACGTCGTCGGCGGACTGGCCAGCGTGCCGTTCCGCGGCGCAAGTCCGTTCCTGGCGCTGCCCGCCGGGTCCTACGACCTGAAGGTCGCCACCCCCGACGGCGGCACCAACCTGATCGACCTCGCGCCGGTTAACTTGGCGTCCGGCACGATCATCACCGTCGCGGCGGTCGGCGACGGGACGAACCAGCCGCTCGGCTTCGTCGGCCTGCCCGGCGGCCGGCTGCCGACCGAGACGCCGGTCGGCGTGCGCGGCGGCGGCCACTGGTTCGACCCGGCGAGCGTGGGCCAGGGCCTGTCGCTGTACACCGTGCCCAGCCAGAACCGCATCGTCGGCACCTGGTACGCGTACGGTCCGTTCGGCACACAGCGCTGGTTCACGGTCGAATCGGACAGCTTCGACGGCACGACGGCGAGCTTCACGGTGCGCGAGACCGGTGGCGGCGTGCTGGGTGGCCCGCAGCCCATCAGCATCGCGGTGGCCGGCACTGCCTCGCTGACCCTGACCGACTGCAATCGGGCCACGTTCCGCTGGACGCTTGGCAGCAGTACCGGTACCTACAACCTCACCAACCTGGTCCCGGCGATCGGCTGCCGTTGACCGCGACCGGCGCCGGTGGACTGCGTCCGCCGGCGCCCACGGCCTGCAAACGTGAAAACGGATCGGCGCCGGCCCGGCGCCGTCAGAAGATCAGGTTCACCATCACCAGCACGATCAGGACATAAGCCAGCGACAGCGGGCCGCCGGCTCGCCAAAGGTCGGCGGCGCGATAGCCTCCGGGACCGGCAATGATGGCCATCACCGGGTTCGACATCGATACGAAGTTGTTGGAAGCGCTCAGCGCGACGACGAGCGCAAACTCGGTGGGGCCCGCGTTGGCGGCCAGGGCGACGTTGACCGCCAGCGGCACCATCAGCACGGTGGCGCCGACGTTGGACATGACCTGGGCGAAGAAGGACGTCAGCAGCGCCAGCGCGGCCTGCAGCACCACCGGATGCACGTCGCCGACCGCGCGCAGCAGCTCCTGCGCCACCCAGGCGGCGGCGCCGGTGGCGTCGGTGGCCCAGCCGAGCGGAATCAGGCAGGCCATCAGGAACACGGTCTTCCAACCGATCGCCTTGTAGGCCTCGTCCATGCTCAGCACGCCGGTCAACAGCATGCCCACGGCGCCGACCAGCAGCGCCACCGGCAGCTTGAGGTCCGAGAACAGCGCGAGGCCGATCGCCAGCGCGAAGAAGAACAGCGCGTGCCAGAGACGGTGCGGACGCTCCTCGTCCTTCGGGTAGTCGGTGACCACGACGAAGTCGTGGTCTTCGGCCGCGTTCGCAAGGTCCTTCCAGAAGCCGTGGAAGACCAGCGTGTCGCCGGCGCGGACCTGCACCTGGCGGATGTCGTCACGGAAGATCCGGTCGCCGCGGTTGACTGCCAGTACCGAGATGTTGCTGCGCTTGCGCAGCCGCAGGTCGCCCACCTTCTGGCCCACGTAGCGGGAGGCCGGTGGCACCACGGCCTCGGCGATGCCGGCGCGGCTGGGGTTGAACAGGTCGCCGAAGTTGCGCAGGCCGGGCAGCACCCGCAGGCCAGCCGCGCCGGCCCATGAGGCCACCGGCTCGCGCGGGCCCAGCACGCCCAGCACGGTGCCGACCCAGACCATCTGGTCGGCCGGCGGCGCGAGCCGCGCCTCCTCGCCGTTGCGGATGGCGAGGATCAGCGGCGTGTCGGCCCGCGCCTCCAGCTCGCCGATCGACTGTCCGACCAGCGGGCTGTCCGCGGTGACCAGCAGTTCGATCACTTCGCCTTCGATCCCGTAGGTGGCTGCGAAGTACGACTCGGTGCGCGACGGCGTGACACCGGTGCGCTCTTCCCGCCGGGGTTCGATGCGTCGCCAGTACAGCGCGAAGTAGGCCAGCCCGAAGGCCAGCAGCACGAGGCCGACCGGGGCGACGGTGAACATTCCGATCGGCTCGATGGTGTCGGCGCCGGGCGGCAGGTTGCGATTGACCGAGGAAATCAGGTCGTTGAGCAGGATCTGCGGCGAATTGCCCACCATGGTGGTCGTGCCGCCGAGAATGATGCAGCAGGCCATCGGCAGCAGCAGACGCGACAGCGGCAGGCCGGTGCGTGAGGAAATGCGCGAGACCACCGGCAGGAAAAGTGCAGTCAGGGCCGGGTTCTGCATGAACGCCGACATCGCGCCGGTGAGCGCGCACAGCACCAGCAGCAGGCGCTGCTCCATGCCGCGCGACAGGCGCAGGATGAAGGACGCCGCCTTCGACAGCACGCCCGTGCGGTCGAGCCCGGCGCCGAGGATCATGGTGGCGAGGATCGCCATCACCGCGTTGCCGGCGAAGCCGTCGAAGATCTGCTCGGTCGGCACCAGGTTGGCCACGCCGAGCGCGACCAGCACCAGCAGGGCGACGATGTCGGCGCGGATCCACTCGAGGGCGAACATCACCACGGTGAAGGCGATCAGCGCCAGCACGATCGCCATCTGCGGGGTGAGGGTCAGGCCGGCTTCCATGGAGCGCGCGTGGAGTCCTCGTCGCCACGACGCCGGGGCAGCGCCGATCGGGCCCCGGGCGCGATCGCGCCGGAGGCTGCGGTCAAGGATACGCCGATGCGGCGCGCCCGCGAACCGGGACGCGACGCCGGGGACGGGTCAGGCGCGGGCGAACAGCAGGTCGCGGACCCCGTGGCCGAGGGCCAGCCCGCGCCGCTCGAAGTGGGTCTCGCTGCGCCAGGACGGGCGTTGCACCCAGTTGGCGGACGGCGAAAGGTTGCGCAGCAGCGGGCAGGCGTTGCAGACGTCGAGCATCGACTCGGCGTAGGGCTGCCAGTCGGTGGCGAGGTGCAGCAGGCCGCCGGGCGCGAGCCGCGACGCCACAAGGTCGACGAATCCGGGCTGCACGAGACGCCGCTTGTGGTGGCGCTTCTTGTGCCACGGATCCGGAAAGTAAACGCGCACCTCCGCCAACGCGGCGGGGGCGATCTCCTGACGGAGGACTTCCACTGCGTCGTGGCGGTACACGCGCACGTTGGAGAGTCCGGCGAGCGCCACCGCATTCAACAGTCGCCCCACGCCGGGCCGGTGGACCTCGATCCCGATGTAGTCGCGCGCCGGATCCGACCGTGCAGCATGCAGCATCTGCTCGCCGTTGCCGAAGCCGATCTCGACGACCCTGGACGCGACACGGCCGAAGGCGACATCGAGGTCGCGCGACACGCCGACGTACTCGAGTCCGAAGCGCGCCCAGTGTTCGTCGAAGGCGCGCTGCTGCGCCGGCGTGGTGCGGCCTTGCCGCAGCACGAAACTGCGG
>DHLY01000038.1:15719-19003 GCA_002405525.1 Proteobacteria bacterium UBA4656
CCGCAGCACGAAACTGCGGATGCCGCGCTGGCGTCGGGGGTCGTCGGGGCTCGTCGTCATGTCGCTTCGCTGTCTGCTGCGCGCCGTCCATGGCGCGGCGATCCGTTCGGCATCCCTGCCTCACCCTCACCCGCCTGGCGGCGGGCTCGACCTTGCCGCAGCACGAAACTGCGGATGCCTCGTTCGTGGACGGATTCGGTGGTCAAGCAGCGTGCGGTCCAGGCCGACGGAGGGCGCACGGTGCAATGAGCGCAGCGAATTGCACCCTGCGTCCGTGGCCAGAGCGTCAGGCGATCGTGCCGTCGACCGGGCTCGATGCCGAGGCATTCCGTTTGCGCGGGATGCGGCCGGCCAGATACGCCTCGCGGCCGGCCTCGACGGCCTTGCGCATGGCGCTCGCCATCAGCACCGGATTCTTCGCCGAAGCGATCGCGGTGTTCATCAGCACGCCGTCGCAGCCGAGCTCCATCGCGATCGCGGCATCCGACGCCGTGCCCACGCCGGCGTCGACCAGGATCGGCACCCTTGCCTGCTCGACGATCTCGAGCAGGCTCCAGCGATTCTGGATGCCGAGGCCGGAGCCGATGGGCGCGGCCAGCGGCATCACGGCCACGCAGCCGATCTCCTCCAGTCGCTTGCACTGGATCGGATCGTCGGTGCAGTAGACCATCACCTCGAAGCCGTCGCGCACCAGCACCTCGGCGGCCTTGAGCGTCTCCGGCATGTTCGGGTACAGGGTGCGCGGGTCGCCGAGCACCTCCAGCTTGGTCAGCGCATGCCCGTCGAGAAGCTCGCGCGCCAGCCGGCAGGTGCGCACCGCATCGTCGGCGCTGTAGCAGCCGGCGGTGTTCGGCAGGATGGTGTACTTCGTCGGCGGCAGCACGTCGAGCAGGTTGGGCTGCCCGGCGTCCTGCCCGATGTTGGTGCGGCGGATCGCCACGGTGACGATCTCCGCGCCCGCGGCTTCGGTGGCGAACCGCGTTTCCTCCTGGTCCTTGAACTTGCCGGTACCGGTGAGCAACCGCGAACGGTAGCGCCGGCCGGCGATGACCAGCGGGTCGGCGTCCGCCGAGTGCGGACCGGGCCAGGGGATCGAGGGGCGGTTCATGCGGTGCGATCACGCGTCGGGAGGCGCGACAGTCTATCCGCCGCCGAGCGCATGCACGATCTCGACACGGTCGCCATCGGCCAGCGCATGCCCGGCATGCTGCGACCGCGGCACGATCTCGCGGTTGACCTCGACCGCGACCCGGCGCTGGCCGAAGCCCGTTTGCTCGAGCAGGCCCGCGACCGTGAGCGGCGAATCGAAGCGGCGGGCTTCGCCGTTGAGCTGGATCTCGATCATCGCGGCCTCATCCGGCGACCACTTCGCCATCGACCACCTGCACCGCGATCGCCTTCAGCCCGGCGCCGCGGCACGGCCCGCCGACACCGACGCCGGTCTCCAGCGCGAAGGTCGCGCCGTGCGCGGCGCAAACCAGCAGGGCGCCCTCGACGAGGAACTTGCCCGGCGCCCAGTCGAGCCGGCGGCCCGCGTGCGGGCACTCGTTGTGGAAGGCCATCACGCGATCGCTGCGGCGGGTCAGGATCACCGAAAAACCCCCGGTCGACGACGGGATTTCGGCACCGAACGCCCCGCCATCGGGGATCTCTTCAACGCGGCATAACACTTTTCTCACAAGTCTCGATCCGTAAGTTCGTGGCACTTGCATTACAGGGCCGGGGCACCCATTCTTCGACTCCCATTGTGCATCCCGACCGGTGCCCGTGCGATCGTCCTTCCGCCCTTCCGCCCTCCGCCCGCGCCGCATCCTGCGCGGCGCCCTGCTGTTCGTCGGCCTGTTCGCGGTGATCGCGCTGGCCCTGGTCGGCGCGGTGATTGCGCTGGGCGTGCTGGCCATCGGCGCGGTGGTGCATGCGGTGCTCTCGTTGCTGCGCGGCCAACCGGCGGCCACGGTGCAGCGCGAAGGCGGCAGCGCGGTCATCGAGGGCGAGTACCGCGTGGTCTCCGGCGCCTCGCGCCCGGGGAAGCCGCTGACCCAGACCGGCTGATCCGCACCCGCCGCGCAAGTTTCGGATAGCGCCCGCCCCGTGCGGGCGCCAGCGTTTCAGGGGTCCGGAATGACCTGGAGCCCGCCGTGCCCCCGCCCCGCCCCGCCGATCCCGTCGCCCATGCGCGCGCCGCCATCGAGGCCGCGCCCGATGCCCCGCCCACGCTGGCCGAACTGGCGCGCGACTGCGGCGTCTCCGCGTCGACGCTGACCCGCGCCTTCCGCGAGCGCCACGGCCTGAGCCCGCGCGAGTATGCGCACAGCCTGAAGTTGCGCGCCTTCAAGCAGGCCCTGCGCGAGGGCGAGGAAGTCACCGCCGCGGTCTACCAGGCGGGCTTCGGCTCGCCGTCGCGGGTGTACGAGAACACCGCGCGGCATCTCGGCATGACGCCGGGCACCTATCGGCGCGGCGGCGAAGGGGTGGCGATCCGCTACACCGTGGTCGACACGCCGGTCGGCCGCCTGCTGGTGGCCACCACCGCGCACGGCCTGTGCGCGGTGACGCTCGGGCGCGACGCGCGGGAACTCGCGTCGGCGCTGCGCGCGGAGTTCCCGCACGCCACGCTCGAGCGCGTCGACGAGGGCGCCGACGAGTGGATCGCCGGCGTGGTCGCGCGCGTGTCGGCGATGCTGGGCCTCGGAGCCGCGCACGGCGAACCCCCGCCGTTGCCGGCCGACCTCGCGGCCACCGCCTTCCAGTGGCGCGTGTGGCAGGAACTGATGCGCATCCCGCGCGGGCAGACGCGCTCGTACAGCGACATCGCGCGCGCCATCGGCCGCCCGCGCGCGGCGCGCGCCGTGGCCCGCGCCTGCGCCAGCAACCGCCTCGCGCTCGTCGTGCCCTGCCACCGCGTGGTGCGCGAGGACGGCTCGCTCGGCGGCTATCGCTGGGGGATCGAGGCGAAGCAGCGCTTGCTGGAGATGGAGCGGGTGGGGTGAGGCGGGGTTTTCCGCCGCACAGCGGCGGACCGCCGAACGCCAGCGCGAGTCGCGCTGGCCGGGGCACAGTCCCTGAGCCGCGCAGAGTGCAACGAGCGCAGCGAATTGCACCGATGAACTCCCTTGGGCCCAGGGCTCAGAACCCAGGGCCCGGGAAACGCCGCAACGCCCGGGCGGGACGGCGTCATGGTCGTCATCGGGTTGCCGCGCCGCGACGTTCCGACTTGGCACGGGGCGGTCGCTGTTTCGCGCGCTTCGGTGCGCGACTCGCTCCGTCCCTTCGGCTGGGCCCTG
>DHLY01000038.1:19134-33380 GCA_002405525.1 Proteobacteria bacterium UBA4656
CTCCAGCCCCTCTGCCACCGTCTCGCCCGCAACGGCCCCGATCGCCTCCCCCTACAATTCCAACGATGCCCGCATCCTCCGTCAACGCCGTGCGCACCCCGCGCGAGCGGCTGCTGATCGTCGCCGCCCTGCTGGCGGTCTACGTGTTCTGGGGCTCGACCTACCTCGTCATCAAGTTCGGCCTGGAGACGCTGCCGCCGTTCTTCATGGCCGCGCTGCGCTTCTGGTGTGCGGGCCTGGTGCTGTTCGCCTTCCTGCGCTGGCGCGGATTCGCCCTGCCGACGGCGAAGCAGGCGCGCAACAGCGCGATCATGGGCACGTTGCTGCTCGGCGGCGGCAACGGCTTCGTCTGCTACGCGCAGCAGAGCGTGTCCTCGGGACTGGCCGCGGTCGCGGTGGCGAGCATGCCGCTGTTCGCCGCGCTGTTCGCGGGGCTGTACGGGAACTGGCCCTCGCGGCGCGACGCGATCGGACTCGCGGTCGGCTTCGTCGGCATCGTCTACCTCAACACCGGCGCGGAGTTCCTCGCCAGCCCGATCGGCGCCGCCGCGCTGATCGCGGCCCCGATCCTGTGGGCCTTCGGCTCGGTGTGGAGCCGCCGCCAGGACCTGCCGAACGTCTGGATGAGCACCGCGGTGCAGATGCTCGCCGGCGGTGCCGTGCTGACCCTGATGTCGCTCGGCGCCGGCGAGGACTGGCCGGCGCGGATCACGCCCGGTGGTGCGGCGGCGATCGCGTACCTCGCCGTGTTCGGCTCGCTGGTCGGATTCACCGCCTACGTGTATCTGCTGCAGACCGTGCGCCCGGCGCTCGCGACCTCCTACGCCTACGTCAATCCGCCGATCGCGATCGCCTTCGGCGTCTGGCTGGCCGGCGAGGCGTTCACCGCGCACGAGGCGATCGCCACCGCGGTGATCCTCGGTGGCGTGGCCTTCATCCTCACCGCGAAACGCTGACTCACCGCGAAGCGCCGCAACGGCCCCGACGCGGCCTTGACGATCCCCTGCCCCGGCCTTGATGCCGGCCGTGCGACGATTGGGCCCTTGCCGGAGAACGCCCATGCCCCTGTCCCGCCTCGTCTACGCCAGCCGCTCCGCCGAAGCGCTGCCGCGGGCCGCCATCGACCAGATCCTCGCCGTCTCGCGCGCCAACAACGCGCGCGTCGGCGTCACCGGCGCGCTGATGTAAGGCGCGCGCGAGTTCCTGCAGTGCCTCGAGGGCGCGCGCGAGGCGGTCAACGCCAACTATGCGCGCATCCTGCGCGACCCGCGCCACGCCGACGTGGTGATCCTCGACTACCGCGAGATCGACCGCCGCTGGTTCGCCGGCTGGGGCATGCACCACGTGCCGCCGCTGTGGAGCGCGCGCCAGCGCCTGTTGCGCTACAGCGAGCGCGAGGCCTTCGCGCCGCGCAGCATGTCGGCCGGCTCCGCGCTGGCCCTGCTGGAGGACCTGTCGCGCACCGACGCCGCGGAGGGCGGAGACGCCGACCCGGCGCCCCGACCTGGCGGGACGCAGCGCACCTGACCCGAGCCCGGACGCAGCGCCGGGGCACGCGGCCGATCGGCTATCCTCCGCGGCGGCGTAGCCGGGGACCTCCATGGGCGAAGTCACGCGATTGCTGGACCGCGCGCGCGGCGGCGACAGCGCCGCCTGGGACGCGGCCGTCGCGCTCGTCTACGCCGACCTGCGGCGCATCGCACGCGCCGTCCTGCAGGCCGACGCCCACGCCACGCTCGACCCGACCGCCCTGGTCCACGAATGCTACCTGCGGCTTGCGCGCGCCGGCGCCGGTGGCGTGGAGAGCCGCGCCCACTTCCTGTCGCTGGCGGCGCGCGCGATGCGCCAGCTGATGCTCAACCATGCGCGCGACCGCGTGGCGGCCAAGCGCGGCGGCGGCGCGGGTATGGTGGCCCTGTCGGAGCGCGACGCCGCGGCCGACAGCCAGGCCGAACAGCTCATCCAGCTCGACCAGGCGCTGCAGCGCCTCGCCGCCGAGGACGAGCGCCAGGCGCGCGTGGTCGAATGCCGCGTGTTCGGCGGACTCGGCGAGGCCGAAACCGCCGACGCGCTGGGCATCCCGCTGCGCACGGTGCAACGCGCCTTCGCCGACGCGCGCGCGCGGCTCGGCGAACTGCTCGGCGGCTGAAGTGGCGCTCAGGGCAGGCACTCGGGCGGCTCGAAGCCGTCGCCGAAGCGCACCTCGTCGAGCGCGTCCATGATCTCCACGTCGAGCTGCGCGAAGGGCAGGATCGCGGTGGCGGTCGGCTGCGAGAGCGTCAGCCGGAAGCGCTCCAGCGGTTCGATCGGCGCGTTCGCGGCGATCGGGATGTCGAACGCCTTCGGCGCGAAGTCGCCCGGCGCCCAGGTCAGCACCTGGTCGGCCGGCGGCGTGTAGTCCTGGCCCGCGGTCGCGGTGCCGGCGACATGCGTGAAGTCCACGCCCACCTGCACCACGCCGCCGCTGGTGCGCGGGACCAGCACGCGCGCGACCTCGCCTTCCACCACGCGCTGGCGGCAGCGGGAGAAGCCGACCTGTTCCGGCCCCGGCGTGGTCGCGGTGTGCTGCGTGGCCGCCGCCACGTCGAGGCCATCGGCGCCGGCGAAGGCGCCGCGCAGCGCGCGGTAGGTCGCGGTGATGGTGCTCGTGCCGGGTGACGGCGCGACGAGGCTGCAGCTGCCGCCGCTGGTCCCGGCGGGCGCGCGCGGCTCCAGGGTGATGCGGCAGATCTGCACCGGCAAGCTGTTCATCGATACGTCGACCACGCCGTTCGGCCGGAACGGACCTTCCTGCGCGAGGGCCTCCACGTCGACGGTGAACGGTGCGCCGGCCGGGTGCGGATCCGGCTGGTCGGTGACGGAAAGGGCCACCGGGTCCCAGGAGAACTCGCTGCTGCGACCCTCGGCGTCGGTGGCGACGGCGACCAGCACGTCGTTCGCCCCGAGGGACACGCCGGGCGGGATGTCGAGCACGACCGTGCGCGCTTGGCCGGCATCGGCGGCGGCGTAGACATCGCTGTCGAGGTACACCTCGCCCTCGTCGCCGAGCGCCCGGTAGAAGTCGATGCGCAACGGATAGGTCGCGTTGGCGGTCGCGGTGTCGACGCGATAGGTCACGCTGAACTGGCTGCCCGCAACGCTGAAGGCGGTGATGTCCGGGTGGTTCAGCAGCAGGTTGGCGCCGTCGTCGGCATCGCCGGTATCGTTGGGCGAGCGCCCGAATCGGACGCCGCCACCGGCAGTGGGGGTCGGGAAATCGAGCCCGATGCCGTCGTTGCCGAGCATGCGGTTGCCGGCGAACTCGACGAAGGTGCTCAAGGTGCCGGCCGGCAGCCGCACGGCGGAGCCGAGGTCGCCGGAGGCGGCGGACGCCGCGGCGAACACATTGGCCTCGCCAGGCGACGTGCCGCCGATGCGGGCGCGCGCCACGCGAGTGCTGTTGGCGGGGACGACCGCGATGGCGTCGCGTTCCACGCCGGGGCGGCTGCCGTCGACGCCGATCCCGAACACATTGCCCTGCACGAGCGCGGGCACCGCCATCACGCGAGGGACGAGCAAGGTCATCGCGCCGCCGAAACCGCCGCTGAAGTTGCGTGCCGGTCGCACGAAGCGGTTGTCGAGGATGCGGATGTCCGGCGTCTCGAAGCCATCGTCGCCGGCGTTGACGAGCAACGGGTCGCGGAACGGCAGCGCGGTGACGCCGTCGGGTGCGAGGCCCACGAGGTTGCCCTGGAACAGCAGGCTGGCGCGGACCGTGCTGGTGCTGTTGACCCGCACTTCGTTGCCGCCGCCACCCGGCAGCCCGTTCACGTCGCGCCCGCTGCCGGCGAGCACGTTGCGTTCGGCCGGCAGCGCGCCGCCGACCACGATCTGGTTGAAGAAGATCGACAGCCCCAGCGCCGAGGTGCCCGTGGCGTAGTCCGGCGGCGTGCCGGCCGCGGTGACGCCGATCCAGTTGCCCTGCACGATGATGTTGGGCGAACCGGAGCCGCCGATCATCCGGTTGGACGGGATGAAGAGCGCGAGGCCACGCAGGGTCAGGGAGGTGCTGTTGGGGCCGATCGGGTCGAAGAGCGGGGTCGAAGCCGTGACCTCGATCTTCAGCTGCGCGTTGTTGGCCCCGGGCGCCGGGATCGTGTTCGGCACCGCGCCGGGCTGGGTGTAGCCGTCGATCACCAGCGGCTGGCCGATCGCCGGAAGGCTGGCGGCGAGCACGATGCGGCACACCCCGCTGGCTGCGCTGCAGCCCGGGTCGGACAGGGGGATGTTGAACGCGACGGTATCGGCGCCGGCGGCCGCGCCGGCGGCGCTGATCGCGCCGGGCAGCGAACAGTCTCCCGCGGCGGCCGTGCAGCCGGCGAGGTTGGACGGCGAGGTGGTGTCGACGACGAAGGTCGCGCCGCGGGCCTCGGCGGCGGCCACGACGACGGCGAGGATGAGGCAGATGCGAAACGACAGCGGCATGGTCGGACTCCCGGCAGGTGGTCAGGGATACCCGGAATCGCAAGGGGAACCGCCAGCGGCGCCGGGTGGCGGCGACCGCCATCCGACCGGGTATCGTTGCCATGACCGCCATGGACCGCCCACCCGCCCGCCCCCGTGATGCGCTGTCGCTGCTCGAGCCCGGCGCGATCCTGCGCGGGCCGCTGGCGCAGACCCTGGCGGCATCGATCGACCGCGCCGAACGCCTGCCTGCGGGCACGCGGCTGGGGGCGTTCCGGGTCACCGGCGAGATCGGCGCCGGCGGCATGGGCGTCGTCTACGCCGCCGAGCGCGACGACGGCGAGTTCCGCCAGTCGGTGGCGATCAAGTGCATCGACCGCCGCACCGGCGACGCGGGGCACGCGCTGTTCCTGCGCGAGCGGCAGATCCTCGCCGACCTGCGCCACCCGCACATCGCGCGCCTGCTCGACGGCGGCCGGCACGACGATGGCCGCCTGTGGTTCGCGATGGAACGGGTCGGGGGCCAGCGGATCGACGTCCACGCGCGCGAGGCGCGGCTCGACGTCGCCGCGCGCATCGGCCTGCTGCTGCAGGTGGTCGACGCGGTCGGCTTCGCGCACGAGCGCCTGCTCCTGCACCGCGACATCAAGCCCGCGAACGTGCTGGTCGACGCCGACGGCCGCGCCAAGCTGCTCGACTTCGGGATCGCGGCGCTGGCCGGCGACGCCGGCGCGCAGGGCGCGTATTCACCGGCATGGGCCAGCCCCGAACAGCGCGCCGGCGCGGAAGTGGGGCCCGCGTCCGACCAGTACCAGCTCGGCCTGTTGCTCGACGCGCTGCTGCGCGAGGCCGGTCCCGCGGACGCCGCACCGGTCGCGGGCGACGCCACGCGGACCGTCGGCACGACCGTGGCCGGCGAACCTGGTGCGGTCCCCGCGCGCCGGCCCGAGCCCATGCGCTGGTCCCGGATGCCGCGCGCGCGCAACGCCGAGCTCGCCGCCATCGCCGCCCGCGCCACCGCCCCGGAACCCGCGCGGCGCTACGCGTCGGTGCGCGAGTTCGGCGCCGACCTGCAGCGCTGGCTCGCCCTGCGCCCGGTACTGGCCTACGGCGGCGGGCTGGGCTACGTCGCGCGCAGCAGCATCCGCCGCCATCCGTGGACCAGCGCCGCGCTGGGCGGCGCGGTGGCGCTGCTGCTCGCGGTGGTCGGCGCCGCCAGCCTGCGGCTGGCCGCCGAACGCGACCGCGCGCAGGCCGCCGCGGCGCGCGCCGAGCGCGAGGCCGGCACCGCGCGGGCGATCAACCAGTTCCTGCGCGAGGACCTGATCCGCGCCGCCGATCCCTATGGCGAGAACGCGCGCGACGCGCCGATCGGCGAGCTGATCGAGCAGGCGATCCCGCGCGTCGAGCAGCGGCTGGCCGACCAGCCGGAGACCGCCGGCGAGGTCTATGCGGCGCTCGGCGGCACCCTGCTCAACCTCGGCCGGCACGAGCCCGCGGCGCGCGCGCTCGACCTCGCGGTCGTGCAACTCACCCGCGCGCGCGGCGCCGGCGACGAGCGCGTGCTGCGCGCGCGGCTCGAGCGCGCCGCCGTCGAGGAAGCCGCCGCGCGCTACCCCGAGTACCTCGCCGCGCTCGATGCGCTGCGCGCCGACGCGCTGCCGCTGGGCGAATCGACGGCCCTGCTGGTCGAGGTCGACCGCTCGCGCGCGTGGCAGGCCTACATCGTCGGCGACTTCGCACGCGCGGTGGCGGGCTTCGAGGCGGTGCGCGCGCGGGCCGCGGGCAACCCGGCGGTCGGCGACCAGGAACGCTCGATGATCGAGGCCGGGCGCAGCCTCGCGCTGTCGCGCGTGTCGCGCTTCGACGAAGCGCTGGCCGCCGCGCTGGAGGCGCGACGGCTGCGCACCGGCGCGCTCGGCGCGGACCATCCCGAAACCCTGGCCACCGGGTTCCAGATCGCGACCGCCCAGGTCGGCCTCGACCGGATCGAGCAGGCGGTGGCGACGCTGTCGGACCTGTACCTGCGCTTCAAGGCGCGGTTCGGGCCGCGCCACTCGCAGACGATCATCGCCGCCCACGAACTGGGGGTGAACCTGGGCCGGCTGGAGCGTTTCTCCGAGGCGGTCGGCCCGCTCGCCGAGGCGGCCGACGCCAAGGTCGCGGTGTACGGCGCCGCCAGCGGCAACACCATGAACTCGATGGCGCAGCTCGCGCTGGTGCAGCTGCGCGCCGGCGACGCCGCGAGCGCTTCGAAGACCGTGCGGGCGATCTGGGCCGGCGGCTATGCCGCGCGCAACGACTACGACCGGCGGTCCGAGGCCAACCTGCGCCGGATGATGGGCGAACTCGCGCTCGCCGAAGGCGATCCGGCACGCGCGCAAGCCGAATGCGAAATCGCGCGCGCGGGCGCCGGGCGCTACTTCCCCGCCGGCCACTTCGCGCACGTGCAGGTCGAGGCCTGCCTCGCCCTTGCGGCGGCCGCACTCGCCCCGGGCGAGGCCACGCGCGGCCGCCTGCAGGCGGTGCGCGCGACGCTCGCGGCGCGCCCGCACACCCGCTACTGGCTCGAGCGGCTCGACCGCGCCCTGGCGCCCCACTGACCCCCCGGCCGGGCATGACTTCCGGCCCGTGGCGCCGGCGGGCGAATCTCCTACAACTGTAGTACGACAGTTGTAGAAGATCAGCCGCCCATGCCGAAGCCACCGCTCGACGCCACCCTCAGCGACCTCCAGCTCGACGTGATGCGCGCCCTGTGGGCGCGCGGCGAGGCCAGCACCGCCGACCTCGCGGCGGCGCTGGAGGCGAGTCGCGGGCTCGCCCACACGACGGTCGCCACCGTGCTCACGCGGCTGGAGAAGCGCGGCATCGTGCGCTCGCGCCGCGACGGCCGGCAACTGGTCTACACCGCCTGCGTGGCCGAGGACGCGGTGCGCCGCTCGATGGTGTCGAGCCTGCTCGGCACGCTGTTCTCCGGCGACGCCAAGGCGCTGGTCGCCCATCTGGTGCGCGAGGACGAGATCGCGCCCGGCGACCTCGAGCGGGTGAAGAAACTGCTGGCGAAGGAGAAGGACCGTGGCTGAGGCCGGCGCCGCGCTGCTGTCCTTCCTCGCCACCGCCTGGCTGCACGCGCTGGCGCTGCTGGCCGCGGCCTGGTGCGCCGAGCGCGCCGGCGTGGTGCGCGCAGCGGCCGCGCGCGAATGGCTCTGGCGCAGCGCCCTGCTGCTGCCGCTGGCCACCGCCGCGTTGGCGCTGGCGGCCGACCGCGGCGCGCTGCGCCTGCGCCCGGTGGCGCTGGTCGACGCGCTGCCCGCGGCGCGGATCGACGCCGCGCGTCCGGCGATGCAGGACACGGCGATCGGTGCCGCGCCGGTCGCCACGCGCTCGCTGGCCAGCGAGGTGCCGCCGGCGCCCGCCGCGATCGCGCCGCCGCCCGCGCGCCCGGCGCCCGACCGTGGCGTGCGCGTGCTGGCCGATGGCATCGCAGCGGTCGCCGCCGACCCGCGCTGGCCCCTGGCGGTCGCGCTGGCCTGGCTGGCGCTGGCGGCCGGCGGCGCGCTGATCGCCCTGCGTCGGCTCACGCGCTTCCGCCGCCACCTGCGCGCGCTGCCGCAGCCCGACAACGCGGCGCTGCGGCACGACGCGCGCTGGATCGCCCGCCGTGCCGGCCTGCCGCGGCTCGCGCTCGCGCAGGATCCGGGCCTCGCCTCGCCGGTGGCGGTCGCGCCCGACCTGGTCGGCGTGCCGGGCTGGTGCGCGGGCGCGCTGACGCCGCGCCAGCGCGCGGCGATGCTGGCCCACGAGGCCGCGCACCTCGCGCGCCGCGACCCGCAGCGGCGGCTGGTCGCGCGGCTCGCCGCCGGCCTGCTGCCGACGCCGCTGTCGCCGCTGGCCCTGCGCCGGCTCGACGACCTCGCCGAACTGCAGTGCGATGCCTGGGCGGCGCACGCCACCGGCGACCCGCGCGCGCTCGCCGAATGCCTCGCCGAATGCCTCGCCCGCGGGCGCGACCTTTCCACCCCCCACTTCGCGGTGCCGATGGCCGCGGCGGATTCGCCGCTGGTCGAACGCGTGCGCCGCCTCATCGAGGACCAACCCATGCCCAGCCCCAAACTCGGCCTCACGCGCCGGCTCGCGATCGCCGCCGTGCTCGGCGGCGTGGCCGCCGCCACCCCGCACGTCGTGTTCGGCGACCCGCAGGCCGTCGCCGCGCCCGCATCGCCGGCCGCACCGGTGCCACCCGCCGCGCCCGTCGATCCGCCCGCGCCCCCGGCCGCGGCGCAGGCGCCGGCCGCCCCGCCGCCGCCCAGCCCGCCGGCACCGCTGCGCGGCACGACGTCGGTGACGCAACTGCCCTTCTTCGGCCGCACCACCGAGGTCTCGCTGCGCGGCGCCGCCTACGCGCTCGACGCCAAGGCGCGCGGCGATTTCAGCTTCACCGAGGCCGAGGACGACATCGCCACGCTCGACCGCTGGCTGGAGATCGAGGAGCAGGTCGACGGCGTGACGCGTCGGGTGCGCTTCGCGGCGGCCGACGGCCGGATCGAACGCCGGTTCCAGGTCGACGGCGCCGACGTGCCCGCGGACGCCGCGGCGCGCGCCTGGCTGGCGCGCGCGATCCCGGCGCTGCTGCGCGCCACGGGGATCGACGCCGAACGGCGGGTCGCCCGCATCCTCGCCCGCGGCGGCGCGGCCGCGGTGCTCGAAGAGGCCGGCTTGATCAACTCCACCTACGTGCGCGCGACCTACCTCGCCGAGCTGTCGGCGAACGCAAGGCTCGACGTCGCCCAGCAGGACCGCGCGATCGCGCTGGCGGCGGCCATGGACAGCGACTACGAGCGCCGGCGCGCGCTCGAGGCGCTGCTGGCCCACCAGTCGCTGGCCGCGGCCCAGCAGTCCGCGCTGCATGCCGTGGCGGCGCAGATCGAATCGGACTACGAAGAGCGCACCCTGCTCGAAGCCGCGCTCCCTGCCCTGCGGAACGCGCCGGAAGCCACGGCGACCTGGATCGCCGCCCTGCAGGGCAACGAGTCGTCGTACGAGCACCGGGTCGCGCTGGAATCGCTCGCCGAGGCCGTGACGCTCGGCGCCGATCCGCTGGCCCGCGCGCTGGCGTCAGCCGCACGCATCGAGTCCGACTACGAGCGTCGCGTGGCGCTGGCGGCGCTCGCGCCGCAGGTCGGCCGCGAATCCGGCCTCGCCGCCGACTATGCGAAGGCCACGGCCGGGATCGACAGCGACTACGAGGCGCGCGAGGCCCTGGTGGCCCTGGTCGAGGCCGTGCCGCCGACCGCGGCCAACCTGCGCGCCGTGATCGACGCCGTCGGCGGCATCGATTCCGACTACGAGGCACGCGTGGTGCTGCTCGAAGTCGCCGCCCGCATGCCGAAGGACGCGGACCTCATCGAGCACTATCGCGCCGCCGCGCGGCGCCTCGGCGGGTACGAGCGCAGCGAGGCCGAACGCGCCCTGGACCGCCTCTACGAGGCCTGAGCCCGTGCGCCGCGACGCCCCGGCATGACCGGCGCGTCGCGGCGTGGGTGCGGCGCGTGCGCCGCGATGCTCTTGGATCCGGCAGCGCGCCGGGTCGCGCTGCACGCAGCGCTCCTGCAACCGGCGGCGACGGCGGTCCGTGCCGGAGGGATGTGGGAGCGGCGCGTGCGCCGCGATGCTCTTGGATCTGGCTGCACGCCCGGTCGCGCTGCACGCAGCGCTCCTACAACCATCGGCGACGGCGGTCCGTGCGGCGGAGTGTAGGAGCGGCGCGTGCGTCGCGATGCTTCGGCAGTGGCCTCAGGCCGCGCGCAGCGCGGTGGTCACCGGCAGGCGCGCGGCGCGCACGGCGGGAAACAGCCCGCCGACGAAGCCGATCGCCAGCGCGATGATCGCGCCGGTGAAGACCAGCGAACCGGTGACGCGGAACTGGAACACCAGCTGGGTGAAGCCGCCGCCCAGCGTGCTGACCGTCAACCCGTTGAAGAACAGCCACGCCAGCAGCGCACCGCCCAGCCCCCCGGCCAGCGCCAGCAGCATCGCTTCGGCCAGCACCGAGACCACCACCGGCAGCGGAGAAAAACCGATCGCGCGCAGGGTGGCGATCTCGCGCGTGCGCGCCGACACCGCAGCGTACATGGTGTTGAGCGCGGCGAAGATCGCGCCGAGGCCCATGATGAAGGCCACCACGGTGCCGAGGATGGTGATGCCGCGCGAGGTCTGGGCGGTCTGCTCGGTGAAGTAATCGACCTGGCGCTTGACCTCGACGTTGACCCGCGGATCGGCCTTCAGCGCGGCCTCGAAGGCCGCCAGCACGTCGGCGCTCTCCAGCCCGACCAGCGCGGACGAGAACCCGCCACGGCCCCAGGCGGTCTGCGCGGTCGCGCCGTCGGTCCAGATCTCGCTCTCGAAGGCATCACCCGACTCGAACCGCCCGACCACGGTCCAGTCGGCGCCGCGCAAGCGCACGGTGCGGCCGACCGCCAGGCCCTCGAACTGGGTCGCGGCGCCCTGGCCGACGATCAGTTCCTGCAAGCCCGGCGTGAAGGGCCGGCCCTCGACGATCCTCAGGTTCGGGCGCAACGGGAAGGCGGCCGGGGTGACGCCGCGCAGGGTCACGTTCGCGCCGAGGGTCTGGCCCTTCTTGGGCAGCTCCGCGATGACGATGATCTCGCCGGCCGCCAACGGCTGGCCCGTGTCGTCGCGCCGGACGCCGGCTACGCGCTCGGCGATCTGCAGCGTCTCCAGCGGAATCGAGGAGTTGAGTTCGGCCTGCGAACCGCCGCGCAGGATCATCACGTTGCGCGGGTCACCGGCGGCGCCGAACGCTGCCGCGATGCCCTGGGTCATGGCGAACAGCGCGGTGAACACCCCGACCACGCCGGCGATGCCGATCACGATCACCAGCGACAGTCCGAGTCGCTGCGGGATGCTGCGCAGGTTGATCAGGACGATGCCGACGATCTGCTTCAACATGGCTCGTGTGCTCCGCAGCGGCTCAACGGCCGGCCAGCGCGTCGACGATCTTCAACCGCGCCACGCGCAGCGCAGGCGGCAGGCCCACCACCAGGGACAGCACCAGCATCGCAGCGACGGCCTGGACCCAGATCGCCGGGTCCGGGCTGAGTGCGCCGAAGAAGGTCGGCGCGGCCTTCGCCATCCCGCCGATCGCCAGCGTCGAAAGCGCCATCCCCAGCAGGCCGCCAACCAGGCAAAGCAGCAGGGCCTCGGCGACCACCAGCACGGTGACCTGCGAGTTGCTGAAGCCGAGCGTCTTGAGCACCGCCATCTCCGGAATGCGCTCGCGCACCGCCTGCGCCATCGTGTTGCCGGTCAGGATCACGATGGTGAAGAACACCGCCAGCAGGATCAGGCGCACGATCAGTCCGATGTCGCCGATCTGGGCGAAGAAGCCCTTGTTGAAGTCCTTCTCGCTCTGGGTCTTGGTCTCGTCCGGGGAGTTCAGAAACAACGCGTCGATCGCCTGCGCCACCTCGTCGGCCCGGTCCACGTCCTCCAGCTTGACCGCGAACACCCCGGCGCTGCCCTCGCCGAACTGGTTGGCCTCATTGAAGTAGTCCCAGTTCAGGAAGATCTGCGTGGTCTGCCGCTGCCAGGTCTCGTCCTTGCCGTCGTAGACGCCGACGATGTCGAACTCCCACGCCATCGAACCGTCCTTGCGCGGGAAGATGTTCGACCTCAGCGGCAGCTTGTCGCCGACCTTCCAGCCGTACTGGTCGGCGGTGATGCGACCGATGATGGCGCCGGTGCGGGTGTTGGCGAAGGCCTGCCACTGCTCGTCGGGCATCACCCATTCGGGGTAGACCACGCGCAGGGTGCGCGGGTTGGATGCGAACGAGAAGGCCTGCGTGTTCTCGCCGAGGATGCCGCCGAACCACTGGTCGTGGTGCACCGCCTGCACGCCGGGCACGCGCTCGATCTGCGGCATCAGGCGCACCGGCAGCGAGTCGGTGAACGACACGCGCGACTGCACGATCAGGCGCGAAGCGCCGACGAAGTCCGCGCCGGCAGTGAAGAAGGCGCCGATGGTCTGCAGCAGCCCGAACAGCAGGAAGGCGCACAGCAGCGACAGGATGGTGAACGCCGCGCGTGTCTTCTTGCGCCAGAGGCTGGCCCAGATGAAGCCGAAGTAGCTCATGGGGTGGGGTCCTTGCGCTTCGGGGGCGGCGAATGGCGAAAGAGCGGCGAATGGCGAATGGCGAATGGCGAATGGGAAAGCCAGTGAACTTGCGGCGCCTCGCTCGACCGAATCGCCTCAGTCATGATGGTCGCCACAGTCCTCACCCCTGGCCCATTCGCCATTCGCCATTCGCCATTTGCCGCTTCACCGCCATTCGCCATTCGCAATTTGCCGCTTCACTCACGCCGCCGCCTGCTCGGCCAGCGTGCCCTTGTCGAGGTGCAGGGTGTACTTGGCGTACTCCGCGGCCTTCGGGTCGTGGGTGACCATGACGATGGTCTTGCCGAAGTCGCGATTCAGCATCTGCAGCAGGGTGAGGATCTCGTCGGCGGTCTTGCGGTCGAGGTCACCGGTGGGCTCGTCGCAGACCAGGATCTGCGGGTCGGACACCAGCGCGCGCGCAATCGCCACGCGCTGCTCTTGACCACCGGAGAGCTCCTTCGGCTTGTGGTTGGCGCGATCGGCGAGTCCGACCAGTTGCAGCGCCACCTGCGCGCGCTTGAGGCGCTCCGCGCTGCCGAGTTTGGTCAGCAGCAACGGCAGTTCGACGTTCTTGATCGCGCTCAGCACGGGCATCAGGTTGTAGAACTGGAACACGAAGCCGACGTGGGCCGCGCGCCACCGGGCGAGCGCACCGCTGGACAGGTTGTCGATTCGCGTGCCGCTCACCCGGACCTCGCCGCCGCTGGGCTGATCGAGGCCGCCGATCAGGTTCAGCAGGGGCGTCTTGCCCGACCCCGAGGGACCCATCAGCGCCACGAACTCCCCGGCGCCGATCGACAGGCTCAGCCCGTGCAGCACGGACACTTTCTGGGCCCCGCGGGCATAGGTCTTGGACACGTCGCGGACTTCGACCATCGCGCTCATCGCAGTCTCTCCGTCAGAGTTCGGCGCCCGCGCCGGGCGTCTCGACCGCCGCTGCGCCATTGGCCAGTCCGGTGGCCGGCGCGGTGACCACGCGCTCGCCGGCGGCAACGCCGTCGAGCACCTGGCGCGCGTCGCCGGCGCTCAGGCCGCCGAGCGTCACCACGCGCCGCGCCAGTGCGCCGTTGGCCAGCACGTAGGCCACGTCCTCGCTGCCTTCGCGGCGCAGCGCGGCGCGCGGCACCAGCACGCCCTTCGGCGGCTCGGCCGGCGCCGCATCCGCCTTGCGCTCTTCCAGGAAGGCCACTCGCACGCCCATGTCGGGCACGATGCGGGCGTCCTTTTCCTTCAGCGCGATGCGCACCTTCACCGTCGCCTTGCTGCGGTCGGCGGTGGGGATGATGGCGATCACCTCGGCCGGGATCTTCCAGTCCGGGTAGGCGTTCAGGGTGGCCTCGACCGGCTGGCCGGGCACCACGCGGTTGATGAAGTTCTCGTTGACGTCGACCTGGATCTCCAGCGAATCCATGTCCACGATCGTGCCGATGCCGGTGCGTGTGAAGCCACCACCGGCCGACAGCGGCGAGATGATCTCGCCCGGCTGGGCGGCCTTGACCGTGACCACGCCGGCGAACGGCGCGCGCACGATGGTGTTATCGAGGTCGAGGTCGGCGATCGCCAGCGAGCGCTCGGCGACCACCACCTCGCGTTCGGCACTGGCCAGGCGCGCGCGCAGCGCGGCCAC
>DHLY01000152.1:0-2951 GCA_002405525.1 Proteobacteria bacterium UBA4656
TCTCGAACGGCTTGGTGAGGTAGTCGTCGGCACCGGCGCCGAAACCGGCCACCTTGTCGGCCCAACGACTGCGCGCGGGCAGCACCAGCACCGGCATGCGCCGGCCTGCCTCGCGCCAGCGGGCCAGGACCGACACGCCGTCGAGTCGCGGCAGCCCGAGGTCGAGCACCGCCGCGTCGTACGGTTCCTCGCGGCCCAGCCACGCGGCCTCCGCGCCGTCGGCACAGGCGTCGACCACGAAGCCTTCCCGGGACAACGCATCCCGAAGCCGGGCGCTCAAGGCCTGGTCGTCCTCCACCACGAGTACGCGCATCAGTCGTCCTCGATCAGCCGCCCGTCGGCGGCGTCGACTTCGATCTCGCGCACGCGTCCGCTCGCGGAGAGCAGCTCGATCTCGTAGATCCATGCGCCATCCTCGCGCTCGATCTCGACCTCGAGCAGGCGCTCGTCCGGCGCGAGCGGAATGCGTCGCATGATCTCGTCCAGCGGCAGGATGTCGCCACGCTGCACGGCCGCTCGCGCACGCTCATGGTCGTCGTCGGCGCGCACGGTCGTGGTCGCCACGCAGGCGAATGCGGAGACGGCGAAGACCAGGGCGGGGATCGGGCGCATGCGCACATGGTCCGCCCGCCGGCTAAACGGATCGTGAAAACCCGCCTCAAGGTGGATTCAAGTCAGGCCGAAGAGGATGACGCCTCCACCAACCCTGGAGAGCATCCATGTACAAGACGACCTTCGCCATGCTTCTCGCGTCCACCCTGGGCATCGGTACCGCCTGGGCCTGGGGCGACCGACCCGCCATCGATGCGGGTGCCGCAGCCGCTGCAGTGGCAGCCGCCGGCTACACCGACATCCGCGAGGTCGAGTTCGATGACGGCACGTGGGAGGTCCGTGCCACCGGGTCCGACGGGCGCCGCACCAGCGTGCATGTCGATCCCGCCGACGGAACGATCCTTTCGCCGGTTCCGGCCGGTGCGACGCACCTCGACCTGCCGCAGGTGATGCAGCGGCTAGCCCAGGCCGGATATGCCGATGTGCGCGAGATCGAGCGGGACGACGGGTTCTGGCAGGCCGAGGTGCGGGACACCGCGGGCCTGCGCCGCGAGGTGCGCGTGCACCCGGTCAGCGGCGCGATCGTGTCTGACCGGATCGACTTCTGACGGAGCGCTTCATCCGCGCGGCGACCACCTGTCGCCGCGCGGACGTGGACACACCCGCCGACGCACCGTCTGTCACGGCGCCGCAGCGAGCAGTTGCAGGATCCGCCCCAGCACCGACTGCACGTTGAACTGGTCGATGCCGCCGGTGCTGGTGGTGGCCATCGCCACGACGAGAAAGGGCTCGCGTCCGGCGTCTTCCAGCAGCCAGGCATGCACCAGCACGTGCAGGCCATTGCCGCCCCTGGCGAGGCTGCCGCCCTTGTACCAGGCGCGGTCCCAGGCAGCGCGCACGTTGGGCTGCGCGACCGAGGCCGACATCGCGGCATCCACCAGTTTGAAGGCTTCCGATCCGCCCGGCTGGCGGCGCAGCGCCGACAGCGCGGCGCAGACGTCGTTGGGGCTCGCCCGCCACGAGCCGTCGGTGAGCAACTGCGCGTGGAAGAACGCCCCGCCGCCGAGGTTCGGCCCCAGCGGCACGATCTGGGTTGCGAGGAAAGTGTTCTGGAACGATTCGGTGCCGTTGACGTAGGACTGCGAGGTCGCGAGGTCGAAGGAGCGGAACAGGTGGAACTGCTCGCTCACGTTGAGCAGCGGCTGCAGGATCGTGGGGTCCGCGTTGCCGAACTCCGCGACGACCGCATCCATCGCCGGCCGCCCGGCGCGCGCGTGCAGGTGGTCGGTGGCCGAGTTGTCGCTGATGCCCATCATCAGGCTGGCGTGGTCGCGGATCGGGATCGGCGTGCCGGTGGGCTCGACGTTGAGCGTGCCGCCCTGGGCGAAGCGCGCCGGATCGACCGGCAGGATCTCGGTCGACGACAGGCCACCCTGCTGGATGCGGCGCGCCACGCCGCCCAGCACCCACATCTTGAGCACCAACCCGGTGGCGCGCGGCACCGTCGGCGCGCGCGCGTCGACCGGCGTGCACTGGCCGGCGGATCCGATGCGCGCGACCAGCAGGCCGGCCGCGCCGGACAGGGTCACGAACTTGTCGGCCGCCGCCGCGAGCGTGAGGTTCTGGTCGATGGGGAACTGCACCGAGCCGCCGAAGGAACTCACGCCGAACTGCACGATCAGGCCACCGCCGGCGTAGCGCGTCCCGAACACGAAGAAACCCGATGGCGGCGGACTGCCCGGCGAATCGATCAGCGCGGTGAGCCGGGTCGGCGTGTGGGTGATCAGGTCGGTGAGGTGCGCGTTCGAATAGCTGTTGCGCACCGCGGCAATGAAGTCGATGGTCTGCTGGACGTTGGTGGTCGCGAGTCAGGCCGGGTCGAAGTTCGCGTTCACCTCGTCGGCGGTGGTGGTCGCCCCGGCCTGCAGTTCGCCCAGCGGCCAGTTCAGGCGCGTGGTGACCGGCGCCGGCGGCAACTGGTAGACGCCGGTGACCTGCGGGAACTGCGGCGGCATGGCCGACTCGAAATCGTCGGCAAAGGTCTGGGCGGCCGCGGGTGCGCAGCAGGCCAGCGACAGCAGCAGCGCGACGGCAGTGCGGAACATGGCGCCCTCCTCGTCGGGGCCCTCAGCCCGTGGGGCAGCGTAGCGCCGACGTGCGACGCGATGGTGTCATCCGGTGTCGCCGTAGGGCGACGTGCCGTCTTCCGGGCGCCGCTTGAAGCGGCGGTGGATCCACAGGTATTCCTCCGGCGCCTCGCGCACCATCGCCTCGATCAGCGCGTTGATCCGCGCGGCGTCGGCCTCCGCGCTGGCGGACGGGAAATCGGCCAGTGGCTCGGTGATGCGGATCTCGTAGCCGCGCCCATCGGCGCTGCGGCGGTGGAAGAAGCCGATCAC
>DHLY01000152.1:3249-15361 GCA_002405525.1 Proteobacteria bacterium UBA4656
CAGGCGGCCGCGGCGCACGGCCCACTCGAAGGCGGGGTTGGCGTGCCGGCGGTACATGCCGGACACCGGCACCCGGGTGCACAACAGCCGGCCACAAATCTCGAGCGTGAGGAAGTGGCCGGACACCAGGATCACGCCGCGCCCGGCCTCTCGCACACGCGCGATGTGCTCGACGCCTTCGAAGGTGGTGCGCGCCGGCAGGTCGCGCAGCGGGCCCCACCAGGCGCGCAGGAATTCGAACAATCCCAGCCCGATCGAGCGGAAGCACGCGCGCAGCAGGTGGGCGCGTTCGGCCGGCGTGGCGTCTGGGAAGCACAGCGCGAGGTTGGCCTCGGCGATGCGGCGGCGGCGGCGCGCGAGGTGGAAGGCCAGCGCGCCGATCGCGCGGCCCAGCGGGCGGGTGATTGCGCCCGGCAGCCGTGCGACCAGCCACAGCAGGCCGATCCCGGCCCAGGACGGCCAGGTGCGGGGCGAGAGCGGCGGGGGCGGCAGACCGGCGGGACGCATCGGTCGATTGTAGGGGCCGGGGCCGCGCGACCGGGGCCGCAGGGGACGCCCCGGCGGCGACCGCGACGAGGCGGCTTCGACGCGGCTGCGCGAAGCGGCCGCGCGCAGTGTCTACAATCGCCGGATGCTCGCCCTCGGCCGTGCGCTGTACAGCCTCACCATGTACCTGCTCACACCGGTGATCCTGTATCGCCTGGCGCTGCGCGGGATGCGCTTCCCGGAGTACTTCGGCCGCTGGCGCGAGCGGTTCGGCTTCTTCCCCGCCCCGGGTTTCCGGCGCTCGATCTGGGTGCACGCGGTGTCGGTCGGCGAGGTGAACGCGGCCGCCCCGCTGATCAGCGCGCTGATGCGCCGCTATGCCGACACCCCGATGGTGATCACCACCGTCACTCCGACCGGCTCGACGCGCGTGCGCAGGCTGTTCGGCGACCACGTCTTCCACGTCTACCTGCCCTACGACCTCACCGCCGCGGTCGAGCGCTTCCTCGACCGCGTCGACCCGGTGCTGGCGGTGGTGATGGAAACCGAAATCTGGCCGAACCTGTTCCTGACCTGCGCCGGGCGCGGGATCCCGGTGGTGGTGGCCAACGCGCGGCTGTCGGAGCGCTCGCTGGGCGGCTATGGCCCGGTGCGCCCGCTGGCGCGCGCGGCGATCAAGAGCGCGAGCGCGGTGGCCGCGCAGTCGCAGCAGGACGCGGAGCGGCTGCTCCGGCTGGGCGCCGATCCGGCACGCCTCACCGTGGCCGGCAACGTGAAGTTCGACATGCCGGTGCCGAAGGGCCTCGACCAGGCGGCCGCGATGCTGCGCGACTACTGGGGCCGCAACCGCCCGGTGTGGATCGCCGCCAGCACGCACGAGGGCGAGGAAGCCGCGGTGGTGGAGGCACACACCCGGGTGCTCAAGCGCTTCCCCGATGCCCTTCTGCTGCTCGCGCCGCGGCATCCGGAGCGTTTCCGGCCGGTGGTGCAACTGTGCCGGCAGTACGGCTTGCGCACCCTGGTGCGCAGCGAAGACACGGTGGCGCTGCTGGACACGCAGTGCTTCGTGATCGACACCCTGGGCGAGCTGCTGACCTTCTACGCCGGCTGCGACGTGGCCTTCGTGGCGGGCTCGTTCGACCCGATCGGCGGCCACAACGTGCTGGAGCCGGCGGCGCTGTCGCGCCCGGTGCTGGTGGGCCCGTACACCTTCAACTTCACCGAGATCACCGACAGCATGCTCGCCTCCGGGGCCGCGCTGCGGGTGGCCGACGCGGCGGCGCTCGGCGACGCCGTCGCACGCCTGCTGTCCGACCCCGGCGCGCGCGAGCGAATGGGGCGCGCGGGGCTCGAGGTCGTACAGCGCGAACGCGGTGCGGTGGATCGCGTAATGCAGATCGTCGGCGGGGTGCTGGGCGACCTGCGCGAGGGGCACTGAGCGGAAAGCAGCGCCCGCACGACGACCCGCGCCGCAGGCTCAGCCCGGCGCGCGCTCGGCCTGCGCGGCGGGCACGACCTCGGTCAGCAGGCCGTTGACCCGCTCGATGTCGGCCACGTCGATCACGCCAGCGGACTGTTTCAGGCGCAGCCCGGAGAGGATGAAGCTGTGGCGCGCGCGCGCGTACTCGCGCTGGGCGGCAAACAGCTGCTGCTGGCTGAGCAGCACGTCGACGATGGTGCGGGTGCCGACCTCGAAGCCGGCCTGGGTCGCCTCCAGCGCCGACTGGGCGGAGACCAGCGCCTGTTTGCGCGCCTCGACCTCGCTCATCCCGGCCGCCACCGCGCGGAAGGCGCTGCGCACCGCGCGCACCACGGAGCGGCGTTCCTGCTCCAGCTGCTCGCCGGCGGCGTCGCGGTTGTGCACACTCTGCCGCACCGCGGACTGGGTGGCGAAGCCGGCGAACACCGGCACGTCGAGGACCAGGCTCAGAGAACTGCCGTCGGTGGTGCCGTCGGCGGGGAAGGTCACGTCGCGCGAGGTACGCGTGCCCCACGACTTGTCGTCGCTGTACCCGGCCTGCAGCGACAGTGTCGGGAAGTGCCCGGCCTTCGCGGTCTGCACCGCCTGTTCGGCGGACTCCACGGCGAACCGGCGCGCAGCCAGCGCCGGGCTTTGGTCGAGCGCCACCGCCACCCACTGCTCCGGGTCGCTGGGCTCGGGCATCGACAGGGGGATCTCGGTGTCCAGCGCCTTCAGCGACTCGACCGGCTGCCCGGTGAGTTCCGACAGCGCCTCGTAGGCGTCGTCGAGCTGGTTCCGGGCCAGGATCACGTTGGCGCGAGCACTATCGTAGCGCGCGCGCGCTTCGTGCACGTCGGTGATCGCTGTCAGCCCGACTTCGAAGCGCTGCTCGGCCTGCTCCAGCTGGCGGCCGACGGCCGTTTCCTCGGCGCGCGCGGCATCCAGGTTGGTGGTGGCGGTCAGGGCGTCGAAGTAGGCGGTCGCGACGCGGATGAACAGACTGTCGAGTGCGAGTTCGTAGTCGGCGGCGAAGCGCGAGCCGTCAGCGCGCGCGCCGCGCAGGCGGGTGTAGTTGCGGTGGTCGTAAACGCTCTGCCGCAGGTTGATGCTGTAGTCGCGGCGCCGGGTGTCGCTCGACCCGACGACCTGACCGAACTGGACGCCGCCGGTCTCGGTCGGGAAGGTGCCGACCGACGTCGATCGACCGTCGCTGTCGGAGACCGTCGCCTGGCCGCCGATCTGCGGCAGCAGCGCCGCGCGGGCCTGCACCACGCCTTCGCCGGCGGCCAGCCTCGCGGCCTCGGCGGCCCGCAATTGCGGGTCGCTCTGCCGCGCCTGCTGGTAGACGGTCGCCAGGTCGGCGGCGACGGCGTGGCCGGCGGCGAGAGCGAGGCCCACGGCCAGCGCGAGTCGGTTCACGAACGGGATGCTGCGCACGGGCATGGGCGAAGTCCTGGTAGGGCGGTGGCGCGCCGGCTACAGCGCGAAGCGCTGCGCCGGCTCGGCGCCGTGGAGGTAGGGAATCTCGGTCTCGAACAGGCTTTCGGTGACGATCGATCCGTCGGCGAGGCGGCGCAACAGCACCGCCTCCATCGCCGGCGCGCGGCCGCGCACCACGAACAGACGGCCGCCGGGGGCGAGCCAATCCACGAAGCGCGACGGCACCTCGTCGACCGCGGCCTCGACCGCGATCGCGTCGAAGGTGCGACCCGGCGACCAGCCCGCCAGCGCGTCGCCGGACTCGACGCGCACGTTGGCCAGTCCGCCTTCGGCCATGCGCGCACGGATGCGCTCGGCGAAGTCGGGGTGGCGCTCGATCGCCACCACCTCACGCCCCAGATGGGCAAGGCAGGCGGTGAGGTAACCGCTGCCGGCGCCGATCTCCAGCACCGAGTCATCCGGCTGCACGTCGAGTGCCTGCAGGATGCGGCCCTGCACCACCGGCTTGGTCATCGACTCACCGTGCTCGAGCGGGATCTCGACGTCGGCGAACGCGAGCTTGCGGAAGCGCGCCGGCACGAAGTCCTCGCGGCGCACCCTGCCCATGGCCTCGAGCACGCGGGGGTCCAGCACCTCCCACGGGCGGACCTGCTGTTCGATCATGTTGAAGCGGGCGCGTTCGAAATCGAGTGGCATGGCGGGCGTCGTGCTGGATGCGGCAGGCGGATAGGCTAAGGCCTCGCGGCCGACCCGGCAAACGCGAACTCGGACCCGCGCCGTCCGCCACGCTCGCCGAAGACCTCGTGCGCGGGGCAGTGCCGGAAGTCACCGCCGACACACATCACCGCTCCGGCTGTCGTGCACCGGCAGCCGGCGACGCGATGCCGAACCATGCCGCGTACAATGCGGGCAGGAACACCACGGTGAGCACCGTGGCCGACACCAGGCCGCCCATGATCGCCACCGCCATCGGGCCGAAAAACACGCTGCGTGTGAGGGGGATCATGGCCAGGACGGCGGCCAGCGCGGTCAGCGCGATCGGCCGCAGGCGCCGCACGGTGGCGTCGACCACCGCGTCCCACGGATGGCGCCCGGCCGCGGCGTCCTGTCCGATCTGGTCGACGAGGATCACCGAGTTGCGCATGATCATCCCCGACAGCGCGATGGTGCCGAGCATCGCCACGAAGCCGAACGGCTGACCGAACAGCAGCAGGAAGACCGAAACGCCGATCAGGCCCAGCGGAGCGGTCAGCCAGACCATCGCCACCCGGCTGAAACTGCGCAACTGGAACATGAGCAGGGTGGTGACGGCGAACACGAACAGCGGCACTCCGGCCAGCACCGAACGCTGCGCGCGAGCGGCATCCTCGACCACGCCGCCGGTCTCGATCCGGTAGCCCGCAGGAAGGCCGGCGCGAAGCGGCTCCAGCGCCGGCCCGATGCGATGCGCCACCGTCGACGGCTGCGCGTCGCCCGCCACGTCGGCGCGCACGGTGATCGTGGGCAGGCGGTCACGGCGCCAGATCACCCCCTCCTCGAAGCCGGGCCGCACCGTGGCAATCTGCGCCAGCGGCACGCTGCGTCCGGAGGCGGTGGGCACAGAAAGGTCCTCCAGCAGGCTCAGCCGAGCGCGCTCTTCGGCCGGACCGCGCAGCACGATATCGATCAGTTCGTGGCCCTCGCGGAACAGGCTGACGCGAGTGCCGGACAGCGAACTCTGGACGAAGTTGGCGAGGTCCTGCGACGAGACACCGAGCACCCGCGCGCGGTCCTGGTCGATCTCCAGGTGCAGGATCTTCGACGGCTCGTCCCAGTCCAGGTGGACGTTGGCGGCGTCCGGGTCGGCGCGCACCACCTCGGCCACCCGCCGCGCCGTCGCGCGCACGGTCGGGATGTCCTCGCCGGAGACGCGGAATTGCACCGGATAGCCGACCGGCGGGCCATTCTCCAGGCGCGCCACGCGCCAGCGGACGTCGCTGAACTCCGCCGCCAGCACGTCCATCAGCCCGGCACGAAGGCGCTCGCGCGCCGCGATGTCGCGCGCCGAGAGCACGAACTGCGCGAACGCGGCCTGCGGCAGCTGCTGGTCCAGCGGCAAGTAGAAGCGCGGCGCGCCGGTGCCGACGTAGGCGGTGTGGCGCTCGAGATCCTGCGCGAGGTGCTGCGCCTCGAGCGCGCGCTCCAGGCGCATCACCACCGCCTCGGTCGCCTTCAGCGAGGCGCCCTCGCCGAGCTTGAGGTCGACCATCAGCTCCAATCGCGTGCTGGCGGGGAAGAACTGCTGCTGCACCAGGCCGAAGCCCGCGATCGACAGCACGAACAGCGCCGCCGTGGCGGAGAGCACCGCGCGGCGGTGCACGAGGCAGGCCTCGACCACGGCGCGGAAGCGGCGGTAAAAGGGGGTGTCGTAGAGGTCGCGCGTCGGCGTTCCGGTGTGGCCACGATCGGGCAGCAGCCGCCAGCCTAGCCACGGAATGAATACCACTGCCGCGATCCACGACACCAGCAGAGCGAGGGTCACCACCTCGAAGATCGATCGCGTGTATTCGCCCGTCGCCGACTGCGCGGTTGCGATCGGCAGGAACCCGGCGGCGGTGACCAGGGTGCCGGTGAGCATCGGGAAGGCGGTGCTGTCCCAGGCCGCGGCAGCGGCCCTGACGCGGTCGAAGCCCTGCTCCAGCTTCACCGCCATCATCTCCACTGCGATGATCGCGTCGTCGACCAGCAGGCCGAGGGAGAGGACCAGCGCGCCGAGCGAAATCTTGTGCAGGTCGATCCCGAAGTAGTGCATCCCGGCGAAGGTCATCGCCAGCACCAGCGGGATCGACAGCGCCACCACCATGCCGGTGCGAAGCCCCAGGCTGACGAAGCTCACCAGCAGCACGATCGCCACCGCCTCGACCAGCACGCGGACGAACTCCGCCACCGACGTGCGCACCGCGCGAGGCTGGTCGGCCACCGGCGCAAGATCGAGTCCGACCGGCAGCGACTGCTGCAGCGCTTCGGCGCGCGCGGCCAGCGCCTCGCCGAGTCGGATGATGTCCCCGCCCGGCACCATCGAGACCCCGATTCCGATCACTTCGCGGCCCTGGTGGCGCATCTTCGGCGCCGGCGGGTCGGCGAATCCGCGCCGCACGTCGGCGACATCGCCGAGCTTGAACAGGCGATCGCCGGCGCGGATCGACAGACCGCGGATCGAATCGACCGAATCGAAGGCGCCGCTGGCGCGCAGGAAGATGCGGTCGCTGGCGGTCTCGAAGAACCCGGCGGGGACCACGGCGTTCTGCGCCTCCAGCGCGCCCAGCACCTCGTCGAACGACACCCCCAGGGTGGCGATCTTGGCGTTGCTCAGCTCGATCCAGACCCGCTCATCCTGCAGGCCGATGAGTTCCACCTTGGCCACTTCCGGCACCCGCAGCAGTTCGAGCTGCACGCGGCGCGCCCAATCCCTGAGCTGGGCGTAGTCGAAGCCGTCGCCGGACAAGGCGTAGATGGTGCCGAAGGTGTCGCCGAACTCGTCGTTGAAGAACGGGCCGACGACGCCTGGCGGCAGGGTGTGGCGGATGTCGCCGACCTTCTTCCGGACCTGGTACCACAGCGCCGGCTTGGCGCTGGACGGCAAATCGTCGCGGGCGACGAACAGCACCACGGACTCGCCTGGGCGGGCGTAGGAACGGATGAAATCGGACTGGCCGGTTTCCTGCAGCCTGGTCTCGATCCGCTCGTTGACCTGCAGCGCCACCTGCTCCGCGGTCGCTCCCGGCCACAGTGTGCGCACGACCATCGCCTTGAAGGTGAAGGGCGGGTCTTCCGACTGGCCGAGGCGCAGGTAGGACCAGGCGCCGATCAGCGCCAGCGCGACGGCGAAATAGGCCACCAGCGCACGATTGCGCAGCGCCCATTCGGACAGGTTGGACCTCATCGTGCAGCGCCGCCGCGCATGGCGCGGGCGTGTGCCTCGCGCACCCACGGGGCGAGCCGGCCAGCCCAGGCCCGGTAGGCGGGCGGTGCCGGGTGGAAGCCGTCCTCGGCCAACGCGCCGGGAGGGAAGGCGTCGTTCACGTCGAGCGGCACGTGCAGCAGGTCGTCGCGCCGCGTGGCGAGCACGGCGAGCGTGGCGTCGAGGCGCCGCGCGTGTCCGCCGACGAAGGCGCGCAGCGGTTGCGGCAGGGCCGCGAAACGGTGCATTGGCGGCAGGCCGGAAGCGACCACCGCGCGCACCTGATGCCGCATGCGCAGCGCATCGACCAGCCGCGCCATGCGATCGGCAAAGCGGTTCGGCGCAAGCCGCGCGGTGGCGTCGTTGACCCCGAGCGAGGTCACGGCCACGTCGAAGCAGCCGTCGACCGCCTCCAGCGAGCGCAGCGCGTCGGCAACGGCGTGACCGGTGCGGGCGTGCAGACGCCAGTGCACCGCGTGGTCGCGCGCCAGATCGGCCACCAGCTGGCCCGCCAGCGCGAAACGCTGGTGCGGGGCGCCGACACCGGCGGCCGCGGAATCGCCGAGCAGCAGCAGCCGCAGGCGTACTCCCTCGCCCTCCACGCCCTCGCGGTCACCGGGCGGCTCCGGCAGGCGCAGGGCGCGCGCACGCGTCATTAGGCCCTGGGCGGCCAGCACGGGCAGCAGCGGGATCCACCAGCCGGGCATCGGCCTGGCTCAGGGATCGAGCGGACGGTTGGCGCGGTCGATCGGCCGTACCGGCTGGCCTTCGACCAGCGTGTGCACGCCGGCAGTCACCACCCAGTCGCGCGCGCCGATGCCGGCGCGCAGCGCAAGTCCTTCCTCGCGGAAGCCCGCGACGTCGACCGGGCGCAGCGCGACCTCTCGGGTCGTAGGGTCGAGCACCCACACCGCCGGCTGCCCGTCCTTCTCGTGCAGCGCGGACAGCGGTAACAGCAGGACATCCGTGCCGCCACTCGCGGCGAGCAGCACGCGCGCGGTCATCCCCAGCTTGACCGGCGCTTGCGCGTCATCGAGCGCCACGCGCAAATCGTAGGTGCGGGTGCGCGGATCGGCCTCCGGCGCGACTTCGCGCACCACTCCGGGGAACCGGGCGCCATCGCGCGCCCAGACCTCGACCTGCACCGGCAAACCGGGCCGGAACGAAGCGATGCGCTGTTCGGGCACCGCGATCAGCACCTCGCGCTCGCCGTCATGGGCGAGGCCCACCACCGGCGCGCCGGCGGCGACCACCTGCCCGGCTTCCGCCAGCACGGCGGTGATCACGCCGTCGGCGTCGGCGCGCAGCGCGGTGTAGGCGGCCTGGTTCTCCGCCACCGCCAGTTGCGAGCGCGCCTGGACCCGGCGCGCCTGGGCCGCCTGATGGGCGTTCGCACGCGCGTCGTAGAGTGCCTGGCTGATGTAGCGCCTGGACAGCAGTTCGGCGTGTCGGTCCAGTTCCGCGCGCGCCAGCGCCTCGTCGGCCTCGGCCGCCGCCAGCGCAGCGCGCGCAGCATCGACCTGCAGTCGCAGGTCGGTGGCCTCCAGCGTGGCCAACACCTCGCCCCGGCGGACGCGGGTGCCCGCGTCGACGGGCCGGCTGAGGAGCTTGCCGTCGATGCGGAAGCCGAGGCGACTCTCGTGCCGCGCACGGACCTCGCCGGCATAGGTTTCGATGCCGCTGCCGGCAGCAGGGACCGGGCGCTCGACCACCGCAGGACGGACCGCGACGGTCCTGGCCTCGCTGGCGCAGCCGGCCAACAGCAACAGGACCATACCCATTCCGACCGCGGAAGCTGGCTTGAGCGACATGGGAGCCTCCCTCGGCAATGCCTTTAATGAACGCTACGGTATAGTAATCGGTGAAAACTGCACCGTCCAGTATTAGCATTGGTCCAATGAATGTCGCCTCGAAGTCCTCACCGCCGGGCCCGGGGCGCCCCCGGGATCTCGAAAAGCGCGCCGCGATCCTCGCCGCGGCGGCACGTCTGTTCGTCGCCCGCGGTTACGACGCCGCGAGCATGGACGCGGTGGCTGCCGAGGCGGGGGTGTCCAAGCTCACCGTCTACAACCACTTCTCGGACAAGGAGAATCTGTTCCGCGAGGCGGTGGTTTTCGTGGCCGAGCAATACCTGCCGCAGGCGGCGTTCGAGATGCGGCCGGAAGGCACGATCCGCGAGCAGTTGCTCGCCATCGCGCAGGCGTTCGCGGCGCTCATGCACAGCCCGGAATCCGAGGCGGTCCATCGGATGATGGCGGCCGACGCCCGGCTCTCCGGCCGCCTCGGACCGATGTTCTACGAGGCCGGGCCGAAACGGATGCTGGATGGCTTCAGTGCCTTCCTGCGCCGCGCGGTCGCGCAAGGCCAACTGGACGTGCCCGACGGCGGCCGCGCCGCCGAGCACTTCTTCGTGCTGCTCAAAGGCGAGGCGATGAACCGCCTGCTGTGGGGTTGCCCCGGCTATTGCGGCCAGACCGACACCGCGGCGCATGTCGACAGCGTGGTGGACCTCTTCCTTCGCGCCTACGCGCCGCGCTGACCGCCGCGCCCGGGACTTCCAGCCCATGTCGCTTTCACGCGGCGCGGGCTAGCGTCGGGGTCCCTCCGGGAGGAACTCATGATCCGATTCACGCTCGCCCTCGCGCTGGCCGTCTCATTCGCGCCCGCGCTCGCCCAGGACCCGAAGCCCATGCCCAGCGCCGCAGCGCACGCCGAAGACCCCTTCATGTGGCTGGAAGATGTCGGTGGCGAGCGCGCCCTCGACTGGGTGCGCGAACGAAACGCACACAGCAAGGCCGAACTCGCCGACGGCGAGGACTTCAAGGCGCTCAACGACCGTATCCGCGCAATCCTCGACTCCGATGCGCGCATCCCCTACGTGTCGAAAATCGGTGAGCACTACTACAACTTCTGGCGCGACGCCAGGAACCCGCGCGGCCTGTGGCGGCGCACCACGCTGGCCGAGTACCGCAAGGACGACCCGGCCTGGGACGTGGTGATCGACCTCGACGCGCTGGCCAAGACCGAGGCCGAGAACTGGGTCTGGCGCGGCGCGGACTGCCTCAAGCCCGAGTACCGCCGCTGCCTGGTCTCGCTGTCGCGCGGCGGCGCGGATGCCACCGTCACCCGCGAGTACGACATGGTCGACCGCGCCTTCGTCAAGGACGGCTTTTCCCTGCCGGAAGCCAAGGGCGGCGCGTCGTGGCGCGACATCGACACCCTGTATGTCGCCACCGACTTCGGTCCCGGCAGCATGACCGCATCCGGCTACCCACGGATCGCCAAGGTCTGGAAGCGCGGCACGCCGCTGTCCGAGGCCACCGTGGTCTACGAGGGCAAGCCGGAGGACATCTGGATCAGCGCCGGCCGCGACCACACCAGGGGCTTCGAGCGCGACTTCGTCTACCGGGGGGTCACCTTCTTCACCAACGAGGTCTACCTGGTGCGCGAGGGCAAGCCGGTCAAGATCGACAAGCCCGACAGCGCCAATGCCTCGATGCACCGCGAGTGGCTGCTGATCGAGCTGCGCGAGGACTGGGCCGTCGGCGGCACGACCCATCCGGCCGGCGCGCTGCTGGCGACGAAACTCGATGATTTCCTCGCCGGCAAGCGGGACTTCGACGTGCTCTTCAAGCCGTCCGCGCGCACCTCGCTCGCCGGCTTCTCGCCGACCCGCAACCACATCCTGCTCAATGAACTCGACAACGTCCGCAACCGGGTCTACGTGCTCACCCACGGCGAGGACGGCTGGAAGCGCGAGCCGCTGCCGGGCATGCCGGAGTTCGGCACCGTCGGCGCCAGCGCGATCGACGACGAGGACTCCGACGCCTACTTCATGACGGTGACCGACTACCTCACGCCGACCAGCCTCTACCTCGGCGAAGTCGGTCTGGGCGCACCCGAGAAGCTCAAGAGCCTGCCGGCCTTCTTCGACAAGACCGGCCTGCAGGTTGCGCAGCGCGAGGCGACCTCGGACGACGGCACCAGAGTTCCGTACTTCGTCGTGTCGCGGACGGACCTCGAACTCGACGGCGACAACCCCACCCTGCTCTACGGCTACGGAGGCTTCGAGGTGCCGATGGTGCCCGGATACGGCGCCGGCGTCGGTGCGGCCTGGCTGGAGAAGGGCGGCGTCTACGTGGTGGCCAACATCCGCGGCGGCGGCGAGTTCGGCCCGAAGTGGCACCAGGCCGCGCTCAAGGCCAACCGCAACAAGGCCTTCGAGGACTTCGCCGCGGTGGCGCGCGACCTGATCGCGCGCAAGGTCACCCGGCCGGCACGCCTGGGCGTCCAGGGTGGCAGCAACGGCGGCCTGCTGATGGGCAACATGCTCACGACCTATCCGGAACTGTTCGGAGCGATCGTGATCCAGGTGCCGCTGCTGGACATGCTGCGCTACCACAAACTGCTGGCCGGCGCGTCGTGGGTCGGCGAGTACGGCAACCCGGACGATCCCGAGGAGGCGAAGTTCCTGCGCCGCTACTCGGCGTACCACAACCTGTCGAAGGACAAGGACTACCCGCCGGTGCTGTTCACCACTTCCACGCGCGACGACCGCGTGCATCCGGGACACGCGCGCAAAATGATGGCCCTGATGATGGAACAGGGCCACGAGGCGAGCTACTACGAGAACATCGAGGGCGGCCACGGCGGCGCGGCGAACAACGAACAGGCCGCGTTCATGAGCGCGCTGGCCTATTCGTTCCTGTGGGAGAAGATCGGGAAGTGATGGCGTTCGGCCGGTGCTGCGGGGGTAGTGGAATCAGGGTATGGGGCCCAGGGTA
>DHLY01000152.1:15597-35062 GCA_002405525.1 Proteobacteria bacterium UBA4656
GCTCGCTCCCACAGTCGCGAGGCGACTCCGTACTGTGGGCCCTATACCCTGAGCCCTGTACCCTCCCCGCCGTGGCCCGTCAAAACCGCGTCGGCCGCGCCTCCACGCAGTCCTCCACCTGCATGCGCGCCTGCGCCGCACCCATCGCGTCGCCGCGCTCGATGCGCGAGGCGAACGCGGTGTAGCGGCTGCGCAGGCAGAGCGCGCCGACGCGCGGACCCAGTTCGGCGCTGCGCGCGGCCATCGCCTCGGCTTCCTCCCAGCGGCGCTGGGCCAGCAGCGACTCGGCCAGCGACTGCCACAGCGCGGGATCGCCGGCGTCGAGGGCCAGAGCCTCGCGCAGGACGGCCTCGGCCTCGGCCGGACGGTTGGTGCGCAGCGCATCGTCGGCGCGCCGGCGCAGGTCGTCGACCGCCGGATCGGGCAGCGGAACGACGTCCACTGCCGAGTCCGCGCGCGCCGCCTCGGCGGCGATCTCGGCCAGCCAGTCGCGCTCCACGCGCGGCGGCGGCACGGGCTTGTCCTCGCGCGCCGCGCAGGCGGCGAGCAGCCCAGCCAGCGCAAAGGCGCCGAAGGTCCTGATGTTCATCGTCCTCCGAACCAGTCAAGGAGACTGCGCCGGCGACGCGGTTCCTCGTCCTCGCGCGCGTCGCTCTCGCGTCCGAACCACTCGCCGACGCCACAGCCACCATAGGCCATCGGCTCGTAGCCGCGGATGAAGGGCAACTGCCGCGCACCGGTGCATCCCGGGTCGGTCGCCGCCTGCGCCTGCGGGTCGACCCAGGCCAGCATCGGGTCGGCGCTGAAGTCCGGGCGCAGGGGGTCGGTCGGCAGCCCGGCCATCAACGCGGCCCAGATCCGCATCGCGCCGGTGGCCCCATAGAGGCCGGTTTCGCGGTTGTCGTCGCGCCCGACCCAGACCACCGCCAGGTGGCGGCCGGTGTAGCCGGCGAACCAGGAGTCGCGCTGGTCGTTGCTGGTGCCGGTCTTGCCGGCAGCGTCGAGGCCGCCGAGGCCGAGCCCGACCAGCGCGGATGCGGTGCCACGCCGCGCCGCCTCCTGCAGCGCGAAGGTGACCAGCCGGGCTGCCTCGACGAGGTCGCCCGCCGCAGGTTGCTGCACGTAGCGGGTCAGCGGGCGACCGTCGGCGTCGAGCACTGCCTCCAGCGCGAACAGCGGGGTGGGATGGCCGTCGGCCGCGAGATACTGATAAGCCTGTGCGACCTGGAACGGCGAAAGCTCCACCGCGCCGAGCAGCAGCGAGGGCAGCGGCGCGGCGTCGAGCCCCGGGATCAGCGCTTCCAGCACCCGCGCCACCTTCGCGACCTCAAGTTCCAGACCGAGGTGGACAGTGGCGAGGTTGTACGAACGCGCCAGTGCGTCGACCAGCGGCACGTCACCATGCTCGAGACCGTCATTGTTGGCCGGCGTCCACATCCGGCCGTTGGGCTGGCGCAGCGCCACCGCGCGGTCCGGCAGCGCGCTCATCAGGGACCAGCGCTCCGGCTGGGCCAGCGCGACCAAGTAGACGAAGGGCTTGACCAGGGAACCGATCGGCCGCGCGGCGGCGAGCGCGCGATTGAAGCCCGGCTGCCCCGGATCGCGCCCGCCCACCACCGCCTGCACCGCGCCGCTTCGCGCATCGGTCACGACCAACGCTGCCTGCAGCCCCTCCCCTCGCCTGCCGAGCGCCTTCAGGCGCTGGTCGACGGCGGCCTCGGCCAGTTGCTGGCTGGACGGGGCGAGCGTGGTCAGCACCGACAGCCCGCGCGCCGCGAGCACGCTGTCGGGGAAGTCGCGCGCCAGTTGCGCGCGCACCAGTTCGAGGAACGCCGGATAGCGGTTGCGCGGCAGCGCGCCGGCGGCGGTCACGCCGAGCGGCGCCCGCGCGGCAACGGCGCGGTCGATTTCGCTGATCAATCCGGTGGCCACCATCGCATCCAGCACCACCCCGCGGCGCGCCATCGCGCGCTCCGGGTAGCGCCGCGGGTCGTGTACCGAGGGCCCTTGGATCAAGCCCACCAGCAGGGCCACATCGTGGATCGCGAGGTCGGAGAGATCGCGGCCGAACCAGAACTCCGCGCCCGCCGCCATGCCGTGGATGGCCTGGCCGCCCTGCTGGCCGAGATAGACCTCGTTGAGGTAGGCCTCGAGGATGCGCTGTTTCGGATAGCGCGCCTCGATCAGCACCGCCAGCGCCGCCTCGTTGGCCTTGCGCGCCAGCGTGACCGAGCGATCGAGGAAAATGTTGCGCACCAGCTGCTGGGTGAGCGTGGAACCGCCCTGCACCACCTCGCCGGCCCGCAGGTTGGCGATCGCGGCGCGCAGGATGGCGCCGAAGTCGATGCCGATGTGGTGCTTGAAGTCGCGGTCCTCGACCGCCTGCAGAGTCGCCACCAGCAGCGGATTGACCTCCGCCGCCGGCACGAAGCGGCGCTCGACCTGGCGCGGACCGTACAGGGTGGCGATGCGCGCCGGGTCGAGAAAGGCCCCGGCAGCCGGCGCGCCGGTGTCGGCGTCGCTCACTGCGCGGATCCGCCCCCCGGCCAGCGCGACCACCAGCCGCCGTGCCGGCACCGCGCCCTGCGCGCCGCGGAAGCCGCGTGTTGCGATCTCGAAGCGCACGCCGTCGCGGCGGTAGGTGCCGGGCGCCGACGGCGGCGTGTCGACGGCGCGGTAGCGCGAGGCGGCGAGTTCCAGCAGCAGGGCTTCGGCGGCCAGCGCATCCCCGGCGCGCAGCGGCAGCGGACGTGCGTACACTCGACTGGGTTGGTCGAAGGCGTAGTCGGAAAAGCGCTCCCGCACCATGCGGTCGAGGTGCAGCGCGTAGGGCACGCCGAAGCCGACGACCGCGCCGACGCCCAACCACGCCGGCGCGCGCAGCAGGCGCCAGGCGGCGCGCAGGAAGGCGGCGGTCGGGACGGTGTGGCTCAACGGTGGGACGGAGCGAATCCGGGTGAGGACGGCAGTGTAGTCGAGCGCCGCTGAACCGCGGATGGCGGACCGCGGGCAACGGCGGCGGCGCCGTGACAGGCCCGGCCGGCCCCGCGATAATCGCGCATCCTCCCGGGCCCTGCCCTCCGGAATCGCCGTTGCCCGCGCCCTTTCCCGCCTCGCTGCGCATCGTGCTCCACGGCGATGGCGACCCGGCCGCCGCCTGGCGCGCCCGACTCGCCAGCGTGCCGGCCGGCGCGTGGATCGACCGCCGCGGCAGCGACGCGCCGGATGCGCTGCGCGCCGCCGCGCGCGACGCCCCGGGTTGCGATCTGGTCCTGCTGAACGCGGCGGCACGCCTGCCCCCGTTCGCGCTGGAGCGCCTGCTGCGCGCTGCCGAGGCGAGCGTGGCGGACGTGGTCTCGCCCCTCGGAGAGGGCGTCCGCGGCCTCTCGCCGCTGCCCGAAGGGGCGCACTGGCCGGCGATCGACCCGGACGCGGTCGATCGCGGCGTTGCCCTGTTCGCGCCGCGCCGCATGGCGTCCACCGCGCACTGGCTGCCGGCACTGAGCCTGTGGCGGCGGCCGGCGCTGGCCGCGCTGGCGGACCCCGCCGCCGTCCGCGGCGACACGCTGCCGGAGGGCTGCACCGGCGCGGTCTGCGACCATCTGTTCGTGGCCGTGGGAGACGGGCCGCTGGACGGCCCGTCGTCGCCGGACGACCTGCGCCGGCCGCCGCCGGCACATCCGCTCGACCTGCTGCGCGAACGCTTCCGCGCGGTCGGCGGCGACGCGCCGGCGCGCCCGGGACTGGACGGCCGGCCGGTGGTGCTGCACGTGGTCCACGGATGGGGCGGAGGCGTCGAGGCCTGGGTGCGCGATGTCGCGCGCGCCGACGCCGGTCGCTGCCACCTCGCGCTGGTCGCCCACGGCGACACCGCGCGCGGCCGCCACGGCGAACGGCTGTCGCTGCGTCTGCCCGCCGCCGACGCCGGGGCGCTGCGCGAATGGCCGCTGGCCGCGCCGATTGCATCCACCGACGTGCAATCGGCCGAGTACCGCGCGATCGTCGCCGAAGTGATGCGCGACTTCGCGGTCGACGCGGTGGTGGTTTCGTCGCTGATCGGACACGCGCTGGATGCGCTGGCCACCGGATTGCCCACGGTGGCGGTCTGCCACGACCGCTATCCGGCGTGGCCGCTCCTGCACGACGACTTCGACGACCCGGCACGGCGCTACGACCGCGACGATCTCGCCGCTGCACTGGCGCGCGCCGACGACCTGCCGTTCGCCGCGCGCGACCCTGCCGCATGGCTGGCGCTGCGCGAGCACTGGCTGGCCGCGCTGCACGCCGCCCGCGCGACCCTCGTGGCCCCGGGCGCGGCGTTGCGCGCCAGTCTGCTACGCATCGAACCGCGGCTGGAGGCACTTGCGTGGAAGGTGATCCCGCATGGCCTGCCGCCGTTCCGCGCGCCGCCGCGCGCCTGGGCGCCGCCGCCACGCACCCGCCCGAGGGCACTGGTGCTGGGCCGGATCAACGGCGCCAAGGGCGAACGACTGCTGGCGGCGATCCTGCCCGCCGCTGCCGCGCACGCGGACCTGCACCTGCTCGGCTGCGGCAAGGCCGGCGAGCGCTTCTTCGGCGTGTCCGGCGTGTCGATCGAACTCGACTACGATCGCGACGCATTGCCGGCGGCGATCGCGCGCATCGCACCGGACTTCGCACTGCTGCCCTCCACGGTGGCCGAGACGTTCTCCTATACGCTCAGCGAACTTTGGGCGCTGGGCGTGCCGCCGCTCGCCTGTGCCACCGGCGCCTTCGCCGAACGTATCGCGCACGGGGTGGACGGCTGGCTGGTCGCACCCGCGCCCGCGGCGGTGCTGGAAGGCATCGCCACCCTGTCCGGCGACCCCGCACTGCGCACGCGCCTGCGCGAGGGCGCGGCGCGACGCCCGGCGCGCGACGCCGCGGCGATGGCCCGCGACCATGCAGCCCTGCTGACGCTGCCCGACCACGACGGGCCGCGCGCTCGACCTGCGCCGATCGAACCGTCGACGCTGGCCGCGGCGCAGGCGGCGCTGGCTGCGGCGCGCGCGGCGCGCACGCTGGACCGCGCGCAGCGCAAGAGCGTCGAACAGCAGCGCGAACTCGCGCGCCGCGCCGATTGGGCTCTGCGCGAGCAAGCGCTGGCCGCCGAGCGCACGCGCTGGGCGGAGTCGCTGGAGGCGGACGTCCTGCGCCAGCGCGAACACAACGCCGCCACCGAGGCACGCCTGACCGAAACCCGCGAACTGCTGCTGCAGCTACGGGAGGAGTTCGACGAACGCTCGCGCTGGGCGCTGCGGCTCGACGCCGAACTCACGACGATGCGCCGCAGCCTGTCGTGGCGGCTGACGCGGCCGCTGCGCGCCCTGGGGCGCGCGCTGCGCGCCACGCGGGCGGCGACGTCGTTCCGCAGCCGCCAGACCGCGGGACTGGCGTCGCGCGCGCTGCAGTCGCTGCGCAGCCGCGGACTCGCCGGCACCCTGGCCCGCGCGCGCGACTGGTTGGGCGCGCGCGGCGAAGCGACGGCCCCGCCGGAGCCGCCGGCGATCCCGGCGCCGGACCAGCCGTTCGCCCCCTTCGCCGTGCCCTGCGCGGACGCACCGGTGGTGTCGATCGTGATCCCGGTCTACAACCACTTCCGCCACACGCTGACCTGCCTGCGCTCGCTGGCCGCGAACCCGGGCACCGTGCCGTTCGAGGCGATCGTGGTCGATGACGGGTCGGCCGACGAGACGCCGCAACGCCTGGCGGATATCGCCGGCATCCGCGTGCATTGCAACCCGGCCAACCTCGGTTTCATCGGCGCCTGCAACGCGGGCGCCGCGCTCGCCCGGGGCGAATACTTGCTTTTCCTCAACAACGACACCGCGGTGACCGAAGGCTGGCTGGAGGCCCTGGTCGACACCTTCGTGCAGCGCGCTGACTGCGGGCTGGCGGGCGCCAAGCTGGTCTATCCCGACGGGCGCCTGCAGGAGGCCGGCGGGATCGTGTTCCGCGACGGCTCGGGCTGGAACTACGGTCGCTTCGGCGACCCGCGCGACTGCGCGCACGCCTACCTGCGCGAGGTCGACTACTGCTCGGGAGCGGCGATCCTGCTGCGCCGCGGACTGTTCGAGCGCCTCGGCGGCTTCGACGCCCACTACGCACCGGCCTACTACGAGGACACCGACCTCGCGTTCAAGGTGCGCGCTGCGGGGCTGAAGGTTTACTACCAGCCGGCGGCCGCCGTGGTGCACTTCGAGGGCGTAACCTCGGGCACCGACACCGGCAGCGGCACCAAGCGATTCCAGGTGGTGAACCAGGCCAAGTTCGTCGAGCGATGGAAGGACGCGCTGGCCCGCCAGCCCGCGCCAGGCACGCCGATTGCCATCGCGCGCGAGCACCGCGCGAAGGGCCGGGTGCTGATCGTCGACGCGTGCGTGCCCACGCCTGACCAGGATTCGGGCTCGGTGCGAATGGTGAACCTGATGCGCGTGCTCGGCGACCTCGGCTGGAAGGTGTGCTTCATGGCCGAGAACCGCCTGGCCCTGCCCGGCTACACCGAGCCGCTGCAGCAGATGGGCGTGGAGATGCTGCACGCGCCGTGGGTGGCCGACGCGCCGGCCTGGTTCCGCGAACACGGCCCGCACCTCGACGCGGTGATCCTGTCGCGGCACTACGTCGCATCCGCCTTTCTGCCGCTGGTCCGCGAGCACGCGCGCCGCGCGCGGGTGGTGTTCGACACCGTGGACCTGCACTATCTGCGCGAGCAGCGCGCGGCGGAGCTGGAAGGCAGCGCCGCGCTCGCCGCGCGCGCGCGCGCCACCCGCGAGGCCGAACAGCGCCTGGTGCGGGAATGCGATGTCACCTTGGTGGTGAGCCCCGTGGAACAGGAACTGCTCGCGCGCGAGGCACCCGGCGCGCGCATCGAAGTGCTGTCCAACGTGCACGAGGTCAACGGCCTGCGCGCGCCTTTCGAGTCGCGCCGCGACCTGTGGTTCGTCGGCGGTTTCCAGCACCCGCCGAACGTGGACGCGGTGCGCTGGTTCCTGGCCGAGGTCTGGCCACGCGCCGAGTCGGCTCTGCCCGGGGCACGCTTCCATGTGGTGGGAAGCCGCATGCCGGACGAGCTGCGCGCGCTGGCCGACGCGCGCGTGGAGGTGCACGGCTTCGTCGAGGACCTCGGCCGCTTCCTCGATGGCTGCCGACTGTCGGTCGCCCCGCTGCGCTACGGCGCCGGCGTGAAGGGCAAGGTCAACATGGCGATGGCCCACGGACAGCCGGTGGTGGCCACGCCGATGGCGGTCGAGGGCATGCACGTCGTCGCCGGCGAGGACGTGCTGGTGGAATCAGACCCCGCCGCCTTCGCCGACGCCATCGTGCGCGCCTACAGCGACGAGGCGCTGTGGCAACGCCTGTCGCGCAACGGGCTGGCCAACGTCGAGCGGCACTTTTCCTTCGATGCCGCGCGGCAGGCGCTGGCGCGCATCCTGCCCGAGCGCTGACGGAACCGGGCCCTGACCCCGGTTCTATCCGCGTGCCGCCACCATCGACCGACCCTTTGGACCCGCGCCCCCGCCTGCGACCCGAGGATGTGCTGGCGTCCGACTACGGCCGCCTGCGCGGCGAACTGGCGCGCATCGAACGCGAGGCCGTACCGGCCGACGCTCCGCGCCGCGAGGCCTGGCGGCAGGCGGTGGCCGCCTCGATGGCGCGCCGCGAGGCGCGCGCTGCGCTGGTGCCGACGGTCGCACTGGACGGCACGCTGCCCATAGCGCGCGAGGGCGACCGGATCACGGCGCTGATCCGCGAGCATCCGGTGGTCGTGGTTGCGGGCGAGACCGGCTCGGGCAAGACCACGCAGTTGCCGAAGCTCTGCCTCGCCGCAGGGCGCGGCGTGCGCGGCCTGGTCGGGTGCACCCAGCCGCGGCGCATCGCCGCGCGAGCCGTCGCGCGGCGCGTGGCGCAGGAGCTCGGCACCGAGGTCGGCGGTCTGGTCGGCTGGCAGGTGCGGTTCACCGAGCAGGTCGGGCCCGACACCCTGATCAAGTTCATGACCGACGGCATTCTGCTCGCGGAGACCCAGGGCGATCCCTGGTTGTCGCGGTACGACACGCTGATCGTCGACGAGGCACACGAGCGCAGCCTCAACATCGACTTCCTGCTCGGTTATCTCAAGCGCCTGCTGGCGAAGCGCCGTGACCTCAGGCTGGTGGTGACCTCGGCCACCATCGACATCGCGCGCTTCGCCGCTCACTTCGACGGCGCCCCGGTGGTCGACGTCGAGGGCCGCACCTTCCCGGTCGAGGTGCGCTGGCGGCCGCCGCAGGCGCCGGTGGAGGAGGCACCCGCGCGACCCACACGCGACGGCAAGCCACAGCGCCCTGCGCGCGGGCGCGAGCGTGGCGACGAGGCCGACCCGATCGTCGAGGTGATCGACGAGATCACCCGCACCGATCCGCTGGGCGACGTGCTGGTGTTCCTGCCCGGCGAGCGTGAGATCCGCGACCTGCACCTCGCGCTGGAGCGCCGTCGCTACCGCGAGACCGACGTGCTGCCGCTGTACGCGCGCCTCTCGGTCAAGGACCAGGACCGGGTGTTCAACCCGGGCGTGAAGCGGCGCATCGTGCTCGCCACCAACGTGGCCGAGACTTCGCTCACCGTGCCGCGCATCCGCCACGTGGTCGATCCCGGCACCGCGCGCGTCAACCGCTGGTCGCACCGGCACAAGGTGCAGCGCCTGCACATCGAACCCGTGTCGCAGGCCGCCGCCGACCAGCGCAAGGGCCGCTGCGGCCGCGTCGGGCCAGGCATCTGCTGGCGGCTCTACGACGAGGCCGACTACGCGCGCCGCCCGCGCTTCACCGATCCGGAACTGCTGCGCTCCTCGCTGGCCGGGGTGATCCTGCGCCTGCTGTCCCTGAAGCTCGGTGGGATCGAGGACTTTCCCTTCATCGACCCGCCCGAGCCCCGCGCGATCGCCGACGGGTGGCAGCAACTTCTGGAACTGGGCGCCATCACGCCAGACCGCCGCGGACTCACCGACACCGGCCGCGCGATGGCGCGCCTGCCGATCGACGTCGCGCTGGCGCGCATGCTGGTCGAGGCCCAGCGACTGCGCTGCCTGCGCGACATGACCGTGCTGGCCGCTTTTCTGTCGGTCCAGGACCCGCGCGAGCGCCCCGCCGAGGCGCGCGAACTCGCCGACGCCGCCCACGCCCACCACGCCGATCCACGCTCCGACTTCGTCGGCATTCTGAACCTGTGGGACGACTATCGCGTCGCGCACGAGGACCTTACGCAGTCGAAGCTGCGCGAGTGGTGCCAGGCGCGGTTCCTGTCGTTCCTGCGCATGCGCGAATGGCGCGAACTGCACCGCCAACTGCTGTTGCTGTGCGGAGAACTCGGCTGGGCGCTCGAGGAACGCGGCGCGCCGCCCGCGCCGGAAAAGCCCTTCGCACGCCGAGTGCGAGGCGACGATGCGCCCGTGCGCGGTGCGCTCTCGCGCCCGGCCTACGAGGCCCTGCACCGCGCCCTGCTCTCAGGCCTGCCCGCCAACGTCGGGCGCCGCGACGAGAAGCGAGAGTACGTCGGCACCCGCGGGCGCAGGTATTCGGTCTTCCCCGGCTCCGCGCTGGCGAAGAAACCGCCGGCCTGGCTGCTCTCGGCGACCTTGCTCGACACCCAGCGCCTGTATGCGTTGACCAATGCCGAGGTCGAGCCGGCCTGGATCGAGCAGCAAGCAGCGCACCTCACGAAGCAGCGCCACTTCGACCCGCACTGGGCGCGCAGCCAAGGCCGCGTGCTGGGCTACCAGAGCGTGACCCTGCTGGGCCTGACGATCATCGAGCGCCGCCGGGTGGCCTTCGAGCGCATCGACCCGGTGGCCGCGCACGCCGTCTTCGTGCGCGAGGCCCTGATCCCCAGCGAAATCGACTGCCGCGCCGCATTCGTCGGGCGCAACCTCGCCGTGCTGGATGCGGCGCGCGCAGAGGAGGCCAAGCGCCGTCGCCACGGACTCGTCAAGCCCGACGAGGAACTCGTCGCCTGGCTCGCCCCGCGCATCCCGGGACACATCTGCAGCACGGTGGCTCTCGACGCCTGGTACAAGGCGCTCGATGCCGAGTCCCGTCGCTCGCTCGAATGGACGCTGGACGACGTGCTGGTGGCCGAAGCCTCGCCCGAGCGCGCCTTCCCGAAATCGATCCGCATCGGCGGCCACGCGCTGGCGCTCGAGTACCGCTTCGAGCCCAACCACCCGGCCGACGGTGTGACCCTGGTTCTGCCTCTGGCCCTGCTCAACGCGGTGCCGGCGGCGCGCCTGACCTGGCTGGTGCCCGGCCTGCTGACGGAAAAGGTCGCGGAGCTGATCCGTGGCCTGCCCAAGCCCCTGCGCCGCAACTTCGTGCCGGCGCCTGACTTCGCCCGCGCCTTCGTGGAAAGCGTGCGCGACAGTGAGCCGCACGGCGCCCTGCTGCCGGCGCTGTGCGCGCACCTGTCGCGCATATCCGGCGTCGAGGTCGCGCCGACCGACTTCGACGAGCCCGCCCTGCCGGCGCACCTGCGGTTCAACGTGCGCCTGCTCGACGAGCGGGCGCACGCGCTGGCCGAATCGCGCGACCTGGACGCGTTGCGCGCGCAACACGGCGCCCGCGCGCGCGAGCAGTTCGCGCGCGAGACAGCCACCGCCATCGCCCGCGACGGCGTGGCGAAGTGGGACTTCGGCGACCTGCCGGAGTCGATCGCCACCGACACCGGCCTGGCCGCTTTCCCTGCGCTGGTGGACGCGGGCGCCGACTGCGCGATACGCGTCTTCGAACGGCACGACGAGGCCGACGCGGCGCACGCGGCCGGCGTCCGCCGGCTGGCGCGGATCGCGCTCGAGGACAAGCTGCGCGGCGCGCGCAGGAACGCCGCGCTCTCACCCAAAGTGGCGATCGCCTACACCACCATCGACTCGCCGGACCGGCTGCGCGAGGACGTGACCGAGGCCGCATTCGACGACCTGGTGCGCGGGCGGTGCGCCCCGGTGCGCGACCGGCCGGCCTTCGACGCGCTGGTCGCCGAGGCCTCGAAGCAGCTCGGGCCCACCATCGTGCGCCGCCTGGCATTGGTCGATGAAGTCCTGCGCGAATACGCGGCCCTGTTGCCGCTCCTCGAACCGCCGCTGCTGGGCTTCGCGCGCGCCAACTACGACGACCTGCGCGAACAGTTGCGCGGCCTGGTCCATCCCGGCTTCGCGCGCGAGTTGCCGCTGCAGCGCCTGTCCGACCTGCCGCGCTTCCTCAAGGGCATGGCGCTGCGCACGCAGCGCCTGCAGCAGGACCCGCGCCGCGACCAGGCGCGGATGATCGAGGCGCAGGGCTTCGCCACCGCGCGCGAGGCGCTGGCCGCGCGAGGTGCCGACCCGGCGGCGCTCGACCGCCTGCGCTGGCTGATCGAGGAGTACCGCGTCCAGCTTTTCGCGCAGGAACTCAAGACCCGCGAGCCGGTGTCGGAGAAGCGCCTGCGCAAGCTGCTGGCCGACCTCGATCTGCAGACCGATCGGCCTTGAGGGAACGGACTGCTGCGCGGGCCACGCATGGCCCGCGCGCCCCATACATGCCGGAGCTTCATCCTCACGTGCAAGTCCGGGCCGGTATCGCGCCCGCGGAGGGAACCACGCACAAGGCTCAGGTTCCGTCACAGGCCTGAGTGGCGCGCGAGGGCGTCGCGCCCTGCGCCCTGCGCCCGGTGCCCGATGGCCCCTCGCGGAGGGATCGCGCGAGGGACCAGATCACCGCGATAGACAGAGACGCGCGGATTCAGCCTGGCACCGTCACGCCGGTCGCACCGCCCAGCCAGCGGCGGTCCCGCGTCAGCCACTGTTCGAGCGCGACCAGCACACCGGCGAACGGACAAACCCCGGCGCGCACCGCCGCCACGCCGGCCAGCGCCCGCACCCGCAGGCCGAGGTGGCGGTCGATGGCGTCGACCTGCGCGATGCGCTGCCCGGAACGCTCGGCCGGCGTGTTGGCATCGGCTTCGCGCTCGGCCAACCGGCGGAGCAGCCGCAGCAGGTGCACCAGATGGCCGGCAGGCAGATCGGGCTGCCGCACGACACCCGACGGCCCGAAGGTCCAAGCCAGCCGCGAGTCGGCCGGCGCATCGGCCGCCTGGGTGGCCGCCAGCGCGAGCCCCTTGCCGCCCGGCCCGTCGGCGAGCGCGGCCGCCCGTCGGCGCAACAGTTCGGCCGGATCGAGCCGGCGCGCCACCGCGACCGCGGACAACAGGCTCGATGTGCTCCACGCGAAGGGCAGGCGCGCCGACACCGTCCCGGCGAGGTTGTGGGCCTGCTCGAACGGGTTGGCCAGCGACTGCGCGTCCGCCGGTGGCGCCAGCAACGCGGCGAACATGCCGTACACCGCCGAGCGGGTCAGCGCGTGCAGGGTTTCGCGGATCGGGTCGTGCGGGATCAACATGCGCGCGGCTGCGGTGCAAGCGGCGCGCCGGACCGTCGCCCGGTGTTGGCGCGGCCCGGCGACGGAACTGCGAAGGCCTGCGGCGACCGGAGCATCGCCGGACGCTACGCAGACGCACCGCCGCGGCCGTTGACCGAAGTCAACTCCCGATGCGTGCCGTCGACCGCCGGCGCGCGATGCTGTTCAGCGCAGCGCTCAGCGCCTGAGAAAAACGCCAAATCCCGCGGGTTTTTCCAGCCGCGAGTCCGGCACAGGTCCGGCTTCGCTCCCGCGAATCATGCACTGGCGTGCATGACCCGCGCGTGGGCCGTTCATGGCCTGCCAGAGAGGACGCTTCTTCACAAACTCTCAGCGCACACGGGTTGCCCGCAGCGACCGGTTGTAGCCCTCGACCTTCAGCAGCCAGGAACCCAGCAGCGCCGGCTCGATGGTCACCGTGCGCCCGGCCAGCCCGCCCGAGAGGCTCAGGTTACCGTCGGTCACCCGCCACGACTGGCCGTTCTCCAACGCGATCGTGGTGCCGACGCCGATCTCGTCCTGGTTGCTGGTGGCGCGGCTGACGATGCGGGCGCGGTCGCCCGAGTCGCCGAGCAGGCCTTCGGGCTTGAAGCCCTGGCTGCCACCGGCCGGCGCCGGCCGCGTGCTCAGGTTGCGCCGCGCCAGCCAAGCGTTGAGGTTGGCCAGCTCGTCGGCGGTGAGTCGGTCGAGGCCGGCGGCGCGGAACTCCGCGTCGGTCATCCGCTCCTCGAGGGTCGAGAACTCCCCGGCCGCCGAGGCAGCGCTTCCCGTCGCGAGCGCGGCAATGCAGAGCAGGAACGCGATGGATCTTGACATGGAGACCTCGAGCGGCGGCGGGGACGCCGCCTGATTGTAGCGTGAGCGGGCGGCCGCCACCCGGCCGTCGCGACGCTGCCGATAAGATGCCGTCATGAAAACCCCGCTCGACCCCGCGCCCGCCACGCCCGCCGCCTGGCGCACCGCGCGCGCGGCGCGGCGGCCCGAGGCCGCGGCGCTGGCGGCGGTGCTCGACGCGCTGCCGGCGGACATCGACGACGGCGGCGAACTGGCCGCCACGCTGGACATCCTCGACGAACTGGCGGTCGATGGCGACACGCTCGCCGCGGCGGCCGCCTTCGCCGGCGGCCTGCCGGCGGAACGACTGCCCCATGGCCGCGTCGCGGCGCTGGTCGACGGCCAGCGAGCGGCCGGAAAGGTGTGGGCGCTGCATGCAGCCCGCCAGGGCGGCGCGGAGGGCCTGCGCCGCCTGCTGCTGGCCCTGGTGCGCGACCTGCGGGTGGTGTTCATCCTGCTCGCGCGGCACCTCGCCCGCATGCGGCTGGCCGCACGCGGCGACGAGGCCACGCGCCGCGCGCTGGCCGAACTCGCCGCCGACCTCCACGCCCCGCTGGCCAACCGGCTCGGCATCTGGCAGGTGAAGTGGGAACTCGAGGACCTCGCGTTCCGTTTCCTGCAGCCGGACACCTACAAGCGCATCGCGCGCCTGCTCGACGAGCGGCGCGGCGACCGCGAGCGCTACATCGCCGAGTGCAGGCGCCAACTGTCGGACGCGCTCACGCGCGCCGGCATCCGGGCCGACCTGGCCGGCCGACCGAAGCACATCTTCTCCATCTGGAAGAAGATGCAGCGCAAGGACGACGACTTCGGCCACCTGTACGACATCCGCGCCCTGCGCGTGCTGGTCGACGACGTGCCCACCTGCTACGCGGCGCTGGGCGTGGTGCACTCGCTGTGGCCGCACGTGCCGGGCGAGTTCGACGACTACATCGCGCGGCCGAAAGGCAACGACTACCGATCCCTGCACACCGCGGTGGTCGGTCCCGAGCACAAGACGCTGGAGGTGCAGATCCGCACCCACGAGATGCACGCCCACGCCGAACTGGGCGTCGCCGCGCACTGGCGCTACAAGGAGGGCGGCGCGGCCGACGCCGCATTCGAGCGCAAGATCGCCGCCATGCGCTCGCTGCTGGAGACCCGCACGGAGACCGACGACGCCGCCGCGATCCTGGCCGGCGACGCCGCGACCGAGATCCTCGACGACCGCGCCTACCTGCTTACCCCGCAGGGCAAGGTGGTCGATCTGCCGCGCGGCGCCACCGTGCTGGATTTCGCCTACCACGTGCATACCGAGGTCGGGCACCGCTGCCGCGGCGCCAAGGCCAACGGCCGCATCGTGCCGCTGGACTTCCGGCCCGCCAGCGGCGACACGGTGGAGATCCTCACCGGCAAGGTGTCCGAGCCACGCCGCGACTGGATCACCGGCAGCAGCCGGTTCCTGCACACGGCGCGCGCGCGAGAGAAGGTGCGGGCCTGGTTCCGTCAGGCCGACCACGCGCGCAACGTGGCCGCCGGTCGCGACATCCTGGAGCGCGAGATCAAGCGCGTGGCGCTCGCCGCCACCGCACTGGACGCCCTGCCGCCGCGCTTCGAACTGGGATCGCTCGACGAACTTTACGTGGCGATCGGCGTGGGCGAGATCACGCCGACCCAGGTCGCGCGCGTTCTGCACGAGATCCAGCGGCCGCCGGAGGAGAAGCCCGCGCGCCCGCTGCAGAGCGCCGAGCCGCCGCGCGCGCGCGGCGACACCGGCGGCGGCGGGGTGGCGATCCAGGGCGTGGGCAACCTGATGCACACGCTGGCACGCTGCTGCCAGCCGCTGCCGGGCGACCCGGTGCTCGGCTTCCTCACCCGCGGCCGCGGGGTGAGCATTCACCGTCGAGACTGCCGCAGCCTGCAGGCGCTGGCCTCACGTGCGCCCGACCGCCTGGTGCAGGTCGACTGGGGCCGCCGCGACACCGGCGGCTACGAGGTCAGCATCCGCGTGCGCGCCATCGACCGCAAGGGCCTGCTCAAGGACGTCAGCGCCGCGATCAGCAACGCCGACATCCCGGTGCTGGCCGCCAGCACGCGCACCGATCCGGCCAGCGGCGAAGCCGACCTGTCGTTCGCGATCCGGGTCGACGACTTCGGCCAGTTGTCCGCGCTGCTGCACCGCATCCAGTCCCTGCCCAACGTGATCGAGGCGCGGCGGGTGGCGGGCTGACCCGGACCGCACCCTCCCGGGCCGGGTACCATCGTCGCTTTCCCCGGCCCCTCGCCCGCCCGTGATCCACATTCCCGGCTACCGCATCCTGCGCGAGGTCGGCCGCGGCGACATGTCCACGGTCCACCTCGCGCTCCGGCAGTCCGACGGCCGCGAGGTGGCGTTGAAGGTGTTGGTGCCGGCGCCCGCCGCCGACCCCGGCTTCAGCGAGCGCGTCCTGAAGGCAGCGTGCGATGCGGCGGACCTGCGCCACCCGCACCTGGTCGACATCCTGGACTTCGGGCGCGCGGGCGATGCGTGCTACGTCGTGATGGAGCACCTCGGCGGCGGGCCGGCGCTCGGCGACGGCACGCCCCGCGATGCCGCATGCGCGCTGCGGATCGCGCGCGAGATCGCCGGCGCGCTGGACCATGCGCACCGCCACGGACTGGTCCACGGCGCCGTCCATCCCGGCAACATCCTGCTGCGCGGGGACGGCGCAGCTGTGCTGACCGACTGCGGCATTGCGCGCGCGGCCGGCATGGCGCGCCCGATCAGTCCCGAACAGGCGCGCGGCCTGGCGCCGGACGCGCGCTCCGACCTGTACGGTCTCGGCCTGGTGCTGCACGAACTGCTGAGCGGGCGGGCGCCCTACGCCGGCGCCGATCCACTGGCGGTCGCGATCATGCGCCTTACCGGGCCGCCGCCGCCGCTGCCACCCGCGCTGTCGGCGCTGCAGCCCCTGCTCGACGGGTTGCTGACCATCAGCCCGGACCAGCGCCTGGCGAACGGCGATCGGGTCGCCAGCGCGATCCGCATGCACGAAACCGCGCCCGCGTCCGGCGGTCCATCGTCCGCGCCGGTCGTACCCGCCCCGCCGGCGCGGCGCGGCGCGCGCGCCGAACCGGTATTCGGCGAGATCGACGCCATCGACGATGGCGACCCGCGGCGCCGAGACGGACCGTCCCGCGCGCCGCCGGAGCGCGGCGTGGCGCACCGGATGGCGGCACTGGTCGCGGTGCTCGGCATCGGCGCCGGCATCGCCACCCTGTGGGCGTGGCAGGACCACCTGCGCGCCCTGCTGCCCGACACGCGGTGGAACACGCTGCTCGCCGAAGGCCAGCGCGCGATGGAGGCAGGACGTCTGGCCGGCGACGACGTCGGATCGGCGCTGCAGATGTTCCGCGCCGTGCTGCGCGAGGACCCGGACAACGCGACCGCCCTGGCCGGCGTGCGCGAGGTCGGCGAACGCCTCGCCGCGCTGTCCGCCGAGGCGCTCGCCGCCGGCGATCGCGACATCGCGCGCGCGCGGCTGGCGCAGGCGCGCGAGGTTCTGCAGGGCGGGGCGCGGATCGACACCCTCGAGCGCGATCTCGCCGCGCTGGAATCGAAGGACTCCGAACTCGCGGGCCTGCTCGAGCAGGCGAGCGCCGCGCGCGATGCCGGCCGCCTGACCGACGCGCCGGATTCCGCCGCCGCGCTGTTCGCCCGCGCGCTGGCGGCCGAACCGGGCAACGGCATCGCGCGCAAGGGCCTCGACGACATCGTCGCCGCGCTCGACGCGCAGGCGCGCGCCGCGCTGGACGAGGGCCGGCCGGCCGACGCCGAGGCGCTGGCGACTCGGATCGAATCGGTGAGCCCCGGGCACGCCGCGGTGCCCGCCCTGCGCGGACGGGTGGCCGACGCACGCGCCGCCGCGGCGCAGGCGCTGGAGGAAGCGCTCACCACGGGCGAAGCGCGCCTGCGCGAGGGCCGGTTGCTCGCGCCGGAGCACGACAGCGCGCGTCACCACTTCCAGCAGGCGCTGGCACGCGATCCGGGCAACGCCCGCGCGCGGGCGGGCCTGTCGCGGATCGGCGCCGCGCTGCTGCTGCAGGCCGACGCCGCGATCGAGGCCGGCGATGCGGCGGGCGCCCGGCGGCGGCTGCGCGAGGCCCGCACGTTCGGCGCGTCGGCCGGCGACGCGGATGCCAGCCGGCTGCGCCTGCGCGAACTCGAGGAACGACTGGCGATCGCCGCCGAGCGCCCGCCTCTGACCGCCGACCAGCAGGCGCGGCTGGAGCGCTTCCTCGCCGAAGCCGACGCGGCGCTCGCCGCCGACGCGCTCAACGAACCGCCGGGTGGCAACGCCTACGATTTGTACCGCGCCGCACTGTCGCTGGACCGGGGCGACCAGCGCGCCAGGGACGGCCTCGCCGCGATCGCGCCGCGCGCCCGCGCGCTGTTCGACGAAGCCGTGGCCGCCGGCCGGCCGGCGGCGGCGCGACCATACCTGGACGCCTTCGAATCGACCTCGCGCGACGGCGCGGCGCGCAACGCGATGCGACTGGCCCTGGGCCGCGCCTACGCCGCACAGGGCGAACGCCAGGCGGCGGCCGGGCAGCGCGAGGCCGCGCGCCGTTCTCTGGCGCGCGCGCGAGAGATGGCGCCGGACGATCCTGCGGTCGCCGCGCTGGCCGCACGCCTCGCCGCGTTGTAGGAGCGACGCGTGCGCCGCGAGCTCTTCGCGCTTGCGGCCAGCCAGGTCGCGCTCCACGCAGCACTTCTACGAACGCCCGCCTTGTGGGAGCCGCTTCAGGCGGCGATGGGTTTGCCGAGAGGCCCCCGCAGATCGAGCGCCGGCTGAACCGGCTCCCATCAGGCCCGCTCCGCTCGGCGGTCGACGATCGGATGCAAGCCCTGTCGGAGCGGCACTCGCGCCGCGAACCGCGCTGCCGTGCGCTGGGCATACAATGCCCGTGGACCGAGGAGCCTGCGCCGATGAGCGACCACGACCACTGGGAAACCGCCACCCCGCGCCGCCGTGCCTGGCACCGCGTCGTGATCGCCGGCGTGGTGATCGGCGCGCTGGTGCTGTTCGCCTGGCCCGCGACCCATCGCTGGCTGAATCCACCGCCGGCGCCGCGCGAGGTCACCGCGCGTGGCGATCTCGCCGCCGACGAGCAGAACACGATCGCGATCTTCGAGTCGGTCAGCCCTTCGGTGGTCAACATCACGACCACCGCGCGCGTGCGCGACTTCTGGACCCGGCGCGTCAACGAAGTGCCGCGCGGCACCGGCAGCGGCTTCGTGTGGGACGACCAGGGCCACGTGGTGACCAACTGGCACGTGGTCGCGGGCGCCAGCCGCGCCCTGGTCGGCCTCGACAGCGGACGCACCTTCGAGGCCGTGCTGGTCGGCGCCAGCCCCGCGCACGACCTCGCGGTGCTCAAGATCAACGTGCCGATCGACGCCCCGCCACCGGTGCCCGTCGGCAGCAGCGCCGACCTCAAGGTCGGCCAGAAGGTGTTCGCGATCGGCAATCCCTTCGGCCTCGACCACACGCTGACCACCGGCGTCATCTCCGCGCTCGACCGCACCATCCCGGGCGAGAACGGGCCCGACATCGAGGGCCTGGTGCAGACCGACGCGGCGATCAACCCGGGCAACTCCGGCGGCCCGCTGATCGACAGCGCAGGCCGGCTGATCGGCATCAACACCGCGATCTACAGCCCCAGCGGCGCCTCGGCGGGGATCGGTTTCGCGGTGCCGGTGGACGTGGTCAACCGGGTGGTGCCGCGGCTGGTGGCCGACGGCCGCTTCGTGCGGCCGGTGATCGGCATCAGCGGCGACGACGAGGTGGCCGCGCGCCTGCTGGAGGAGGCCGGCGTCGAAGGCGTGGCGATCCTCGGCATCACGCCGGGCTCGCCGGCCGAGCGGCTCGGCCTGCGCCCGGCGATGCGCGCGCCCGACGGCCGCGCGGTGCTGGGCGACGTGATCCAGGCGATCGACGGCAAGCCGGTGCGCTCGCTGTCGGAACTCACCACGATCCTCGAATCGCACCAGGCCGGCGACACCGTGGTGCTGACCCTCTGGCGCGACGGCGAACTGCTGCCGGCCGAGGTGGTGCTCGGCGCGCCTGCGGGATAGACCACCCCGCAAGGACGGCCCTACAACAACCCCATGCCCAACTGCGCCACTGCCAAACAATGACGCCAGCGACGTATTGTTGGCACGCATCGAGGTA
>DHLY01000140.1:0-1198 GCA_002405525.1 Proteobacteria bacterium UBA4656
GGGCCACGCTGCCTGCCAACGACCCGCTTCGCCTGCGCCGCTTCGATGCCATGGCCTGCAGCGCCGCACAGCGCGACCGCAAGGCGTACATCGCGAACGCCGATACGCTGCTCGCCGCGGAACAGGCTCGATCGGCGCCCGACGCGACCAGCCTCGCCCTGCTCCACGCCTGCCGCGCGGCCTACCTCCTGCTCGGCACCGACACCACTGTCGTCGAGCGCGCCTACGACGCCGCGGTGGAGGCGGCGCAGCGCAGCGCCGACCCGATGCTGCTTGGGAGCATGCTCTCTTTGCGTTCCGACGCCCACTCGGTGTCGGGGGAATTCGCAAAATCCCTGATGGACGCCCTCGCGGCGCAGGACGTCCTCGACGACTCCGGCGAGCGGTTCGCGATCGCCGCCAACCTGCAGGTCGTGGGCATTGCCTACCGGCGCATGGGCGAGTACGCGCGCGCGGAGGAGTACCTGCTGCGCAGCCTCGAGGACGAGGAGATCCGCTCGCGCTGGACCTCCGCGATGACCGCGCTGCTGCAACTCGGCTACCTTTATGACGAGACGGGCCGCTACGACGAAGCGCGGCGCATGCTGGCCGACGCCCTCGAACTGTGCCAACGCCACGACAACCACGCGGCTTGCGGCTATGTCCGCTTGGGGCTCGCCGGCGTCGAGGTCGACGACGGCGCACCGCGCCGCGCGCTCGCGGTGCTCGAACGTGCCGAAGCCGATTTCGCCGAATCCGGCGACCCGGGCGACCCGACCATGGTGGCGCTGGTTCGCGGGCAGGCCCTGGCCCGTCTGGGCCGCGACGCCGAAGCCCTGCCCCTGCTCGACCGGGCGGTCGCGACCTGGACCACCGAGGGCAACGATCGCTACCTCGCGCTGGCACTGCCCGAGCGGGCCCGGCTGCTGGAGCGCGTCGGTCGCGAAGCGGACGCCATCGCCGACCTTCGACGCTTCATCGAGGCGCATGCCAACGACGACCGCATTCGGGCCGAACAGCGCACCGACCTCATGCGTGAGCAGTTCGACGCATCGCGGCGCGAGGTCGAGAACGCCGAGCTGAAGGCGCGGGAAGCCCTGCGCCTGCAGGAGATCGAGGGCCTGAACGCCGCGCGCCGGTGGCAGTGGACGGCCATTGCCCTTGGCGGCCTGCTGATGGTGGTCCTGTCGGGGGTGGTGGTGCGCCAGATCGCCAAGGC
>DHLY01000140.1:1464-7177 GCA_002405525.1 Proteobacteria bacterium UBA4656
CCCCTTCTGCGTGCTCGCCATCGACATCGACCACTTCAAGGCGGTCAACGACACGCACGGGCACGCGGTCGGCGACACCGTGCTGCAGCGCGTGGGTCGCGAATGCCAGCGCACGCTGCGACAGAACGACCTGATCGGCCGCATCGGCGGCGAGGAGTTCGCCGGCCTGCTCCCGGAGACCTCGCTGGAAGCGACGGTGCAGGTGGCCGAACGGATCCGTGGCGGCGTCGCGGCCCTCGACCTCGACGACCTCGTGCCCGGGCTGCGCGTCACCATCAGCCTCGGCGTGGCCGCGCTCGACCGCCAGGACGCCGACTTCGCCAGCCTGCTCGATCGCGCGGACAAGGCCCTGTACCGGGCGAAGGAATCAGGCCGGGACCGGGTCGAGGTCGCCGGGCCATCTTGACGGCGCAGGCAAGTCAAACGTCCTTTCCGGGGCGGCTGGTGGATGGGCGAGGTTCAGGGCGATGCATCGGACGCGCGCGCAACAGCACCGACTTGCGCTCGCCACGCCGCCCAGCTCGCGCTGTCGTACGCGCTGGTGCAGGCGCATTACCCGGAGGTCCTCGCGCAGCTCGCGGCCCAGGGTTGCCCGCTGCCCGCGCATGTGCGCGTGGCGTTCGAGGCGTACCTGCGCTGCGGCGTGCTCGAACACGGCTTCCTGCGGGGGGCGTGCGAGCACTGTCGCGCTGAGCCGCGGGTGGCGTTCTCGTGCAGGCCGCGCGTGTTCCGCCCGAGCTGCGGCGCTCGCCGCATGGCCGGATCCGCGCGGCACCTCGTGGAGAACGTCTTCGGCGCGCACTCGTTGCGGCAGCGGGTGCTGAGCGCCCCCTCAAGGAAGGTCTTCGACTCCCGGTTCCGGCGATGCCTCGCAGACACTCGATCGGACGATGTCCCGACGGGCCTGTGGTCAGCCGGCTATGGGCTGGCCAACCTGGCGGGACCGGCGATCGATCGCGACCCTTGGTGCGGCGTTCCCGGTTGCCCGGCCCGGGGCACCCGCTCCATGGCGTTCGCGCACACCGTCGACGAGCGCGGCCAGCCTCGATCGCGGCCGTTGACTGTTCCCGATCGCACCCCGATCGCGCCTGCGGTGGCCTCTCCGCTTGCTTGCGGCGATGAACGGGCTGTGTACCCTTCTGCGTGCTGGCCGGTCCCTCCGCGACCCGCTTGCGCCGGTCAACCGATGCGATCGTCGTGCGTTGTGCGCCTCGTCGTCCGCCGAAGTCCTGCATGCGCCCGTTGCTCTGCCTGCTGTCGCTCATGATCGCCGGTCCTGCCGCCGCGACCGGTCAGGGCAGCTATGATTTTGCCCCCGCCGTGTCGCTGATGCAGGAGGTCGTCGCCGGGGTGCCGCTCACCGGCGCGACCCTGGTGGTGTCCCGCGATGGCGTGGTGGTGCATGAGTCGCGCTATGGCAACCACCTGCCGACCACGCGCCTGCCGATCGCGTCGGCCAGCAAGTGGGTGTCCGCGGTGGCGATCGCGAGCCTGGTCGATTCGGGGCTTCTCGGCTGGGACACGCCGGTCGGCGCCCTGATGCCCGATGCGCCGGTCGACAAGCACGCGATCACCCTGCGCCAGCTGTTCTCGCACACCTCGGGAATCGGCGGTGGCGAGGGCGCGTGCCTCAATGATCCGGACACCACGCTCGCGGCGTGCGCGATGCAGATCCTGGGCTCGCCGCTGGCGTGGGCGCCCGGCACCTGTTTCGCCTACGGCGGCAGTTCGATGCAGGTTGCCGGGCGCATGGCGGAAATCGCGAGCGGGCTGAGCTGGGACCAGCTATTCATCGCGCGCGTCGTCACCCCGCTCGGGCTGGTCGCTACCGACTACGGCTTCAACAGCATCGCGCCGGGCTATCTCGCGGTGTCGAACCCGCGCGTCGCCGGTGGCGTGCGCACCACGGCGCGCGAACTCCTGCGCTTCGCGCAGTTGTTCGCCCAGGAGGGCGCGTGGAACGCTACCCAGGTGCTCCGCCCGGAAACGGTCGCGTTCATGATGGCAGACCAGACCGGCGGCGCGCCTTACGCGACCAGCCCCGATCCGGACAGTTACGGCTACGGGATCGGCCTGTGGCGTAACCGCGTCGACGCGGCCCCGGCCGCGCTCGAGGTTGCGAGCCCCGGGGCTTTCGGCACCTGGCCGTGGTTCGACCGCGCCAGCCGGGCAGCCGGCGTGTTCTTCGTGCGCAATGCGCTCGGCAACGTGGAGCCGACGGTGCGTACGTTGACCCGTCAGGTGCGCACCATCGTCGGCGACGGCCAGCCGTTGCACGCTGACGGTTGGGAGGGCAAGCCGATGGCCGCAGGCTGCAGCGCACGACCGGCGCCAGCGAACGGTTTCTGAAAGCAGACCCTGCGTCGCGCGCGTCGATCCACCCGTTGCGCAGCCCGTTCCGGTCACGGCATGCCGCGCCCGAACGCCGGCCGGCGTTCGCGGCTGACGCATGCCGCCGACCGGCGCCACGACGCTCCGTGCCGGCCCGCGGCCCCCGCTCCCGGCCCGAATCGGCGCTTGTGCGTCGGCCGCAGGCGGGGCAGAGTGAGAACCTGGAGGGTGGACGGTGCCCGTGTGCGGTCTGGCGGGCCTCTGGCTCTTCCGCTCGGCGTCGCTGTGCGGCAGCAGCCTTCGCGATGAGGCGGACCATCGAACAGACGAGGGTGGCAATGACCAGGTTCTTGCGAACACGCGGTGAGTCCGGGGCGCGGGTGCTACGTCCGGCTCGTTCGATTGCCCTTCGATTGGCTGCCATGGTGGCCGCGACGCTGCTCGCTTCCGGGTGCGCCAGCGCAATCAGGGACGGGGAGCCACCGGCCAAAGGTGCTGACCGCGTTCGCCTCCTCGAATTCACCCCCCAATGCCCGGACCCGCCTTGCCGCCTTTGGCGACATGAAGGCAAGTCATCGGCCATCGAGCGCGTGCGAACCGGCGAGGAGTCCGAGTCCGAGAGTTTCGAGTGCCGGCTCATCGGCATCAACAGCAAGGGATGGTCCTGCTTTGCGCGCGAGCCCGGCACACCGATCATGCAGTGCAAAGGGGGAGGGCTTGACCTCTACGAAAGCTGGGTGATCGATTCGGTTCCTGTGAGCGAACGAGGTGGCTGCGACGCAGGAATGTTCCGTCCGGTCGTCCTTGTTCCGCCCTCGCAGCCGATCCTCGTGCGCGCCGGTCAGCAACTGGGTTGCTCGACATCCCTGCCAATCTACGTCCATCAGATTTTCGCGCCGTCGCAGATTCTGGTCAGCGTTGCGTCGCCAACGGGCTGGATGATCGATCAGGGTTGCCTCACCGGAGTGGTGCCCAACACCCCGGGCGGCTCAGTTGTCATCACCGTTCGAGGCCGTACCAGTCGCGGGACGGCCGATGCGGCAGTCACCCTCAGCATCCAGTAAGGAAGCTCCGAACAATGCACGCACGGCGCGCCGCGATCCATCGCGCCCGCGGTGGCCGTTGTGGGCATGCAACTGGCGTGACCTTCGGCGGCCGCCTTGGCGGAGGCGATTGATGCGGAAGGGCGATCATGGAAATGCATCGGACTCGCGGCGTCGACAACGCGCAGGCCAACATCTTGCAGGTCAGCATTCTGTCGACATCCCGCGAGTGGGATGCGCGGCGCAGGATGTCAACCTGGCGGCGGCGCGCGCGTTTTGCCTGGACGTGGCGCCGATCCAGTGTGCCGAACGGAGGTCGACCATGCGACCCCACATTCCGGGCAAGGCGATTGCCCGCGCGCTCCGCGGCGGCGCGCTGCTGGGTGCCACGCTGGTGCTGTCGTCTTTTGCCGCCCTTGCCCAGCCGGCGTGGGTGACGCCGGCGGTGCAGGCGCCGCAGGTCGAGCGACGCCTCCTCGACAGCGCCGCGGTCGGCGGCCCGGTCAGCTACCACGTGTTCCTGCCCGATGCCTACGCCGCCGATCCGCAGCGCCGCTTTCCGGTGGTTTACTGGCTGCACGGCTGCGGGCAGGCGCCGACCGCCGGCATCGGCATGATGTCGGCGGCCTTCGATGGCGCGATCGAGCGCGGCCTGCTCCCGCCACTGATCGTGGTCTTCCCGAATGGTTTGCCCTGCGGCATGTACACCGATGCGGTCGGTGGCGCGCAGCCGGTGGAGTCGATGATCATCGCGGACCTGCTGCCGGAGGTGGACCGCACCCTGCGCACGGTGCCGGACCGTAGCGGCCGGATCATCGAGGGCTTCAGCATGGGCGGCTACGGGGCCGCGCGGCTCGGCTTCAAGTACCGGAACCTGTTCGGCGCGGTGTCGATCCTGGGTGGCGGCCCGCTGCAGGCCGATTTTCTCACCAACGATCCGGGGCTGCAGCCGCTGGAAATGCGCCGCGCCCTGCTGGCCCAGGTCTGGGGCGGCGATCCGGCGGCCTTCCTCGCCGACAGCCCGCGCACGCTCGCCGCGGGGGCCGTCGGCGACCTGCCGACCCGGTTCCCGCTGCGGCAGCTCATTGGTGCCGAGGATTCCACCCTGCCCGCGAATCGCGAGTTCCATGGCCTGCTCGTCGCGCTGGGCATCGCGCATGACTATCGCGAATTGCCGGGTGTCGATCATGCGATGCCGGCTGTGCTGGCCGCGATGGGCGACGAGTTCTGGCGCTTCCATGCCGGGTTCCTGCTGGGTCCCGGCGCCGAGCCGGTGCCGACGCAGGGCCGGATGGCGCTGGCCCTGCTCACCGCACTCGTCGCCCTGGCCGGCACGATCGCACTGGTCGTGCGCCGCTGAAACAGGCGTGGCTCAGCGCCAGGTCGAGTCGCTCAGCCGCAGGTCGAGCGACCGCCCCGGGGCGCACTCCGGCGAGTAGTACGCTCCGGCGAGGCCGCCGACCTGGGCCCGCATCGCATAGCCTTCCCGGTAGTAGCGGCGGGCGTGCTCGTGCGCAAGCGGCGCCGGGACGCCGAGCAGCCCGGCCATGCGCCGGTTGTACTGCACGGCATGGCACTCGGTGACCGCTTCGTCCAGGATGCCGCGCACGTGCATCACCTCGTGCGTGAAGAGGTTCAGGCTGTGGATCTGCTCGCTGCCCGCAGCCGCCGGCTCGTCGAGGTAGTCGCGCAGGGTCGAGCACCATGGCTTCTGGATCACGATCCGGCCGGTCCGCGGATCGGCGTGGCCGGCGGCCAGTGCGTTCGGATCGAGCATGGTGTCGAACAAGGTGTTGCAGTGCACCGACACCGGCCGGCCCTCGGACAGCAGGATCGCCCGCGATTCGAGGAAGCGCTCGAAGCGCCAGGTCGACAGCGGCGGCCAGGCGAATCCCACCGCCAGCGCGCTGACCAGCAGCAGATAGGGCACATAGATGCGCTGCGGGTGTTCGCGATGCCAAGGCGTGCGCAGTTCCCGCACCGCCAGGCAGGCGAACAGCAGCGACAGCGCGATCCAGAACATTCCGCTCCCTCCCGGCGGTGGCAGTGCCCGATGCGTCGGGGGCCGGAGCGCGTCAGGGCGGGCTGCCGATCCGGCGGACTTCGCATCGACTGCGCAAGCACCCATCGCGCGCATCGGATCGTGGGTCATCGACGCACCGGGCTGCAAGCGGCGGTCCCGGGACGCCGGATGGACGGTAGCGTGCGGCCGGCTGTCGCGCAGGCGCGCAGTCCCGCGCCCAAGAAAGCAGGGCTTCGCCGATCGCTGCTGCCCGGCCGGGCCGGTCCAGGCCCGCGTCGACGCCGTACGGATCAGCTGCGAGGCCAGCCGCTGCGGT
>DHLY01000054.1:0-784 GCA_002405525.1 Proteobacteria bacterium UBA4656
GGGCTGTCCCCCACAGGGTTGTTGCGGTGGCGGGCGTTGCTCGCCCCCACAGGGTGGTTGCGGGCGCGGGCGTTGCGTGCTCCTACAAGGGTGTTTCGGTCGCGGGCGTTGCTCGCTCGCACAAGGCGCGCAGCGCCGGTGTCGTGCCGCAGCCTTATCGCGCGCGGACCCTGCGGCGACGGCGGGGGGCTACAGCCAGATGCAGTCCCAGTAGGGATAGTCGCCCGTGCGGCGGGCCAGACCCGCACGAATCGGGTTCGCGATGAGGTAACGCGCCGCGGCGCGCAGGTCATCGTCATGGCGCAGGGCGCGGTCGTGGAATCCCCCTTGCCAGAGCGCGCCCGAGCGGCCCAGCGTGCGGTTCGCCGCCTTCGCCGACCGCGCCTTGAAGTGCTGCATCACCTCCGGCAGGGATGCGCTGTCGTTCAGCGCGATGAGGCCGTGCCGGTGGTCAGGCATGAGCACCCAGGCGAGCGCTTCGGCATCCAGGAACGCATCGGGCGCTGCGTGCTGGGCGCACACCGTGCGTGCGACGTCCCAGTCTGCGAAGAAGCGGCGCCGCCCATGGCAGACCGTGCTGACGAAATAGATTCGTCCTGCTTCCGAGTGGCGACCGCGCCGCAGCGCACGATATCCCCTGTCCTGATCCCGAGCCATGCGGACATCGTGGTTGCCTCGGGCGCTTGGGGGCAGGGGATATGCGCCCGGCGTTGCGTAGGAATCTGCTGATTCGCGCGTACCGGGTCGCACATTGTGGGAGCGAGCAACGCTCGCGACCGCCCCC
>DHLY01000054.1:942-2267 GCA_002405525.1 Proteobacteria bacterium UBA4656
CCCCCCCCCCCCCCCCCACAGGGGGGTTAGCGTGGTCGAGTTCGGCGCTGCCTTTGCGGAGGCGGCTTTATGTGGGAGCGAGCGCAGCTCGCGACAGGCCGCCCGATCCTTGCCAGGCACCCCACTGCCGCAGTCGCGAGCGTTGCTCGCTCCCACAGGCTTGGGGTTGGGCCTGGGCGTGGCCGGGGCTGGCGGGGAGGCCGCGGGGATGGAGATGGGGTGTGGCGGCCGACTTGGCCGGCGATTGAGGGATCGGTGGGACCGAGGCCAGGTCGATCGCCGCTGAAGCGGCTCCCACATCGGGGGCAGAGGGTGGGGATTGGCGGGATGATGAGGGTCGGTTGTGGGTACTGGCTTGGCCGGTGATGGGGCGATCGGGCAATCGGGCGATTGGTGGTGGCCGAGGCGCGTCGATCGCTGCCTCCATCAGCTCCCACCGAGCACGAGTTCGTCGGGCGTGCGGGGTAGGCGAGGCGCTTAGGCCACGAGCTTTTCGGGGCTGCAGCAGGCCGGCCCCTCACCCCAACCCTCTCCCCGCAGGCGGGGAGAGGGAGTCGATCAAACGGGTCCTTCGGTGGGGCGATCGCGGCGCGCGCGCCGCTCCCACAACGCGCCGCCAAGTCTTCAATCGTGGAACAAACGATCGACCAGATCGTTACGGTCGATCGCGAGATGCGTTGCGACCTCGGAGAGGATGGCCGCGAGCGTTCCGACTTTCAGGGGATCGTGGGCGGGCACGGTGACGTGGTGCTGCGAAGGGTACTGCGTCGTGAGTCGGACGTGGCTGCCCGTCGTACGCGTCGCGATATAGCCGACTCGCCCGGGCGCGCGAACGAGTTCGGCACCGGAAACGTCCCGCGGCAGCTTCATGCCGCGATGACTTCATCCCGGACGAAGTGGAGGCGGATGATCTTCGGTGCCTTTCCCGCGTCGAAGTGGCAGTGCACGGCGTCACGCACGCGGGCGTGCAGTTCGGGTACCGAGTCGGCCTGGGTGACGATCGATTCGCCCAAGGCGCGCGCGACGAAGCCGCCCTCCGGGGCTTGTTCGACGACGAAGATGATCTCGACCATGGGTATGCTGCCTTCGGAGTCGAGGCATTCTAGGCATGGGACTGCGGTGGCGTCACGCCGCCGGCCAGTCCGGTGAGGACGCGATCCACCTCGCAGATCGCGATCGGTTTCGCCGGGCGGGGTGGGAACGGCGCGTGCGCCGCGAGCAATTCGGGCTTGCGGCAGGTCGGCCCCTCACCCCGACCCTCTCCCCGCAGGCGGGGAGAGGGGGTCAATCGTGGACATTCTCTCGGTGGGGCTATCGCGGCGCAC
>DHLY01000054.1:2537-10318 GCA_002405525.1 Proteobacteria bacterium UBA4656
CGCGGCGCGCGCGCCGCTCCCACAACGGCTGGCGCGCGACGCGCGGATTGCCGGCTGCGTCCGGATCCGCGCGCCGCGGCAGGCGATCAGGCCTTCTCGCCCGCCTCGATGCGCTTGGTGATGACGTACTGCTGGGCCAGACCGAGCGCGCCGTTGATGGTCCAGTACAGCACCAGGCCCGCGGGGAAGAAGGCGAACATGATGCTGAACACCACCGGCATCATCTGCATGATGCGCGCCTGCATGGGGTCCATGCCGGCGGTCGGCGTGAGCTTCTGCGTGGCGTACATCGCGATGCCGTTCAAGATCGGCAGGATGAAGTACGGGTCCTTGTCGGACAGGTTCTGGATCCAGCCGATGAAGGGCGCCTGGCGCAGCTCGACCGATTCCAGCAGCACCCAATACAGCGCGATGAAGACCGGGATCTGGACCAGGATCGGCAGGCAGCCGCCGAGCGGGTTGATCTTCTCCTTCTGGTACAGCTCCATCATCGCCTGGTTCATCTTCTGGCGGTCGTCGCCGTAGCGCTCCTTGAGCGCCTGCAAGCGCGGCTGCAGCTTGCGCATCTTGGCGAAGCTCTTGTACTGCGCCTCGGTGAGCTTGAAGAAGGCGAGCTTGATCAGGACCGTGATCAGGATGATCGCCCAGCCCCAGTTGCCGGTGAGCTTGAACAGCCACTCCAGCGCCCAGAACAGCGGGGCGGCGAGGAAGGTCACCATGCCGTAGTCGACGGTGTAGATGAGGCCCTCGGCCACGTCCTCGATCTGGTCCTGCAGCTTCGGCCCCACGTAGAGCCGCGCGCTGGTGTCGGTGCTGGCACCCGGAGCGATGGTGATGGCCGGGGCCATCGCGCGCACCAGGTAGCGCGGGCCGGCGGGGCTTTCGACCACCGCGGTGGAGAACTGCGCGGCCTCGGTGACCGGCGGGATCCACGCGGCGAAGAAGTAGTGCTGCTGCTGGGCGACCCAGCCGCCGGTGACCGTGCGGTTGAGCGGATCCTCGAGGAAGTCCTCGAACTGCAGCTTCTGGAAGCGCTCTTCGGGGCTGTACCAGGATACGCCGGTGAAGGCGTACTGCTCCGGATTGGTGAACGAGAACTTGCGGTCGACCAGCGGCGAGGTACGCTGCAGCTGGCGGTATTCGCTGGCGCTCCACGGGGAGCTGCCGCCGTTGTCGATGCGGTGCAGGACGTCGATGGCGTAGCTGCCGCGCGCGAGGCGGTAGGTCTTGGTCACGCGCACGCCGCTGCCGTCGATCCACGTCAGCGGCACATCGATCGACGTCGCATCGTCCGCCAGGCGGAACGCCGACTGCGTGGCGCTGAACAGCGCGGTGTGGTCGGGTGCCGCACCGGCGGCGGCGACGAAGCCGCTTTGCGCGACGAAGAAGCGCGCCGCGTCGTCGGTGAACAGGCGCACGACATTCGCCTTGTTCTGCGGCGCGATCGGGTAGGCCAGCAGTTCGGCATCGACCAGCGTGCCGCCGCGCGGGTCGATCTTCAGGCGCAGCACATCGGTTTCGACGGTGATCGGGTCCACGGCCGCCGACGCCTCGGCCTGCGTGTCGCTGGTCGCCGGTTCAACGGCGGTCGCGGTGAGCGGGGCGGAGGGCACGTCCGGACTCGCCGCGGCCGTGTCGGCAGCGGGCGCTGCGTTCGCGGGCACATCGGCGCCGGCAGTGGCCGGCACGGCTTCGGGGGCGATCGGGGCCGGCGCGTTCGGGCCATAGTCGCGCTGCCAGGCCTCCCACAGGAAGAAGCTGGTGACCAGGAGCGCGATCAGGAGGAAGCTGCGCATGTTCGACATGGCGCTGCGGGTTCCGTGGGTCGATGCCGGGCGGCGTGAGATGGGGATGCGCGCAACGCGGCGCGCAAGTCAGCGCGACATTGTGCCGGCAGGGCGTTCCAGCGGCAACGCGGCTGCGCGTGCGAGCAGGCGTTCGAGGTCGGCGCGCAGCGCAGTTTTCGCTGCTTTGGCGGCCTCGGGCTTGGCGACCACCACGATGCTGCGCCCGTGGAGTTCGGCTTGGCGCAAACGGAAGGCTTCGCGTGCCTGGCGGCGCAGGCGATTGCGGTCGATGGCGTGTGGGACGGCTCGCTTGGCGAAGGCGCAGCCGAGACGCGCGACCGACCCGGGGACGATCACCACGTGCAGCCGGTAGAACTGTCCGCCGAGTCGCGTGCCGCCCCGGAAGGCCGTGTCGAAGTCGGCCTTGGCGAGCAAGCGGGCGCTGCGGGGAAAGCGCAGCGAGCCCGCCATGGGGTCACGGGATCAGGCGCTTGCGGCCCTTGGCGCGTCGCGCGGACAGAACCTTGCGACCGTCGGCGGTGGCCATGCGGGCGCGGAAACCATGCGTGCGCGCCTTCTTCAGTTTGCCGGGCTGGTAGGTGCGCTTCATGGCGGCGCTCAGGCGTCGGATAAAAGGGCGCGGATCATAGACCTGGCGCGGGGTCGCGTCAAGTTGGGCCGGTGCGGCGCTGCACCGTGGCCGTCCTGGCCTCACTGGTAGACTGAACGGCCGCGCACGCTTTGTGCGCGGGTCGCCGCTTTACGGACGCGCCGCATGAGCAAGCTCTGGCAACGCTGCCTCGACCGCCTGGAGGCCGAGGTCAGCGTGGAGGACCTTCACACCTGGTTGAAGCCGCTGCAGGCGCAGGACGTCGGCCACGACCTGGTGCTGCTGGCGCCCAACAGCTTCGTGCTAGACGCGTTGCGCGGCCGGCTCCTGCCGGTCATCGAGCAGGTTGCGCGCCATCTGGCGCCAGAACTGGGCCGGGTACGGGTCGAAGTCGGGTCGGTGGCGGCGGCGCCGCGCGCAGCGCCTCCGCCTCGCACGCCCGCGGCGCGCGAGGCGGAGGCGTTCGAAAGCAACCTCGATCCCCACTACACCTTCGAGAATTTCGTCGAGGGAAAGTCCAACCAGTTGGGCAAGGCGGCGGCGATCCAGGTCGCGACCAACCCGGGGCGTACCTATAACCCACTGCTGCTCTACGGGGGAACCGGCCTCGGCAAGACCCACCTCATGCATGCCGCAGGCAACCTGATGCGGGCCAACAACCCCGGCATGCGCGTCCTTTACCAGCGCTCGGAGCAGTTCTTCAGCGCGATGGTGAAGGCGCTTTCGAACAAGGTTGCCGGCAGCAAGGCGATCGACGATTTCAAGCAGCGCTACCGGTCGGTCGACGCGCTGATGATCGACGACATCCAGTTCTTCGCCGGCAAGGACCGCACGCAGGAGGAGTTCTTCCACACCTTCAACGCGCTGTTCGAAGGCAAACAGCAGATCATCCTCAGCTGCGACCGCTATCCCAAGGAAGTCGAGAACATGGAGCCGCGGCTGACTTCGCGGTTGGGCTGGGGCCTGTCGGTGGCGATCGAGCCGCCTGACTTCGAGACGCGCGCCGCGATTCTGCTGCAGAAGGCGGATTCGAAGGGTGTGCCGCTGCCGGATGACGTGGCCTTCCTGATCGCGCGACGGATGCGCAGCCACGTGCGCGACCTCGAAGGCGCGCTGAACACGCTCGCCGCGCGCGCGGGATTCACCGGGCGCAGTATCACCATCGAGTTCGCACAAGAGACCCTGCGCGACCTGCTGACGGTGCAGGAGCGTGCGGTCAGCCTGCCGAACATCCAGAAGATCGTGGCCGACTACTACCAGTTGCGAGTGGCCGACCTGCTGTCGAAGAAGCGCACGCGCACCCTGGCCCGTCCGCGCCAGTTGGCGATGGCGCTGGCGAAGGAGCTGACCGAACACAGCCTGCCGGAGATCGGCGACTCGTTCGGCGGCCGCGACCACACCACGGTGCTGCATGCCTGCCGCGTGATGCGCGACCTGGTGGCCACCGACGGCCGCACCCGCGAAGACTGGGACAAGCTGCTGCGCGCGCTGACCGGATGACGGGTCCGCGCCGGACATGCTGTGCACGACCTGTGGGACAGCATGTGGACAAGTCCGGTGCCTGTACTTATCCACATTCCATCCACCGGCAGCAAGGTCGGGTTCCCACAGCATGTTGTGGTGGCTTCAAGCCCCGTCCCCCAAGGCTTGGAGCAGAATCGTTGCAGTTGTCCCCAGCCTTCATCATCATCAACAGTAGTAGACAGAAAAACCTGATCGGGATAGACCGCCATGCGATTCGCAGTTCAACGTGAGGTACTGCTCAAGCCGTTGAGCCAGGTGGTGGGTGTGGTGGAACGGCGCCAGACCTTGCCGGTGCTTTCGAACCTGCTGGTGGCCGCGACGGCAGAAGGGGTGTCGTTCACCGGCAGCGATCTCGAAGTCGAGATGGTCGCGCGGATGAATGCAGACGGCGTGGAAGCCGGTGAGATCACGATTCCGGCACGCAAGCTGTTCGACATCTGCCGCGCTCTGCCGGACGGGATCAAGATCGAGTTCAAGCGCTCTGGCGAGCGGGTGACCGTCAGTGCAGCGCGCAGCCGGTTTACGCTGTCAACCCTGCCGGCCAGCGAGTTCCCGCAAATCGAGAACATCGAGCTCGTCGAGCGCGTCAGCTTGCCGGAGGCCACGCTCAAGGAGCTGATCGATCGCACCGCATTCGCGATGGCACATCAGGATGTTCGGTATTACCTCAACGGCACGCTGCTGGACGTTCGGGAAGGGGCCCTGCGTTGTGTGGCCACCGACGGTCATCGTCTCGCACTGTGCGAGACGCAGGTCGAGCTCGCGAACCAGACGCGACGCCAAGTCATCATTCCCCGCAAGGGCGTGCTGGAACTGCAGCGTTTGCTGGATGCTGGCGACAGTACTGTCGATATCGAGCTCGGGCGCAACCATCTGCGGGTGCGTCGATCCGATTTCACCTTCACCACCAAGCTGATCGATGGTCGGTTCCCGGATTACGAGTCGGTGATCCCGATCGGCGCCGACAAGCAGCTCACGGTCGGACGGGATGATTTGCGTGCGGCACTCCAGCGTGCAGCGATTCTCTCGAATGAAAAGTACCGCGGTGTGAAGCTGGATGTGTCGCCGGGGCGGCTGCAGATCGTGGCCCACAATCCCGAGCAGGAGGAAGCGGTTGAGGAGCTCGAAGTCCGCACCGTGGTCGACAATCTGAACGTGGGCTTCAACGTGAATTATCTGCTGGATGCGTTGGGCGCACTGCGCGGTTCGGAGGTGACCCTGTGCCTGCGCGATGGGAACTCGTCCTGTCTGTTGCGCGATGCCGACAACGAGCGCTCGCGCCACGTCGTCATGCCGCTGCGTCTTTGATGCGGTGAGGCCGACCGGGTTGCTGCTGCCCGGTTTTGCCCGATGTGGATTGAAACCCTGCAAGTGGGTGGGCTGCGCTGCGTGGCGCAGGCCCAGCTCTTGCTCGCGCCCGGCCTGAATCTCCTGCTGGGCCCGAACGGGGCGGGCAAGACTTCTTTGTTGGAAGCGGCGTATCTGATTTCGCACGGTCATTCGTTCCGTCGCGGGAGCCGAGAAACCTTGATCGCCCACGGAGCCGAGTGCCTGCAGGTGTTCGCGCGGGTGCGGCACGATGGGTCCGGATTGGTGCAGCGGCTCGGGCTGGAGCGGCGGGCCGGGGCGTGGTCGGGCCGGATGGACGACAGGCCGCTGGATCGGCTGACCGACTTGTTTCGCGCGTGTGCCGTTTGTTGCTTCGAGCCTGGGTCGCACGAACTCGTGTCGGGGCCGGCGGAGGAGCGCCGCGGGTTCCTCGACTGGGGTGTGTTTCACGTGGAACCAGACTTCCTCGGTCAGTGGCGTCGCTATCAGGGCGCGCTCAGGCAGCGCAATGCGCTGCTCAAGCAGCAGGCGTCGGATGCTGAACTGGACGCCTGGGACGTGGAGCTGGACCGTTGGGGCAGTCTCATCACTGGCCATCGGCAGCGCTATGCCGCGATCCTGCATGCGCGGTTCGCAGAGTATGCTGCCCGGCTGCTGCCAGCGCTGGTCGAGCCGGGCATACATTTCCGGCCCGGGTTCAGGGTCGGCGGCGGCGAGGGCCTCGCGGCCCAGCTGCGGATGGGCCGCGACCGGGATCGCCAGCGCCAGTCAACCACCATCGGTCCCCACCGCGCCGATTGGCGACCGGGCTACGCCGGACTCGAAGTACCGGAGCTATCCCGCGGGCAAGCCAAGCTGACCGCGCTCGCTGCGGTCTTGGCCCAGGCCCGGGTCTACCAGGACCACGCCGGCGAATGGCCGGTCCTGCTGGTGGACGATCTGCCTTCTGAACTGGACCCTGTGCACCAGCACCTGCTGTTGGCCGAACTTTGCGCCAGTGGCGCCCAGGCCATAGTGACCGCCACCGACCTGAGCCCCGCCCTGGCCTCCATCCGAGCCCGCGCCCGTCTGTTCCACGTGGAACGCGGTCTGCCGCACCCAGAGGCGAACGTCCCGGCCGGTAATTGAGGGGCTGCTATACTTCGGCTCCTTTCCAGCCGCCTTCGCTGGCCCGGCTCAAGCGCATGAGCGACAGCTACGACTCCAGTAAAATCAAGGTCTTGCGAGGTCTCGAGGCCGTCCGAAAGCGGCCGGGCATGTACATCGGCGACACCGATGACGGGACCGGCCTGCATCACATGGTGTTCGAAGTCGTCGACAATGCGATCGACGAGGCGCTCGCCGGGCATTGCGACACGGTGGCAGTCACCATTCACGACGACGGCTCGGTGTCGGTGCTCGACAACGGCCGCGGCATCCCGGTGGACATCCATCCCGAGGAGAACCGCTCCGCGGCCGAGGTCATCATGACCGTGCTGCACGCCGGCGGAAAGTTCGACGACAATGCCTACAAGGTATCCGGTGGCCTGCACGGCGTCGGCGTTTCGGTGGTCAATGCGCTCAGCGAGCACCTGCGACTCGACATCTGGCGCGACGGCTTCCATCACGAGCAGGAATACCGTCTCGGCGAACCGCAGTACCCGCTGGCAAGGCGCGAGCCGTCCGTCGAGCGCGGCACCCGGGTCCGCTTCCTGCCCAGCCGCGAGATCTTCAGCGACGTCGAGTTCCACTACGACATCCTGGCCAAGCGCCTGCGCGAGCTGGCCTTCCTGAACTCCGGGGTTCGCATCGAGCTGCGCGACGAGCGCGGGGCCGAACGCCAGAGCGATATCTTCCAGTACGCCGGCGGCATCCGGTCGTTCGTCGAGTTCCTCGCCCAGCTGCGTCAGCCCCTGCACGCCGAAGTGATCGGCTTTTCCGCCATCGCGGACAATGTCACCGTCGAGGTGGCGATGCAGTGGACCGACGCCTACGAGGAGCGGATGTACTGCTTCACCAACAACATCCCGCAGAAGGACGGTGGCGCGCACGTCACCGGTTTCCGCACCGCACTCACGCGCGTGCTCAGCGCCTACATCGAGCAGTCGGGCTTGCTCAGGCAGGCGAAGGTTTCGATGACCGGCGACGACATGCGCGAGGGCCTGATCACTGTCCTCTCGGTGAAGGTGCCCGATCCGAAGTTCTCTTCGCAGACCAAGGACCGGCTGGTGTCGTCCGAGGTCTCGCCCGCGGTCGCCGGCGTGGTGGGCGAAAAGCTCGCCGAGTTCCTGCAGGAGCATCCGCAGCAGGCGCGCGCGATCTGCGAAAAGGTGGTCGAGGCAGCCCGCGCGCGCGAAGCGGCACGCAAGGCGCGCGAACTGACCCGCCGCAAGGGTGCGCTCGACATCGCCGGCCTGCCCGGCAAACTCGCCGACTGCCAGGAGAAGGACCCCGCGCTGAGCGAGATCTTCCTGGTCGAGGGCGACTCCGCCGGCGGCAGCGCCAAGCAGGGTCGCAACCGCAAGACACAGGCGATCCTGCCGCTCAAGGGC
>DHLY01000054.1:10483-15984 GCA_002405525.1 Proteobacteria bacterium UBA4656
GCGCGCTTCGACAAGATGCTCGGCTCGGCCGAGGTCGGCACCCTGATCACCGCGCTCGGCTGCGGAATCGGCAAGGACGAGTTCGATCCCGACAAGCTGCGCTACCACCGCATCATCATCATGACCGACGCGGACGTGGACGGATCCCACATCCGCACCCTGCTGCTGACCTTCTTCTACCGCCAGATGCCGGTCCTCATCGAGCGCGGGCACATCTACATCGGCCTGCCGCCGCTGTTCAAGATGAAGCAGGGCAAGCAGGAGTTCTACCTCAAGGACGAAGCCGCGCTGTCGGCCTACCTGATCAGCAACGCGGTCGAGGACGCGGCGATGCACTACGCGCCCGACGCACCGCCGGTGGCGGGGCAGGGGCTGGAGACGCTGCTGCGCGACTACGCGGCGGCCATGGAGCAGATCGAGCGCCTCGGGCACCGCCACGATCCCGGCGTGCTGCGCGCGCTGGTCGACCTGCCGCCGCTGAAAGTCGCCGATTTCGACGATGCCGTCGCGCTGGAGGCCTGGGTGGCGAGGCTGTCGCGCGCGCTCACCGTGGCCTCGCTGGGCAAGCCGCGCTACGTCTTCGAGGCGCTGGTGGCCACGCCCGAGCGACCCGGAGCGATCCGCATTCGCAAACAGCACCATGGGCTGGCCACCGAGTCGCTGCTGTCGGCGGCGTTCTTCGGCTCCGCCGACTACGCGCCGATCCGCACCGCCGCCGCGGCGTTGGACGGCTTCGTGCAGGCCGGCGCGCGCATCGCGCGCGGCAGCCGCAGCCAGCCGGTGCGTGACTTCCACGAGGCGCACGCCTGGCTGATGGACGAAGCCAAGAAGGGTCGCACCATCCAGCGCTTCAAGGGCCTCGGCGAGATGAACCCGGAGCAGCTGTGGGAGACCACGGTCAACCCGGAGACGCGCCGCCTGCTGCAGGTGCGGATCGAGGACGCCGTGGCCGCCGACCAGATCTTCTCCACCCTGATGGGCGACGTGGTCGAGCCGCGGCGCGAGTTCATCGAGCAGAACGCGCTGCGGGTGTCGAACCTCGACGTCTGAGGCGCGATCGGCCACCATCGCGGCACCCGTGGGCGCCCTCGCCCGCGGGCATGGAGTGTCGATGAAGAAGACCACGCTGTACCTGCTGGCGCTGGCGCTAGCGTCGCTCGGCGTCGCCGGGTTCCTATGGAAATGGAAGGTGCTGAACTTCCCGCTCACCCCGGTCGCACAGACCGAGGTGTGGGAAATCCAGGCGCGCGTCGAATACGACGCGCCGCGCGGACCGAGCCGCGTCGTCCTGCAGCTTCCCAACGATCCACCGGGCTATTCCATTCTCGACGAGCGCTACGTGGCACGCGGCTACGGTATGGCTTTCGCCGGCGTCGACGGCGCGCGCGAGGTGCAGTGGCAGATCCGCCGCGCCGGCGGCGGCGAAGCGGTGCTGTACTACCGCGCGACCATCTTCCGCGATGAGCGCGTGCCGGTGTTTCGCGACGAACCCGTGGTGCCGGTTCCGGGCACCTGGGAAGAACCCTTCGTCACCGCGCGCGCCGCACTGCTCGACGACGTGCGCGCAAAATCGGTCGACAGCACCACGTTCGCCGCCGAACTGCTGCGCCGCCTGAACGCAGAGATGCCTTCCGAGGAAGTGAAGCTGCTCACCGAGCGGGCGTCCACCGTCGACGCGCGCGCGCGGCTTGCCGTGTCGCTGCTGGCCGATCGCCAGGTCGCCGCACGCCTGCTGCACGGCCTGCTGCTCGATGACTCGACCACCAACGCGATGCTTCGCACCTGGCTCCAGGTCTGGGACACCGACGCACGGGTCTGGAACACGGTCGATGCAGAGAGCGGGACGACCGGCTGGCCGCGCGGGCTGTTCGTGTGGAAGCGCGGCGAAGTACCGCTGGTGGACCTCACGGGAGGCCGCAACGAGGTGGTGGTGTTCAGTACCGTGCGCAGCCTCGCTGACGCCCTCGACACCGCCAAGCAGCGCCTCGAAGCGCGCGACAAGAACCTGGTCGCCTATTCGCTGCTCGACCTGCCGCTGCAGGCGCAGGAGGTCTACAAGATCCTGCTCCTGGTCCCGGTCGGGGCCTTCATCATGCTGATCCTGCGCAACCTGGTCGGCATCAAGACCTTCGGCACGTTCATGCCGGTGCTGATCGCACTCGCCTTCAACTGGACCGGTCTGGTGCCGGGCGTGATCCTGTTCTTCACCGTGATCAGCGCCGGCCTGCTGGTGCGCTTCTACATGGAGCGACTGAAACTGCTCCTGGTACCGCGCCTGACCGCGGTGCTGATCGTGGTCGTGATGCTGATGGCGCTGGTCAGCGTGGTGAGCAACCGGCTGGGCATCGAAGTCGGTCTCAACGTCGCGTTGTTCCCGATGATCATCATGACGATGACCATCGAGCGCGTGTCGGTGGCCTGGGAGGAGCGCGGGCCGGGCTTCGCCATCACCCAGGCGGGTGGTTCGATTGCGATCGCGGTGCTGGCCTACCTGGCGATGAAGCAGGCCAACCTGCAGCACCTGATCTTCGTGTTCCCCGAACTGCTGCTCGTGCTGCTGGCCCTCACCCTGGTGCTGGGCCGCTACTCCGGCTACCGCCTGACCGAGCTGTTCCGCTTCCGGGCGATGGCGCGCGACCCGATCGCACCGGCGCCGGCCGCCGCCGCCGCGGATGCCGGCGGCTCCGGCAAGCCCGCGGAGTAGGGCGGCCATGTTCGGACTGATCGAGACCGCCAGGCGGCTGCGCAGCAAGGGGCTGATGGGCATCGGTGAACGTAACGCCGAGTACGTGCTGCGCTACAACCCGCGCAAGTTCTACCCACGCGTCGACGACAAGCTGATCACCAAACGGTTGGCGATCGAAGCCGGCCTGCCGGTGCCCGAGCTGTACGCGGTGGTGCGCGAGGAGCACGAGATCGCCGACCTGCACGAAAAGCTGCGCGGCCGCGAGCAGTTCGTGGTCAAGCCCGCGCATGGCTCCGGCGGCGACGGCATTCTGGTGATCAATGGTCGTCGTGGCGACAAGTACCGCCGCAGCAACGGCCAGTTCATGGGCCGCGAGGAGTTCGATCACCACCTGTCGAACACTCTCTCCGGCCTGTTCAGCCTCGGCGGACAACCGGACCACGTTCTGGTCGAGTACTGCGTGCAGTTCGACCCGATCTTCGACAACGTGTCCTACAAGGGCGTGCCGGACATCCGCATCATCGTCTTCCTCGGCTACCCGGTGATGGCGATGATCCGCCTGCCGACGCGGCTTTCAGACGGAAAGGCCAATCTGCACCAGGGCGCGATCGGCGTCGGCATCGACATCCCCACGGGGCTGACCCGGCGCGGCGTCTGGGGCAACGAGCCGGTCAAGGAGCATCCCGACACTGAGCATTCGATCGTCGGACTGGCGATCCCGCGCTGGGACGAGCTGCTGCTGATCGCGGCGCGCTGCTATGAACTCTCGCAGCTGGGCTATGTTGGCGTCGACATCGTGCTCGACCGGAACCTCGGTCCGCTGATTCTCGAACTCAACGCCCGACCCGGGCTCGCAATCCAGATCGCCAACGGCAACGGCCTGCTGAACCGCCTGCGCCGTATCCAGGAACTGGAGGTCGCGGGCGCGCTGTCGAAGGACCCGGCCGAGCGGGTGGCTTTCTCGCGGGCTCATTTCCCGACCATCTGAACCACACCGTGCGCCCAACCCCGCGCAACACCGCGGCACGTTGCAAGTGAATGCCGCAGGTGTCGCTCCGGCGGCGCGGCTTGAGGCCCGTGCGCCGCCGGCGCTAGGCTTGGACCCCCGCGGAACGTACTTCACGTCCGCGTGCACTCATCCCGCCGAGGTTCCCATGCAGACCGCCCCGCGTTTCCTCCAGGCCCTCTCCCTGCTGCTGCTGATCACCCTCGCCGCAGGCGATGCGCTGGCCCAGCGCGGCAAGAAGGAGGAGAACGAGTTCCCCAACGCGACCCGCGCCGAACCGCGCTCGCTGAAGGTCTCCGAAGGCAACTCCAAGAAGATCAACGAGGCCTACGACCTGCTCGACCAGGGCGAGGACGAAAAAGCGCGCGAGGTCCTGCAGTCGATCCTCGACAACCCGAGGTCCAGCCCCTACGAGAAGGCGCTGTGCCTGCAGGGCCTGGCGCAGGTGCTGTACAACCAAGACGATATCGCCGGCGCCGTCGAGACCAACGAAAAGGCACTCGCGCTCGACAGCCTGGACAACAAGTCGCACTTCAACCTGGTCTACCAGGTCGCGCAAATGAACCTGATGGACGAGCGTTACGACGCCGCGCTGGCCGCAGTGGAGCGATGGATCGCGCTGACCGGCAAGGAAACCGCCGAGGCAATGGCGCTCAAGGGCAACGCCCTCTACCGGCTGGAGCGTTTTCCGGAGGCGTCCGCCGCGATGTCGAAGGCGATCGCGCTTTCGCCAGAGCCGTCGGACACCTGGCAGCAGCTTCTGGTCGCCTCCTATTACGACGCCGAGAACTTCACCGCCGCCGCCGCCGCCGCCGAGGCCGCACTCGCCAAGAACCCTGCGCAGAAAACCGTGGCGCGCCAACTGGCGTCGATCTACATTGAACTCGAACAGGGCGAAAAGGCGATCCAGGTGCTGGAAGCCGCGAAATCGCGCGGCCTGCTGACCGAAGCCTCCGACCTGCGCCAGCTGTTCCAGCTCTACAACTTCGTGGAGCGCCCGTCCGAAGCGGCGCGCACGATCAACGAAGGCCTCGCCGCCGGCATCCTCAAGGAGGACCTCGACACCCTGAAGGGCCTCGGTGACGCCTGGGTGCTTACGGCGCAGGACGCGGCCGACGAAAGCGTGCAGCAGACCGAAGCCTTCGACAAGGCAATCACCGCCTACGACCGCGCGTCGCCTCTGGCCAAGAACGGCGAAATCGATTTCGTGCGCGCGCAGCTTCTGATCCAGGAAAAGGAGCGCTTTGCCGAGGGCAAGTTGGCGATGAGCCAGGCGCTGTCGCGCGGCGGGCTCAAGCGGGAAGGCGAGGCCTACATCCTGCTGGGCAACGCGGAAGCCGAACTGGGCAATCAGGCGGCCGCAATCGCCGCTTACGAAAAGGCGCGTTCATTCCCCGGAACCAAGACCATGGCGGAAGCCTGGCTGCGCAGCGCACGCGGCGGTCGCGGCGGCTGAAGAAAACGATTTCATTCACGTACCGTTCTGCTTGTCAGTCGGCGCGCGACTGGTGTACCGTCGATCGCCTCGTGATGAAAAGCACGGCTGCGCTGCAGGGAGCGCCTCCGCACCGCACGCAGGCAGCGCCAGCATGCGAGTGCCTTCACGCTGCGTTCCCCCGACGGGTTTTCCATGGCCGAATACGACACCAACGACCAAGCCGACGTCCTGAACTGGCGCAAGATCACAGCGCTGTGGGGCGCCATGTCGCTGCACGTGGGCCTATTCATGTTCCTGCTTGCACCGGTCAAGCCGCCGGAGGCGCAGGCCAAGGACGAGGAGACCATCGTCGATGTCGTTTTCATAGAACC
>DHLY01000054.1:16125-30726 GCA_002405525.1 Proteobacteria bacterium UBA4656
GCCGCCGCCGCCGCCGCCGCCCGAACCGCCCAAGGTGGTGAAGAAGATCGAAAAGCGGCCGGAACCGGCACCCGAGCCGCCGCCGCCGGACACCCCGGTGTTCGACGAGCCGCTGGCGATGTCCGAACCTGCTCCGCCTCCGGCACCGCCCGCACCCCCGGCGCCACCGGTGGCAGACACCGGCGCCTCCGAGGACCCCAGCTACCGCCGCGCCAATCCGCCGCGCTATCCGCCGGCAGCGATCCGCCGCCGGATGGAAGGCGAGGTCGTCCTTCGCGTGCTGGTCGGACTCGACGGTTCGCCACTGAAGGTCGAGATCGAACGTTCCAGTCGCTTCCGCGAGCTCGATCAGTCCGCGATGCAGGCAGTCAAGAAGTGGAAGTTCAACCCGGAAGTCCGTAACGGACGCAAGATCGAGGGCTGGGTCCTCGTCCCCATCAACTTCAGGCTCAACGAAGGGTAAAGCCATGCAGCAAGACGCGAGTTCGACCCAGTCGGCGCCGGCCGCCGCTCCGGTGGAGACCCCGGCCCCTGCGCCGGCCCCGTTCGACCCGATGGCCTCGCCGGGCGCTCCGGTCGGCATCGATTCGAATGCAGCGGCCCTGCAGCAGATGGGCTTCAGCCACATGCTCACCCAGTTCGACTGGGTGGGATGGACCGTGTTCATCACGCTGATCGTGATGTCGTTCGCATCCTGGTTCTACATCGTGTGGAACGGCATCCGCAATTCGATGATCACCACGCGCATGGAGCGCGTCATCGGCACCTTCTGGCAGACGCCGTCGGCAGCCGACGCCGTGCGCTTCATGGAGGAGCAGCCGAAGTCGGAGCCGTTCTCCAAGATCGCCCTCGAGTGTGCGTCGGCGGCCGCCCACCACCAGCGCAACGAGGGTTCGCGCCTGGTCGAAGCGCTCAACCGCTCGGAGTTCATCGACCGCGCCCTGCGCCAGGCGGTGCAGCGCGAGAGCAGCAAGCTCGAAGGCGGCCTCACCCTGCTGGCGACCGTGGGATCGTCCGCTCCGTTCATCGGCTTGCTCGGCACGGTGTGGGCCATGTATCACGCCCTGCTGCGCATCGGTGCGTCCGGCCAAGCGTCGCTCGACGTGGTCGCCGGCCCGATCGGCGAGGCGCTGATCATGACCGCGATCGGCCTGTTCGTCGCCATTCCGGCGCTGCTCGGCTACAACTTCCTGAACCGCAGCAACCGCAAGATCAATGCACGGTTCGACGAATTCGCGCACGATCTGCACGACTTCTTCGCGACCGGCGCACGCGTGGACGGTGCGGCGCCGAAGCCGCGCTGACGAGACTCGCCGCGCGCCCCGGGCCTGGTGCCCGGGGCGCGCAGTTCCAAATCCTTCCACCAAAGCAATCGGGCGGTAGCGGCCATGGGCATGTCGGTCGGCGGCGGAGAAGGCTCCGTCATGGCGGAAATCAACGTCACTCCCTTGGTGGACGTGATGCTGGTGTTGCTGATCATCTTCATGATCACCGCGCCCTTGATGTCGCACAAGGTCGAGATCGAACTGCCGCTGGCGACCGCGGAAAAGAACGACGCAGACCTCGGGACCATCACCATCGCGCTGACTGATAACGGCGACATCTTCTGGAACGATCGACCGGTCACGCGCGAAGTGTTTTTCGCCCAGATGCGCGTCGAGGCGCGTCGTGAGCCGCAGCCGACGGTGCAATTGCGTGCCGACCGGAGCACCACCTGGGAAGACGCCGGCAAGCTGTTCTCGCTGGCCAAGAACGCCGGCATGAAAAGCGTGCGGGTGGTCACCACCCCGCAGCGCTGAGGACTCCCCATGGCCTTCTCCTCCAAATCAGCCGGCCCGATGGCGGACATCAACGTCACGCCGCTGATCGACGTGATGCTGTGCCTGCTGATCCTGTTCATCCTCAATGCACCGTCGCCGGTGCACCAGGTGAAAGTGGACCTGCCGCAGAAGAGCACCGTGCCGCCGACGATCGAGCCACCGCCGCCGATTTCGCTGAAGATCACCGCCAGCGGTGACTTCTATTGGAACGACCAACCCCTGATCAAGCCGGCCCTCGAGCCGCAGCTGCGTCTCGAGGCGGGCAAGGACCCGCAGCCGGAACTGCAGGTCGACATCGAATACCAGACGCAGTTCGAACTGGTCGCCGAAGTCCTGGCTACGGCGAAGGGCGCTGGCATGAGCAAGATCGGCTTCAAGAACATGCCTGAGGGCTAACCGGCCGCAGACTGCCTCGCGCGACACCCAAACGCCGCCGGACCACCCGGCGGCGTTTTCGTTTCCGATCAATTGAGGTCCTAGGGCCCAGGGCCCAGGGCCATTCGTTGGCGTGGTGGCAGCGGCGGGTGCGCCGGGATGCTTCGCTTATCCCAGCGGCGTCTCACAGCCCGGTGCGCTTCACCCAGCCGTCATTCTTAAGCCCTGGGCCCTGGGCTCTGACGACCCGCGACATCCACCGCCACTGCGACGCTCATCGCGTCGCATCGCCGATCACTTCGAGATACCGCCGCACCGTCGGCACCAAGCCGTCATACAGCGCCTCGCCGATCAGGGCGTGGCCGATCGACACCTCGAGGACGTTCGGCACCGTGCGCAGGAACACGCCGAGATTGGCCTGGTTGAGGTCGTGGCCGGCGTTCACGCCGAGCCCGACGGATTGCGCCTGCTCTGCGCTGCGCGCACAGGCATCCAGCGCCACGGTGGCCTCACCGGCCGCAAAGGCCTTCGCATAGGGCCCGGTGTAGATCTCGACACGGTCTGCGCCGAGGTCGGCCGCGCGCGCGATGTCCGGCGTGCCCGCGTCCATGAACAGGCTCACCCGGCAGCCCCAGGCTTTCAGGCGCGCGATCACCGGCCGCAGGCGACCCGCAGCCTGCGCGAGGTCGAAGCCGTGGTCGGAAGTGAGTTGCCCGTCGCTGTCAGGCACCAGAGTGCACTGCGCGGGCCGCGCCCGCTCGACAAGAGCGAGGAAACCGGGATAGCCGCGCGGCGTGGGACCTGCGAACGGGTTGCCCTCGATGTTGAACTCCACCGGCAGCCAGGCCGCAAGCGCGTCGACGTCGGCCGGCCGGATGTGTCGCTGGTCCGGTCGCGGATGCACGGTGATGCCACCGCACCCGGCGGCGATGCAGGCGCGTGCCGCGGTTTCGACGCTGGGTAGGTCCTCGCCGCGCGAGTTCCGCAACACCGCAATCTTGTTCAAGTTGACGCTGAGGGTGGTCAAGCGCGCACTCAGCGGCGGGTCAGGAAGACGTGCAGATCGCCCACCACGTTGACGAAATGCTTGCGGGCGAACTCACGCTCCTCCGCCGGCTTGTGCGCCCAATCGTCAACGTAGGCGAAGGCGAACCGGTAGTCGAAATCGCAGCGGATGCCGTAGTGGCCCATGCCGCTGCGTTCGCGCCAGTCGCGGTTGAAATACAGATATGACGATTCGAGCAGCGGCGGCCACTGATGCGTGGGGTCCTGCACCGCCCTGCCCGAGGTCCAGTACGGCGTGATGATCGTGGCCTGCGCACCCGGTTTCATCACGCGATGCAGTTCTTCCATGAACGCGATCCGCTGTGCGCCGGCGAGGTGCTCGAAGAAGTGCGCGCACCAGGCCTCGTCGACCGATTCGTCGGCGAATGGCCACGGTGTCGTGCGAAGGTCGTACACGATGTCGGCGCCGCAATCCGGCGCGACATCCACCCCGGTGAATCCGGGCTTCTTGGCGTTACCGCAGCCGAGGTCGAGTTTCATCCGCGCATCCGCGGTGATATCCGGGCCCCGGATGGTAGCCTGGAATGCCGGCCGTCGGCCTCAGCGGCAGGCTTCGGAAAGCGTTTTCCAGACCACGGGCTCCCAGTAATCGCGCCCGCCGAGGGTGTCTAGCAGTCGGGCCGCCACCAGCTGGGTGCTGCCCGGTTCCACCAGCACCTCCAGGGTCCTGCGACCCGTCGCGGCGCGGCGGCGCGAGATCGACAGCGGCAGATCCTGCGCGTCGATGGCCTCTGCCACCTCCAGCACATGGCGGCCCGGTGCGAGGCGGAACGTGTCCTGGTCGGCCGGACCGGGAATTGCGCCGTCGATGGCCAGCACGCGTGCGGCGTACAGGCGCTGACTGCGGGGGGCGACATGGAAGGTGCTGATCCGGCCGCATGCCTCCCCGCTCGCGCCAGCCGAAGCCGTGCCGGTCGAGGTCGCAAGCGCCGCGGTGCTGCTCGCCGACGCGGCGGTGCCCAGCGCCGCCACGCGGTCGCCTTCGCCGAGCTCGACCCGCAGTGGCGGCAGGTAACGAACCGTCACCGCGCCGTCGATCGCGATCCGCCGGCCACCGCGTTCGATCGACAGCGAAAGCCGCTCACCATCGGTCATCCTGCCGACCGCCGACTGCAGCGCCGCTACCGCACGCGACCCGCCGTCCTCGTCGACCCCCAGTCCAACCAGGTTCAACTCGCCGACCGCCACGAGTCTGTCGCCGGCACGCACGCCCAGCGCCTGTGCCGTACCGCCCGGCGTCGCGCCGAGCACGCGCAGGCCGTCACTCGCGGGGTCGCGCGGGTCGAGCAGCAACCCCAGGTCCAGGTAACGCTCGGCCGGCAGCGAAAGGCGCAGCGCGACCTCTCCCGGGGCGCGATCGGCGAAGGCGCCGCTCGCCATCACCCGGGCGACGGTGGCACGCAGTTCGGCACGCAGAACCTCTTCCGGCGTCGGGGCGGCGGCGGCGACGGCCGCGACACACAGGCTGATGGCCAAGAGCAAAGGGCGGATCATGGAAGTGACTCCCCGATTCAGATGCGGATCATTCGGTCAGGATGCTGGTAGGCGAGCAACAGCTGCTGAAGAGCGGCCTCCCGGTCGCGCCACAGCCCATGCAGCGTGGCCGGCGGAGCACCGGCGACATAGGCGGCCTGCAGGGCGCGATCGATCCGCGACAGTTCACCTTCGAGCATAGCGGTCGTGGCGGCGCCGGGCGCGGCCGCCGCGCGCAGGTTTGCGACCTCGCGCTCCAGCAGCGCCATGCGCGCCACCAGCACCGTGGTGTCGGGCGTTCGCTCGCCCTGGCCCCAGAATCCGGCGAGCAGCAGCGCGCCGAGTGCCGCTGCCACCGCGGCGCGCGGCCAGCGCGCGGCGCGCGGCGCGTCCCAGGTTTGCGCCGCGACGCGCTCTCGAAGCCCGGCCGGGGGCACGAAGTCCGGCAGCGCGGCGAGTCGCCGCCTCAGTGACTCAGGCAGCGCCGGTTCGATGGGCGTGACGTTCATTACGGGCCTCATCGGTCGATCCATCGTTGTCCTCGTCTGCCAACCCTGCCGGACCGTGCCGCTGCAGCCGGCGAAGTGCGCGCGACAGGATCGACTTGGAATAACTCTCGCTCTGGCCGAACAGCGTGCCGATCTCGCCGTGCGTCCACCCTTCCACTGCGTGCAGCACCAGCACCGCGCGCGCACGGGGCGGAAGCGTCCGCAGGAGCGCCCATGCCTCGGCCTGAGCCTCGGCAAGGTCCGCCGTCCCGCGGGGGTCGAGCAGCGATTCCGGTGCGCTGTCGCAGTCCAGCCAGCGCCGCCGCCGCAGCTCGTCGATGCAGGCATTGGCGATCATCCGGCGCAGCCACGCACCGAACGGCGCTTCGCCCCGGAAGCGCGCCACCGCCCGCGGCAGGCGAAGGAACACCTCCTGCACGACGTCCTCCGCCGCCGCCGCATCGCCGACCATGCGCAGGGCGAGGTTGTAGGCCGCCCGCTGGTAGCGCTCGAACACGGCGGCCAGGGCCGCCCGCTCGCCGCGTTGCAGCCCTTCGAGCAAGGACGGTTCCAGCAAATGGAAAAACGTATCCTGCACCGGTCGGCCGAACTCCGTCGGGATTGCCTGAAGAGGACGCGCCGCAGGCTCCGTCCGTCGCAACCATGCTGGGCCCAAAACCCGCCGGTCGCAAGATTCACCGGCGCCTCACCGCCGGACTGGAAACTTCGACCATGACCAGCCCTGTGCAGATCGTCTGGTTCAAGCGCGACCTGCGGACCGTCGACCATGCACCGCTGGCGCTCGCCGCACGCGGCGGCCCGGTGCTCGCCCTGTACGTCGTCGAACCCGACCTGTGGCGGCAACCCGATGCCAGCGCTCGCCAGTTCGCCTTCGCCATGGAAGGTCTCGCCGGACTGCGCCGAGACCTCGCCGCGCTCGGCCTGCCGCTGCTGATCCGGGTGGGCCCCGCGGTCGAGGTGCTCGAGGACCTGCTGGGCCGCCACCGCGTGGCCGCCGTCTGGTCGCACCAGGAAACGGGCAACGCCTGGACCTATGCCCGCGACCTTGCCGTCGCCACCCTGCTCCGCGCGCGGGGCGTGGCCTGGCACGAGCCCAGGCCGTTCGGCGTGTTGCGTGGCCTGCGGCTGCGCGCCGGTTGGGCCGGCCAGTGGGAGCGCTTCGTGCGCGACCCCGTCCCGCCACTCGCGGAACTGCGGGCGGCGCCGCTCGCCATCGATCCCGGCCGGATCCCGGGCGCCGCCGACCTCGGCCTCGCGTCCGATCCTTGTCCGGGTCGACAGCGCGGCGGCCGCGACGAAGGCCTGCGTCTGCTGGGCGGGTTCCTCGCGCCTGGCGGGCGCGGCGCGCGCTACCACCGCGAGATGTCCAGCCCGCGCAGCGCGCCGCGCGCCTGCTCGCGGCTTTCTGCCCATCTGGCGCAGGGGACGCTCGGCCTGCGCGAGGTGGTCGCTGCCACGCGTGCCGCCCGCGACGCCCTCGCCGCCGCCGAAGGGGCCTGCGCCGCCGTGCAGCGCCGGGCGCTGGTGGCCTTCGAGTCGCGCCTGCATTGGCACTGCCACTTCATCCAGAAACTGGAGACCGAACCGGCCATCGAGCACGCCTGCGTCCACCCCGGCTACGAAGGCCTGCGAGCGGCCGAACCGGACCCGGCGCGGCTCGCGGCGTGGGCGGCGGGCGAAACCGGCTGGCCGCTGGTGGACGCCTGCATGCGCATGCTCGCCGCCACTGGCTGGATCAATTTCCGCATGCGCGCCATGCTGCTCTCGGTGGCTGCCTATCATCTGTGGCTGCCGTGGCGCGATACCGGGCTGCTTCTGGCGCGCCGCTTCACCGATTACGAGCCGGGCATCCACTGGCCACAGGTGCAGATGCAGTCCGGCACCACCGGGATCAACGTCCCACGCATCTACAACCCGGTGAAGCAGTCGCGCGACCAGGACCCGGACGGGGCCTTCATCCGCGCCTGGCTGCCCGCGCTGGCACAGGTGCCTGCGGCGTGGGTCCACGAGCCATGGAGGATGCCGCCCGCGCTGCAGCAGGCGCACGGCTGCCGGATCGGCCACGACTATCCCGCGCCGCTGGTCGACCACGAGCGCGCAGCGCGCGAAGCCCGCGCACGACTCACCGAATGGCGCCGCCGGCCGGGCATGGGCGAGCGCAGTCGCGCAGTGCTGGCCAAGCACGGCAGCCGCAAGCGTCGCCTCGTCGCTGCAGTGCCGCCGCCGCCGCAGGCCGATCTGTTCGGTGCCGCATCGTGAGCCGCATGCGCCGCAAGGCCGACCTGCCGACCAGGGATTGCGTGGCCTGCGCTCGTCCGATGGTGTGGCGGCGCAAGTGGGCGCTGAACTGGGAGCAGGTGAAGTATTGCTCCGACGCCTGCCGGCGGGGCACGCCGCGCGGCGCGGTCGTGGCGTCTCAGTCGGGCGCCCGGAAGAAGGTCAGCGGGCGCACCGGGCCCTCGTAGGCGAGCACGCCGAAGCCGTCCTCGCCGGGATTGAAGCCCGCGATGCGCCATCGTGCGGCCGGGGATGCCGGTCCGCCGAGGCGCGCCACGTGCAGGCTGCCGTCGGCCGATTCGCCGATTTCGATCTGCTTGAGGCCGTATGCGATGCCGCGCCCGATCGCCTTCACCAGCGCCTCCTTGGCTGCCCAATAGCGCAGCAGGGCCTCGTCTCCGCCGCCGTCCAGGCGACCCCGTTCGGCGTCGGTGAAGGACCGTTCCAGCAGCGCCGTGCGGCGCCGAACGCGTCGCCGGTGCTCGAGGTCCACGCCCAGCTCGGTGCCGTGCGCCAGTGCCAGCGCCGACCACTCCCCGCTGTGGGAGACGTTGTAGCGCAGCGCGTGGCCCTCCAGAAACGGCTTGCCATGCGCGCCGACGCTCGGCGCGAGCCCGGCCGGATCGAGACCGGCGTATCGGGCCACCAGCAGGCGCAGGCGCGGGTCATCCCGGCCGCCGCGGAGCAGCCACAGGTGCACCGAGGCGTCGCCCGCCGCCAGCGGCCGCGGGTCGAGGGCGCGTGGACAGCGTGCGGTCCAGGGTGTGGCGGGCGCGCGGGCGTCGATCACGGACATTCCGGTTCGGCTGTCTCCCACCTTATGCCAAGGGCCCACGGCCGCGCCACCCCGGGCGGTGCCCGACCGAGGTCGGATGTGCCCCGCGGCCCGGCAGCGCGTAGCCTTGCCGCATCGCCCGCCACCGCGAGGACCCGCATGGCCGCTGCCACCGCGATCGGACTCGACCTGTCTCAGCCGCCCTTCGACCTGCTCGACGCCGCGCAGGCGCGCCGGGTCGCTGCCGCCACCGACATCGCGTGGTTCAAGACCGGCGAGCGCCTGCTCGGCGCCGGGGAGGCGTCGCCGAGCGTCTACGTGATCCTCAAGGGCAGGGTCCTGGCGTCCGACCAGCGCGCCGGCGGGCCCGAGACCTTCGCGGAATACGAGGCGGGCGAACTGTTCGGCGCCTTCGCCGCCATCGCCGGGCGCGCGCGGCACACCTACACCGCGCTCGAAGACACGCTGTGCTTCGCCATCCCGGCGCCCCTGTTCGTCGAACTCATCGCCGAGAACCCGCAGTTCAGTGCGTACTTCCACGAATCGCTGGCGGTCAAGCGCCGCCTTCTGGCCGCGCGTGACCAGTCGTCGGACCTCGCGGAACTGATGCTCACCCGGATCCGCGACGCGCTGGTGGTGGAGGCCGCCGAAGCCGCGCCCGCGACCGGCATCCGCGAGGCGGTGGGCCTGATGCGACGCTTGCACACCGACTGCGTGCTGGTGCGCGACGGTGGCCGGCTGGGCATCGCCACCCGCACCGACCTGCTGGATGCGCTGGCGCTCGGCGGCGCCAGCCCCGGCGACCCGGTGGGCGCGCATGCAACCTTCCCGGCGCTGGCCCTCGACGAGGGAGAACTGTTGTTCCAGGCCCTGGTCGCCATGACCCAGCGCCACATCCACCGCGTAGTGGTGACCCGCGGTGGCGCGGTGGCCGGAACCCTGGGCCTGATGGAGGTGCTGTCGCACTTTTCGAGCAAGAGCCATGTCATTTCGTTCCGGCTGGCGCGGGCGACGACGGTCGACGAACTGCGCGCCGCCGCCGCCGATCTCACCGACCTGGTTCGCACCCTGTCCGCGCAGGGCGCCAAGATGTCGTTCCTGATGGAACTCATCGGCGCGCTCAATGCCCGCCTGATGGGCAAGCTGTTCGAACTGCTGGTCCCGCCGGAGGTCCGCGGCAGGGTGTGCTTGGTCGTCCTCGGCAGCGAGGGGCGTCGCGAGCAGATCCTGAGAACCGACCAGGACAATGCCCTGGTGCTGGCCGACGATCTCGACTGGCCGGACGCGGAACGCGTCGCCGTCGCCTACTCGGAGCAGTTGACCGCGATGGGCTGGCCGCCTTGCCCCGGCGGGGTCATGGTGCGCAACGCCCCTTGGCGCCGCACGCAGTCCGCGTGGATCGCGCAGGTGCGTGACTGGTCGCGCCGCCCCGAACCCGAGGCAATGATGAACCTCGCGATCCTGTTCGACGGCCACGCGGTGGCGGGTGACGCCGCATTGTTCGAGCCGGTGCGGCAGGCAATGTATGCGATCGCCGGCGACGAGATTGCGCTGCGCGGCTTCGCCCAGCCGGCGGTCGACTTCCATAGCCCGCTGACCTTGTTCGGCGGGATCAAGGGTGGGGGCGATGGCGTCGACGTGAAGAAGGGCGGGATCTTCCCCATCGTGCACGGTCTGCGAGTGATGGCGCTCAAGCATCGCGTGGATGCGCGCAACTCCTTCGACCGAGCCGAGGCGCTGATCGCCGCCCATGCGCTGGATGCGCGGTTCGGCCGCGACCTGATGCAGGCACTGGCGGTGTTCATCCGCCTGCGCCTCGCGGAGCAGATCAAGGCCCTGCGGCAGGGCGCTGCGGCCGAGAACCGCATCGTGGCCTCGGGTCTGCGGCGCCTCGACCGCGACCTGCTGCGCGACGCCCTGCGGGTCGCCGGCGAGTTCAAGGGCTGGCTCAAGACCCGCTTCAACCTGGAATGACGCTGCCCGCATGGGACTGATGAGGCGCCTGTTCGATGCCCGGCGCGCGCGCGCCACGCCGCACGCGGCGATGTTCGAGCGCTTCCGCGGCGACGGGTGCGTGGCGGTGGACCTGGAGACCACCGGTCTCGACGCGCGCCGCGACAGCGTGCTGTCGCTGGCCGCGGTGCCGGTCGAAGGCCGCTCGGTTCGGCTGTCGCAGGCGCTGTCGCTGACCGTGCGCGGTGCGACCGACTTCCGCATCGAAGCGATGCGCCACCATCGGCTGCGGCCGCAGGATGTCGCAACCGGCCTCGAACCCGATGTCGCGCTCGAAGCCTTCCTGCGCCACCTCGGCAACCGGCCGATTCTGGGTTACGCCATCGCATTCGACGTCGCCGTGCTCGACCGGATGGTCGAAGCCCGCCACGGGTTCCGCCTGCCGAACCGTGTGATCGAACTGCGCGACGTCTACCGCGATGCCTGGCGCCTCGCCCATCCCGAACACGCCGAACCCGATCTGCGCTACGAGACCATCATGGCCGCGGCCGGCGTGCCGGTGCTGGGCCGTCACACCGCGCTGGGCGATGCGGTGACCACTGCGCTGGCCTGGGTGCGCCTCACCCGCGGATTGCCGCGCTAGCCGGCCTGCGGGGCGCGCCACTTTCGGCGAATTGCTGCCGCGCATCCGCTGCGACGCGGACATGCCGGGGGGGCGGGGGTTCCAGGGCAGGGCGCGAAGCGCGCCCCGGGGGTCGTGCAACCCTCGTTCCGCAATCGGCGGCCGCTTCGGAAGCTTCCGGGTCGAGCGTTGCCGCCCTGTCGGCTGCGGGTTGTCCGGGATCGCAGCGGTGCGTCGGGCGGACCATCGCCGCGTTCGCTGTTGTACGCTCGCGCGGGGAGGGTGCCTGCATGTTCAGCGGTTTCACGCTGATCGCGGTCTGCGTCGCCTATCTGGGCGTGCTGTTCGCGGTCGCCTGGGCGGGCGATCGCCGGCCGCTGTATCCGACCCACCGCTGGCTGCGCCCGCACGTGTATGCGCTGGCGCTGGCCGTTTACTGCACGTCGTGGACATTTTACGGCGCGGTGGGCAGCGCGGCCACGTCGGGCATCAACTACCTCGCGATCTACCTCGGCCCGGCACTGCTGTTCATCGCCTTTGGCGGCATGTTCCGTCGCGTGGTGACGATCACCCACGAGCGCAACATCACCTCGATCGCCGACTTCATCGCCTCGCGCTACGGCAAGAGCCAGCACCTCGCGGCCCTGGTCACCCTGATCGCGCTCACCGCCGCGGTGCCCTACGTCGCGCTGCAGTTCAAGGCGCTGGCGATGAGCCTCGAAGTGATGGCGGGCTCGACTGCGGTCGGCGGCGACGCATGGATCGCGGACGGCACCTTCTGGGTCGCGCTGGCGCTGGCGCTGTTCGCGATCCTGTTCGGCACTCGCGCGGTGGACGTCACCGAGCACCACCACGGACTGATGCTCGCCATCGCGTTGGAGTCGCTGGTCAAGCTGCTCGCCTTCCTCGCGGTCGGCCTGTTCGCCTGGATTTTGTTGCGCGATGCCGCACCACCCGCGCTCTCCCGCCCGTTGCCGATCGACGGCAACGACATGCTGACCCTGGCCTTCCTCAGCCAGGCCCTGCTCGCCTTCACCGCCGCGCTGTGCCTGCCGCGCCAGTTCCAGGTCGGTGCGGTCGAATGCGAGAACGTGGCCGACGTCGGCATCGCGCGCTGGGCCTTTCCCGCCTACCTTGCGGCATTCAGCCTGCTGGTGGTGCCGATCGCCAGCGCCGGGCTGGCGCTGGCCCCACCCGACGTGCATCCGGATCGCTATGTCCTCTGGCTGCCGTTGTCGCAAGGCGCCGATCTGCTGGCGCTGTTCACCTTCCTCGGCGGCTTCTCCGCTGCGACCGGGATGATCATCGTCGAGAGCGTGGCCTTGGCGACCATGGTCTCCAACGAGCTGGTGATGCCGATGCTCTCGCGCGTGCGTCGCATCCGGCTCGCGCAGCGTGGCGATCTGTCGCGGCTCGTGCTGTGGGTGCGCCGGCTGGCCATCCTCAGCCTGATGCTGGCCGCGTTCGGTTACTACCGCCTGTCGGACGCCTTCCCCAACCTCGCCTCGGTCGGGCTGCTGGCTTTCGTCGCCGTGGCCCAGTTCATGCCCTCGATCGTCGCCGGGCTTTACCTGCGCAACGCGTCCGCTGCAGGCGCCAAGGCCGGTTTGCTGGCCGGTTTCACGGTATGGCTATACGCGCTTTTCCTGCCCACCCTGGCCGGGATCGGCCTGCTGCCCGCCTCCTGGTTGGCCGACGGGCCGCTCGGCATCGGCTGGTTGCGTCCGCAGGCGCTGTTCGGCTTCGACGCGCTGGACCCGGTGACCCATGGCACCCTGTGGTCGCTGCTCGCCAACGTGGCTGCATTCGCCGTGATCTCGCGCTGGCGCCGCCCGTCGGTGAGCGAGCGCTTCCGGGCGCGCGCGTTTCTCGTTCCGGGCAGTGCGCCGCCGAATCCGGACGCGCGGCTCGCCGGGCGCGCCACGGTCGGCGACCTGCTCGACCTCGCGGCCCGCATCCTCGGCGAAGACGCGGCCCTGCGAGCGTTCGAGGAGCACGCGCGCGCCACCGGGCGCGCCTTGCCGCGCGAGGCCACCGCCGACCGCGCCCTGCTGCAGCACGTCGAACGCGTGCTGGCCGGCGCGATCGGCGCGTCGTCGTCGCGCCTGGTGCTGACCTCGGCCCTGCGCGGCAGCGGCATGGAGCTGGACGAGGTCGCCTCGCTGCTCGACGAGGCCTCGCAGGAACTGCGCTTTTCGCGCACGTTGCTCGCTTCGACCTTCGAGCACATGGCGCAGGGCATCTCGGTGGTCGACCGCGACCAGCGGCTGGTGGCCTGGAACCGCCGCTACGCCGAGCTGTTCGAGTATCCGCCCGAGCTGCTCTACGTCGGTTGCCCGGTCGACGGCCTGATCCGATTCAACGCCGAGCGCGGGCTGCTCGGCGCGGGCGAGATCGACGACCTCGTGCAGCGCCGGGTCCGGCATCTGCGGCAGGGCCGGCCGCACGTGTTCCTGCGTGAACGGCCGGATCGGCGGGTGATCGAGGGCCGCGGTACGCCGCTGCCGGGCGGTGGGTATCTGATGACCTTCACCGACGTCACCGACTACAAGCGCGTTGAAAACGAACTGCGCGAGGCCACCGAGCGGCTGGAACAGCGGGTGGTCGAGCGCACGCGTGAGCTCTCCTCCGCGCTGGCTGCCCAGAAGGTCGCCCAGCTCGCCGCCGAGACAGCCAACCAGTCCAAGACCCGCTTCGTCGCCGCCGCCAGCCACGATCTGCTGCAGCCGCTCAATGCGGCCCGCCTGTTCGCCGCCGCTCTGCGCGCGCGGCCCGGCATCGACCCCGAAGTCGGGATGATCGGCGAGCGCATCGACACCGCCCTGCGCGCGGCGGAGGAGCTGCTCGACGGCCTGCTCGACATTTCGCGGCTCGACGCCGGCGCGCAGCGCGTCCATCTGGAATCATTCGCGATCGAGGAGGTGTTCGACACCCTGCGTGCGCAGTTCGCCGCGCTTGCCGCCGCACGGGGCCTGACCCTGCGGATCCGCGGGCGGCCCCTGCACGTACGCAGCGACCGCCGGCTGCTGCGGCGGGTGCTGCAGAACCTGCTGTCCAACGCGCTGCGCTACACGCAGTCCGGCGGCGTTTTGCTGGCCGCGCGCCGCCGCGGCGGCATGCTGCGGGTCGAGGTCTGGGACTCCGGACCTGGCATCGCCGGCGAACACCGGCAGCGCATCTTCGAGGAGTTCCAGCGCCTGGACCAGGCTTCGCCGTGGGGCGAGAAGGGGCTTGGGCTGGGGCTTTCGATCTGCGAGCGCATCGCGCGGTTGCTGGGCCATCGGCTGACCCTGCGCTCACGCCCCGGACATGGCAGCTGTTTCTCGGTCGACGTGCCGCTGGGCGATCCGCGCGACTGCACCCGGGTCGCGCCGCATTCCGCCGTCGCGGCGCGCCTGCCGTCGCTGCGCGTGCTCTGTCTCGACAACGATCGCGACATTCTCGACGGCATGCGCCTGCTGCTGGAGCGCTGGGGCGTGCAGGTGGTGGCGGCGACCACGGTGGACGAAGCGCTGGCGCGCATGCGCGAGCACCCTCCGGACGCGGTGCTGGCGGACTACCACCTGCACGACCGGGTCGAAGGCCTCGATGCGCTGGACGAACTGCGCGCCGTGGCCGATGTGCCCGGCGCGCTGATCACCGCGGACGCGTCCGACACCCTCGCTGCGCTGGCGCGCGCGCGCGGCTACGCGCTGTTGCGCAAGCCGGTCAAGCCGGCCGCGCTGCGCGCGC
>DHLY01000054.1:30999-31127 GCA_002405525.1 Proteobacteria bacterium UBA4656
CCCCCCCCCCCCCCCCCCACAGCGCGCTGCCTCAGCTTTCGTCGTCTTCCGGCGGCGGCAGCACCAAGGCCTGGTCGAGGGCGAGCTTGCCGGCCAGCATCACCGCCTGGGTGCGGGTGTGTACCCCG
>DHLY01000054.1:31214-36772 GCA_002405525.1 Proteobacteria bacterium UBA4656
TCAAGCCGGCCGCGCTGCGCGCGCTGCTCGCCGCGCTGGCGCAGCAGCGCGAGGTCGCGGCGGGATGAGGCGGGTCGCGGCGATGGTTCCTCGCCTGTGGGAGCGAGCGCAGCTCATAGGCGATCTGCTTGTTGAGCAGGCCCGCGCAGACCATTCCGAGCACGCGGAACTGCTGCGGCGTGAGCTCGGCCAGGCGGCGCGCCAGCGCGGCTTCCTCCGGTTCCAGCGCGCCCGGGCGTCCGGTGTCGGGCGGCGCCCAGGTTTCGCCGTCGAGTACCACCTGCAGGGCGCCGACGAGGGTCGATACGTCGGCGCTCTTGGGGATGAAGCCGGTCGCGCCGTGGGCCATCGCGCGGCGCACCGTGTCGCCGTCCTCGCGAGCGCTGACCACCACCACCGGAAGACCGGGGTGCAGGGCGCGCACGTGCACCAGCGCCGAGAAGCCGTTGGCGCCGGGCATGTTGAGGTCCAGCAGCAGCAGCTCGGCGTGCGGGTATGCGTCGACCAGCGCCAGCAGGGTGCCGACGTCCCGGGCTTCGCGGATCTCGGCGCCGGGCAGGGCCGAGGCGACCGCGCCCTTGAGCGCCTCGCGGAACAGGGGATGATCGTCGGCGATCAGGATTTCGCCCATGGTGCGGCGGCTCACGACCGAGTCCGGAAAGTGCGTGCGTTCGGTGCCGGGAACGAGGGGCGCCATGCCTTCGATGATGCCTCTCCGCGGCGCGGCCGCCCACCCGGCCTTGGTCGCAGGGCGGCGCCTGTCGCGGCGCGGCGGCCGCTCCGTCCTGCTCAGCGGTTCATCCGTTCGTTGACCAGGACCGGCACCACCAGCGGGTCGGCCAGCGTCGAGATGTCGCCCAGCGCATCGTGCTCGTTGGCGGCGATCTTGCGCAGGATTCGGCGCATGATCTTGCCCGAGCGCGTCTTGGGCAGGCCGGGCGCCCACTGGATCCAGTCCGGCGAGGCGATCGCGCCGATCTCCCCGCGCACGTGGGCGACCAGGTCCTTGCGCAGCGCTTCGGTCGCGTCGACGCCGGCCCTGAGCGTGACGTAGGCATAAATTCCCTGGCCCTTGATGTCGTGCGGGGCGCCCACCACCGCGGCCTCCGCCACCGCCGGATGCGCGACCAGCGCGCTTTCGACCTCGGCGGTGCCCATGCGGTGGCCGGACACGTTGATCACGTCGTCGACGCGGCCGGTGATCCAGTAGTAGCCCTCGTCGTCGCGGCGCGCGCCGTCGCCGGTGAAGTACATGCCCTTGAAGGTGCTGAAGTAGGTGTCGATGAAGCGCTGGTGATCGCCATAGACCGTGCGCATCTGGCCGGGCCAGGAGTCGAGCAGCACCAGGTTGCCTTCGGCCGCGCCGTCGAGGATGCGGCCCTCGTTGTCGACCAGCGCCGGGCGCACGCCGAAGAAGGGCAGGGTGGCCGAGCCGGGCTTGAGGTCGAAGGCGCCGGGCAGCGGGGTGATCAGGATCCCGCCGGTCTCGGTCTGCCACCAGGTGTCGACGATCGGACAGCGGCCGTCGCCGACCACCCGGTGGTACCACTCCCAGGCCTCCGGGTTGATCGGCTCGCCGACCGAACCGAGCAGGCGCAGCGAGGCGCGAGACGTCTTCTTGACCGGCCCGTCCCCGTCGCGCATCAGCGCGCGGATCGCGGTCGGCGCGGTGTAGAAGATGCTGACCTTGTGTTTGTCCACCACCTCCCAGAAGCGGCTCACGTCGGGGTGGTTGGGCACGCCCTCGAACATCAGGGTGGTCGCGCCGTTGGCCAGCGGGCCGTAGACGATGTAGCTGTGGCCGGTGACCCAGCCGATGTCGGCGGTGCACCAGTACACGTCATCCTCGCGCAGGTCGAACACGCATTCGTGCGTGTACGACGCCCAGACGAGGTAGCCGCCGGTGGTGTGCAGAACGCCCTTCGGCTTGCCGGTGGAGCCTGAGGTGTAGAGGATGAACAGCGGGTCCTCCGCGCGCATCGTCTCCGGCTCGCAGGTCGCGGATGCGGCGCCGACCAGTTCGTGATACCAGCGGTCGCGGCCTTCGGTCCAGCCGATCGTCCCCCCGGTGCGGCGGACCACGATCACGCGCTCGACGCACGGCACCTTGCCGCTGCCCAGCGCCGCGTCGACATTGGCCTTCAACGGCACCTTCTTGCCGCCGCGCAGTCCCTCGTCGGCGGTGATGACCAGCTTCGATCCGCAGTCCTCGATGCGACCGACCAGCGACTCCGGCGAGAAGCCGCCGAACACCACCGAGTGAACCGCACCGATCCGCGCGCAGGCCAGCATCGCCACCGCAGCCTCGGGAATCATCGGCAGGTAGATCGTGACCCGGTCGCCCCTGACCACTCCCTGCGCCTTCAGCGCGTTCGCGAAACGGCAGACCCGCTCGTGCAGTTCGCGGTAAGTCAAGTGCGAGGACTGCGCGGGATCGTCGCCTTCCCAGATGATGGCGGTCTTGTCGCCGCGGGTGGACAGGTGGCGGTCGAGGCAGTTCGCGGCGGCGTTGAGCAGGCCGTCCTCGTACCAGCGGATGTGGAAGTCTTCGATCGCATAGGACACATCCTTGACCCGGGTGTAGGGCCGCAGCCAGTCGAGGCGGCGACCGGCGTCGCCCCAGAAGCGCTCCGGATTCCCGATCGAATGCTTGTAGCCGAGCTTGTACTGGCCGGCGGTGACGCGGGCGTGCTCGGCGAACTCGCGCGGTACCGGATGGATTCTCGACATGGTTTCCTCTCCCAGACGGACGGCGCGAGCGAGCCGCGCCCTCGAACTGTGTGACCGATGGTGCGGCGCCGCAACCAGACTTTGGTCAACTGCGGGCCGAGCTTACGACCAAAGGCGAATGGCGAGGGGTGCGGTGGCGTGCGACACCGTGCGCTCCCACGCTCGGGGAGGAGCGTGCCGCGGAGCGCCTGGGCGTTTCGCGCCGCCACGCCATCCCCTTCGCACTGGGACCATGGCGTCGCCGCCGCGAGCGGCGCGGCCCCCTAGTCGCAACAGCAAAGGAAAACCGCATGGCCCCGTCCCTCATGCTCCGCCACTCCCTGCTCGCGCTGGCGGTCGCCGCCGGCCTGTCCGCCGCCCCGGCTTTCGGGCAGAGCGCGAAGGAGCAGGAACTGGAGAATCGCATTGCCGAACTGGAGAAGCAGCTCGGCGCGCTGATGGCCGAACTGAAGGCGGAGAAGGCGCCGCCGCCGCCCCCGCCGCCGGGCACGCCCCCGCCACCGCTGCCGGTCCAGGCCACCACCATCACGCCGAACGCCAATCCCGGCACGCGGTTCTTCTTCTCCGGCTTCATGCGCACCGAGGCCCTGGCCACCCGCACCGACGGTGGCGAGATTCCCGATTCCACGGCCGGGCGCGACCTCTACGTGCCCGGCGGCATCCCGGTCGGCGCCGCGGACGAGGGCACCGACCTGAACTCGCACATCAAGTTCAGCCGCTACATCTTCGGCGTCGACCACACCACGGATACCGGCGACAAGCTGTCGGCCCGTCTCGAAGGCGACGTGTTCGGCGGCGCGCTCGGCACCCAGGTCGCCACCAATACCTACGGCCTGTCGGTGCGCCACGCCTGGTTCTCGTGGAACAACTGGCTGTTCGGCCAGACCTGGTCGAACTTCATGGACGCGGTCGCGCTGCCGGAGGCCGTCGACCTGGTCGGCCCGACCGAAGGCACGGTGTTCGTGCGCCAGCCGATGATCCGCTACACCAGCGGCCCGTGGTCGTTCTCGCTGGAGAACCCCGAGACCACCATCACGCCGTTTCGCGGCGGCACGCGCATCCAGACCGACGACAACAGTCTGCCGGACCTGACCGCGCGCTACCGCTGGACCCAGCCCTGGGGCCACCTGACCGCCGGCGTGCTGGTGCGCCAGCTCGCCTACCAGACGACCGGCGCCGGCGCGATCGACGACACGCGGATCGCGCTCGCCGGATCGGTGTCCGGGCGCTACAACTTCAGTCCCGACACCGACGTCCGCTTCGGGCTGTACACGGGCCAGGCGATCGGCCGCTACATCGGCCTCGGCATCGCCAGTGACGCCGTGCTCGACGCCACCGGCGACCTGGAGGCGATCGACGGCACCGCGGGCTTCGTCGGCCTGCGCCACGCCTTCACCCCGAAGACGCGGTTCAACGTCTACTACTCGTCCTCGCGCTACGACAACGATGTCGCGCTCACCGGCACCGGCGTGACCGAGGGCGTGGACTCGCTGTCGTTCAACGTCTTCCACACCCCGAGCCCAAAGCTCGACCTCGGTGCGGAACTGCGCTTCGCCAACCGCGAACTCGAAAGCGGTGCCGACGGCGACCTGCGCCGCCTGCACCTGGTCGCCCGCTACTCGTTCTAAGCCACGCCGCGCCCGCCATCGGCCGCGCACGCGGCCGGTGGCGCGCCGCGGCTCACGGCGAGCCCGGCACGAACCACAGCGGGCCGTCCGGGCCGAGCGGCAGGTCGAGCGCGACCCAGCCCAGCAGAAAGGCGGTCCACGCCACGCCCAGCGCCAGCGAGTACGGCACCATCAGCGCGATCAGGGTGCCGATGCCGGCGCCCTGCCGGTACTTCAGCAGCACCGCGAGGATGATCGGCAGGTAGTTGTTGAGCGGGGTGACGATGTTCACCACCGAGTCGCCGATGCGGTAGGCCGCGGTGGTCAGCTCCGGGCTGATCCCGACCAGCATGAACATCGGCACGAAGATCGGCGCCAGAACGCCGAACTTGCTGATCAGCCCGCTCATCGCGAAGTCGCCACCGATCACCACCGCGACGAAGGCCACCAGCAGCACCGCCACCGGCAGGTCGGCGGCCACCAGCAGCGCGCCACCGGCATAGGCCATCATGCGGTCGAGGTGCGAGTAGGCGAAGTAGCTGGTGAACTGGGCGAGGAAGAACAGCATCACCAGCACCGGCGCCAGCGTGCGGATGCCGTGGTTGAGCGCCTCGTTGAGGTCCTTCTGGCCGCGCAGCGCGCCGGTCATCGCGCCGTAGACCACGCCGGGCACCGCGAACAGCAGGAAGATCAGCGGCACGATGACGTGCGACCAGCGCGGGCCCGGGTTCTCGACCAGGCGCCCGACCTGCGGGGTCTCGGTCACCAGCAGCGGCTCGCGCGCCAGCACGTCGTGCGCGGGCGCTTCGATCGGACTGCCTTCGGGCGCCACCTCGATCGGGATGTGGGCCAGCACGCGGTCGTTGGGCAGGCGCGGCTGGCCGGGCCCGTGCAGGGGCATCGACGGCAGCAGGATCATCGCCGCCAGCAGCGCGCCGACCGCGGCCATCGCCGCCAGCGCGCCGCCCAGCGCGCGCCGCTCGCGCGCATCCAGCCGCATGTCGGCCGCCGCCTCGCCGGCGCCGTCGCGCGGGGCCGTGCGCTGCAGGCGTGGCTCGACGATGCGGTCGGTGACGAACCAGCCGACCGCCGTCACCAGCAGCGCGGAGGCGGCCTTGAAGTACCAGTTGTGCAGGATGTTGACCGTGTACTGCGGGTCGAGCACGCGCGCCGCGTCCTGCGCGAAGCCGGCCAGCGCGCCGTCGCTGCCGGCCGGGAACA
>DHLY01000054.1:37106-37768 GCA_002405525.1 Proteobacteria bacterium UBA4656
AAGAAGCCGAGCTTCTCCGCGATGCCGATGCCCAGCACGGCAACGAAGATCAGCCCCAGTGCGGGCTGGGTGGTGAAGTTGCGCAGCGCCGAGGACAGCATCCAGTAGATGCCGTCGACCGACAGCAGGCTGCGCGGTTCGATCGGCGCGCCGGACGCAACCAGGGCCAGCGTCGGCCGGCCCGCCGCCTCGCTCGCCGTGACGGTCGCCTCGGCCGGCGGATCGACCACCACCGGCCGCACCGGCTGCACCTGCCAGTCGAGCGCACTGCCGAGCGCCGACACCAGCACCACGAGCAGCGCCAGCAGCGCGAACAGGATCGCCGGCTCCGGCAGCTTGTTGCCCAACCACTCGATCCAGTCGAGCGCGGAGCGTGGGCGTGCCTGTGGGGTGTCCATCGCCGTTCCTCCGGTATGTGGCGGGCGCCCGCTCGGACTCCCGCGCCCGGGCCCGCCCGTGACTCAGGCGCCGCCGCCCGGCGCCTTGCCCTTGCCGACGAAGTGGCGGTCGCCCACCGCTTCGCCGATGTGCTGCGCATCCAGCGGCGGCGCCGGCTCGTTGCGGGTCTTCCACAGCGAGACGATCACGCCGACCGCCAGCAGGCCGAAGGTCACGCCGAGCGAGATCATCGGGTCCATCTTGCCCCAGATCTGGTTGTAGAA
>DHLY01000054.1:37967-69354 GCA_002405525.1 Proteobacteria bacterium UBA4656
GCGCGCAGGCCGAGGATGGCGAAGATGTTGCTGGTGTAGACGATGAACGGGTCCTGGGTGATGGCGAAGATCGCCGGCACCGAGTCGACCGCGAAGATCAGGTCGGCGAACTCGACCAGGACCAGGGCCAGCAGCAGCGGCGTGCCGTAGCGCACCATCCTGCCGGTCGCGGGATCGGGCTTGAGCACGGTGAAGGCGTTGCCGTGCACCTCGTCGGTGACCCGGAAGCGCCTGCGCAGGAAGCGCAGCAGCGGGTTGTTGCCGATGTCCGGCATGTTGTCGACCATCCACAGCATCTTGATGCCGGTGATGATCAGGAACGCGCCGAAGAGGTAGAGCACCCAGTTGAACTGCTCCACCAGGGTGGCGCCGAGCGCGATCATGATGCCGCGCAGCACGATCACGCCGAGAATGCCCCAGAACAGCACGCGGTGCTGGTACAGGCGCGGGATCGCGAAGTAGGAGAAGATCAGGGCGATGACGAACACGTTGTCCATCGCCAGCGACTTCTCGATCAGGAATCCGGTGAAGTACTCGGTGCCGGACTGCGCGCCGATGTACCACCAGATCCAGGCGCCGTAGCCGATCGCGATCGCGATGTAGCCGGCCGACAGCCACAGCGACTCGCGCACGCCGATCTCGTGGTCCTTGCGGTTGAGCACGCCGAGGTCGAACACCAGCAGCGCGATGACGATGCCGACGAACATCAGCCACAGCCAGGTGGCCTTGCCCATGAAGTCGGCAAGCAGGAACGTGGAAACGAATTCCATGACGGGCCCCCTTTGGACCGGTTGTGTCGAGGTTGGGGTCGACGACATCGCAGCGCGTTGCACGCTGCCAGAGGGGCCCGCCGACGGCGCCAATCGAGCCAGCGGGCGTGAAGCGGGCGTGAGCGAAGGCGCCCGTGCTGCGATGCACCACGCGCGCTAGTCGAAGGTCGAATGGCGGCGCCGCCGGGCGCAGCACAGCATTGGGTCGCGCGGTGCCGTGGGGTTGCGGCCTGCATCGTGCGCCGCGCGCGGCACGTCACACACCTTGGGAGGAGAGGTCATGGCAACAGGCAGCGAGGGCGGCGACGCCCGGCGGGCCGAGTACTGGCGGCGGACCGTGAAGGTCACCGCGGTGCTCCTCGCGATCTGGTTCGTGGTCACCTACGTGGTGGCGTACTTCGCCAAGGAGCTGAACGGGATCTCGTTCTTCGGCTTTCCGTTCGCCTTCTACATGGGCGCGCAGGGCGCGCTGGTGATCTACCTGCTGATCATCTTCTACTACGCGCGCTACATGAACCGGCTCGACAAAGAGTTCGGCGTGGCGGAGGAGGACTGACTTATGGCCACCGCAGCCGGCGGCGACTTCATCTCCCGCCTTCCGAAGATCTACGGCATGTACACCGGGGGTTTCCTGGTGTTCCTGGTGGTGCTCGCACTGGCCGAGTACTTCCTCAACCTTTCCGACCGCACGATCGGCTACGTGTTCCTCGCGGCCACGATCGGCCTGTACGCGATGATCGGCATCATGAGCCGCACCATGAGCTCCGACGAGTATTACGTCGCGGGCCGCAGGGTGCCGGCCGTGTTCAACGGCATGGCCACGGCGTCGGACTGGATGAGCGCGGCGTCCTTCATCGGCATGGCCGGCACGCTCTACGTGCAGGGCTATGACGGGCTGGCCTTCATCATGGGCTGGACCGGCGGCTACGTGCTGGTGGCGCTGCTGATCGCTCCTTACTTGCGCAAGTTCGGCCAGTACACGATTCCGGACTTCCTCGGCGCGCGTTACGGCGGCAACACGATCCGTCTGATCGGCGTGGTGTGCGCGATCGTGGTGTCCTTCGTGTACCTGATGGCGCAGCTGTCGGGCGCCGGCCTGATCATGAGCCGCTTCCTCGGCATCGAGATGATGTGGGGCATCATCGCCGCGCTGGGCGGCGTGCTCGTGTGCTCGATGCTCGGCGGCATGCGCGCGGTGACCTGGACCCAGGTGGCGCAGTACATCGTGCTCATCATCGCCTACCTGATCCCGGTGATCTGGATGTCGATCCAGGTGACCGGCAACCCGATCCCGCAGTTCGCCTACGGCGGGGTGCTGGAGAAGATCGGCGAGCTCGAGCAGCAGTTCGGCGTCGCGGCCGGCCACGTGGTGCCGTTCGCGCGCACTGACATGGCGAACTTCATGGCGCTGACCTTCTGCCTGATGGTCGGCACCGCCGGCCTGCCGCACGTGCTGATGCGCTTCTACACCGTGCCCTCGGTGAAGGAAGCCCGCACCTCGGTCGGTTGGGCGCTGCTGTTCATCTTCCTGCTGTACTTCACCGCCCCGGCTTACGCGGTGTTCGCCAAGTACGCGGTGTATACCGACGTCATCGGCAAGGGCCTGGACCAGTTGCCGCAGTGGGTCGCCTACTGGGGCAAGATCGGCGTGGTCGCGGTGTGCGACGCGGTCGACGTTGCGGCCTCGGTCAAGGCCTGCGCGACCGCCGGTGCGGGCGGCACGCCGCTGGTCGGCAACGGCGACGGCATCGTGCAGCTGAAGGAACTGTGGCTGCACGGCGATGCGATCGTGCTCGCCACGCCGGAGATCGCCGGTCTGCCCTACGTGATCTCGGGCCTGGTGGCCGCCGGCGGCCTGGCCGCGGCGCTTTCCACCGCCGACGGCCTGCTGCTGACGATGTCGAACGCACTGTCGCACGACTTCTACACCAAGGTGATCAACCCGGGCGCCTCGGTCGTGCAGCGCCTGACCATCGCCCGCGTGCTGCTGGTGGCGATCGCTGCGGTCGCGGCCTACGCCACCATCCACGCGCCCGCGACGATCCTGCAGCTGGTCGGCCAGGCCTTCTCGCTCGCGGCCTCGGCGTTCTTCCCGGCCCTGTTCCTCGGCGTGTTCTGGAAGCGTGCCAACAAGGCCGGTGCGATCGCCGGCATGCTGGTCGGCTTCCTGCTGGCGGGCTACTACATCGCCGGCGTGGGCTGGAACTTCAACGCCCTGCTGGGCGTGTCGTTCTTCCCCACCCCGCCGAATCCGGATCCGGCGCTGGACGGCCGCTGGTTCGGCATCAACGCGATCAGCGGCGGCATCTTCGGCATGCCGGCCGGCATGCTCACGATGATCGTGGTGTCCCTGCTGACCAGGGACACCTCGCCGGACATCAAGGCGATGGTGGAGAACATCCGTTACCCGCGCCTTTCGAGGGCCTGACATCGTTCTCCCCACGGGCGGTCGCATGCCCCTGCGACCGGCCGTACCGCGGTGCGGACGCCGGGCTCATGCCCGGCGTCCGTTTTTCAAGAACGGCAGCGATTCCGCCACGCGATAGACTCGAGCCATGGAAACCACGTTCGAGTACCGGCTGATCCGCTACGTCATCTCGGTGTTCATGTGGACGCTGGCGGGACGCGGGGTGCTGTGGCTGATCCTCGTCGCAGCCGGCGCTGATCCGAAGCAGAACAAGGTCTACCAGGTGCTGACCTGGATGGTCTGGCCGGTGCTGCGGCCGCTGCGGACGGTGATCCCGAAGCAGGTGCCCGACGCCTACGTGGCCCTGATGGCGCTGCCGTTGCTGTGGCTGTTGCTGATCGCGGTCGGAATCGCCGCCCTGCACCTGGGCTGGGTGCGTTTGGCCTGATTGACCCTGCGCCGCCGGCGCGCCGGCGGCGGGAGCCCGCAACGAACGGAGGCGGACCATGAGGCCCCGTCCGGCCCACCGCAGCCTCCGGGTGACCGTCGACTTGCTGTGGATCGTCGGGCAGCGCCTCCTCCGCCAGCCCGGATGCGCGTCCCCGGATCACCCGATGGAATGCGGTTTGGGAGCGGCCAGCGACGGCCAGGCCGACAGCCCGGAGGGACCCGGCGCAGTTCAGTCGCCGCCCCCGCCGCCCCCGCCATCGCCGCCGCCGTCGGAGGAATCCAGGGCGCGATCATCGTCCGCCGGTTTCCCGCGACCGCCACGGCCGCCGATCGGCGCGTACTCGACCGACGGCGAAGCGCCGCCTCCGCCATCACGGCGAACCGCCTTGGCCTTGCGCGCTTCGAGGATCAGCGACAGTTCCCGCGACGATTGCGCCTGCGAGGCCGAATCCATCCGCGCGGCGGCGAATGCGAGCAAGGCCCCGATCAGGCCGCCGAAGCCCAGCAGCAGACTGAACGCGAGCAGGGCCACCGACTGCGTGCCGAACGCCAGCGAGAAACCCAGCATCGCCATGCCGACCAGGATCCATCGCAGCATGCAGACCTCCCCATGGCCCGCGGTGGGGCGTGATCGCGACCTTGAAGAGCGCCGCGAAGCTTGCGGCGCGGCATCGCGCGACGCGCAGGCGGCGCGCCCCGACGACGACCCGAAGTCTCGCACGGCGGGCCGGGAAGCGCGACGACGCTGGTCGGCATTTCCACCGCTTCCGCCGGGCGCCGCGCATTCTCCGGGGCCCGGCGGGGGCAGCTGCACCGCGCGCGATTTGCGGGTCGACGGACCGGTCTCGCAATGTGGTCTGCGCATGCATGACGCGACTGGAACAGGCCGCGGCCCGCCAGCGCGCCAGACCGACCCAGGGCCCCTCAACCGGCGATCGCGCGCAGGGTCTGCGCCGGGGGCGCGGCAACCACGCGCCGGGTGGCGAGCATGCCGGTGCAGGCGACCGCCAGCATGCCCAGCGCCCCGCCCAGCGTCGGCAGCCGCCAGTCCGGCGTCCACGGCAGGTCGAAGACCTGGGTCGCGATCGCGCCCGACAGCAAGCTGGCGGCGATCGCGGCGACCAGGCCGGCGAGCAGGCCGATGGCAGCGAACTCGGTCAGCTGCGCGAAGCGCAACTGACGACGGTTGGCGCCCAGCACGCGCATCACGCCGCCTTCGAGGAGGCGTTCGTCCTGGGTCGCGGTCACGGCGGCCACCAGCACCAGGAGTCCGGCGGCGAGGGTGAAATAGAACACGTATTCGACCGCCTTCGAGACCTGGTCGGCGGTCGAGCGCACCTGGTTGAGCACCGCGTCGATGTCGATCACGCTCAGGTTCGGGAAGCGCAGCACCAGTTCGTTGGCGGCATTGCCGCGAGTCGCCGGCACATGGACCGAGGTGATGTGGCTCATCGGATAGCCGTCGAGCGAGCCGGGCGAACCGACGACGAAGAAGTTCGGCCGAAAGCTCTCCCAGTCGACCTTGCGCAGGCTGCCGATGGTGGCTTCCCACGGCCGGCCGGCGATGTCGAAGCGCACCCGGTCGCCGATCTTCCAGCCGAGCTCTTCCGCGAAGTCGACTTCGACGCTGATCTCCGGGCCCGTGGCGCCCCCGGCGAACCAGCGCCCCTCGATCAGTGTGTTGTCGGGGCCGAAGCCGGCGGCCTGGCTGAGATTGAACTCGCGCTCGGCCAGACGCTGCGCGCGGCCGCCGCGCGCGGCATAGCTGCCCCCGGTCACCGCTTCCCCGTTCACCGCGACCAGTCGGCCGCGCACCACAGGCCACAGTTCCGGACTGCGGACTCCGGCAGCGGCGAGAAAATCGCGCACCGGCGCGACCTGCTCCGGCTGCACGTTGATCACGAACCGGTTCGGCGCATCGGCCGGCAGTTCGGCCTGCCAGCGGGCGAGCAGGTCGGTACGCACCAGGGTCAGCAGCAGGATCGCCATCAGGCCGAGGCCCAGCGCGCTCACCTGCGCCACGGATGAACCGGCGCGCCGGCTGACGTTGGCCAGCCCGTAGCGCCATGCGCCGCGCAAGCGGCTGCGCAGCGCGCGCAGCGCGTACACCAGACCCAGGGCGAGCAGGGCCAGCGCGGCCAGCGTGCCGAGGATGCCGCCGAGCACCACGGTGCCGAGTTGTGCCGAGCCCGCCTTCCACCACACCAGGGCGGCGAGCCCGGCGATGCCCGCCGCGCCGCTGAGCCAGGCGCTGGGCTCGGGCGCACCGGCGTCTCGCCGCAGCACGCGCAGCGCCGGCACGCGGCGCAGCGCCAGCACCGGCGGCACCGCGAAGGCGAGCAACACGGTGAATCCCACACCGAGGCCCTGCAGCGCCGGCAGCAGGCCCGGCGGCGGAATATCGAGTCCCAGCACGCGTCCGAGCACGCCGGCCACCAGCGCCTGCAGGCCTAGCGCGATGGCCACACCGCCGAGGCCGGCGAACAGCCCCAGCCATGCCAGTTCGCCGATGTAGACGGTGGCGATGGTGCGTTGGCTGGCGCCGAGGCAGCGCATCACCGCGCAGCCGTCGAGGTGGCGCCGCGTGTGGCGGCGCGCGGCCATCGCCACCGCCACCGCGGCGAGCACCACGCTGACCAGCGCGGCGAGCCCGAGGAAGCGGTCGGCGCGCGACAGCGCGTTACGGATCTCGGGCCGCGCGTCGTCGATCGTCTCCAGCCGCTGGCCGCGGCCGAGGTCGGCGCGGGTCGCGCGCACGAAGGCTTCCACCGCCGCCGCCTCGCCCGCCACCACCAGGCGGTAGCCGACGCGGCTGCCTTCCTGCACCAGGCCGGTGGAGGCCACGTCGGCGAGGTTCAGGAACACCTTCGGCGCGGTGTTGAAGTAGTCCAGCGCGGCGTCGGGTTCCTGCAGCACCAGCGCGGCAAGGCGGAACTCGCGGGTGCCGAGATTCACCGCGTCGCCGACCGCAGCACCCAGCGCCTGCGCGCCGGCGCGCGAGATCCACACCGTGCCCGGCGCGGGCACGCCGTCGGCGACGCGCCCTTCGCCGCCCTCGCGGTCGGCGATCGTGAACGCACCGCGCAGCGGGAAGCCCTCGCCCAGCGCGCGGATGTCGGCCAGCTTGAGGTTGCCGCCGACGCGCGCCATCGAGTTGAACGACCAGGTTTCGGTGCGGCGAAGCCCGGGCGCCGCGGCGCGCACGCGCGCCGCATCGCCAATCGGCGCATCGCCGCGCAGCACCGCATCGCCGCCGAGCAGGCGATTCGCCTCGATGCCCAGCGCGCGCTCGGCGCGGTCGGTGATGAAGCCGACCGTGGTGACCGCGGTCACCGCCAGCAGCAGGGAGGCCAGCAGCACGCGCACCTCGCCCGAGGCGAGGTCGCGCTTGAGCAGCCGCCAGGCGAGGCGGAAGGGGCGGGGGGTTGGGGTCATCGGCGGAGTGGGCGGGTTCGGGCGACGGGGTGTCGGGGCAATGTGGGATCAGCGAATGGCGAATAGCGAATGGCGGATGGGAAAGCAGGAACCGCTGCCACGGCGACCACCTGCTCTCCTATTCGCCATTCGCCATTCGCTACTTGCCACCCTGCCATTCGTAATTCGCCATTCCGCGCACTCACTCCACCATCTTCCCGCCCGCCAGTCGGATGCGCCGGTCGCAGCGCGCGGCGAGGCGCTCGTCGTGGGTGACCAGCACCAGGGTGGTGCCGATCTCGCGGTTGAGGCCGAACAGCAGCTCCACCACCGCGTTGCCGGTGGCGGTGTCGAGGTTGCCGGTGGGCTCGTCGGCGAACAGCACGCCGGGCCGCGCGACGAAGGCGCGCGCCAGCGCGACGCGCTGCTGCTCGCCGCCGGACAGCTGCCGCGGGTAGTGGCCGAGGCGCTCGCCGAGGCCGACCCGGCCGAGGATGTCGCGCGCGCGCGGCTCGGCGTCGTCGGCGCCGGCCAGTTCCATCGGCAGCATCACGTTCTCCAGCGCGGTCAGCGAGGGCAGCAGCTGGAACGACTGGAACACGAAGCCCACGTGCTCGCCGCGCAGTCGCGCGCGGCCGTCCTCGTCGAGCGAGGACAGCGCCTGGCCGGCGAGGCGGACCTCGCCCTCGGTCGGCGTGTCGAGACCGGCCATCAGCGACAGCAGGGTCGACTTGCCCGACCCCGAGGCGCCGACGATGGCGACCGTTTCACCCCGCGGGATGCTAAAACTCACGGCGTCCAGGATGGTCAGCACGCGGTCGGGCAGCGCCACGCGCTTGCTCAGGCGGGAAACTTCCAGCACGTTGGCGGTTTTCGCCTTCGGCAGTTCGATGGACGGATCGATGGACATGACGGGTCGTTGGGGCCGCTTCTCGGCGCAGACAAGGGGTACAGCATGGCGCAGGCCGGGCGAAGTTTTCGTCGCGGCCCTGCTCTGGTGTTGCGCCTGCGCGAACGTGACAGCTGCGGAGCCCGGGGGTCGCGTGCTGCTGGTCATGGGCGATTCGCTCTCGGCCGGCTACAACCTGGCCGCCGACGAGGGCTGGGTGAGTCTGCTGGGCCAGCGCCTCGCCGGCCGCACGCCTGCGTGGCGCGTGGTCAACGCCAGCATCAGCGGCGAAACCACGGCCGGTGGCGCCGCGCGCATCGATTCGGAACTGGCCACCCACCGGCCGCACGTGGTGGTGATCGAGCTCGGCGCCAACGACGGCCTGCGTGGCCTGCCGATGGAACAGGCGCGGGCCAACCTGCGCCGCATGATCGAAGCAGCGCAGGCCGCCGGGGCGCGCGTGCTGCTGGTCGGGATGGAGATGCCGCCCAACTACGGCCCCGAGTACACCGCGCAGTTCCGCGGCATGTTCCGCGAACTGGCCGAGGCCAACGGCATCCCGCTGCTGCCCTTCCTGCTGGAGCCGATCGCGCGCGAGCGCGACGCCTTCCAGGCCGACAACCTGCACCCGGTGGCCGCGGTCCAGCCGCGCCTGCTGGAGCACGTCTGGCCGGCGCTGGAGCCGCTGCTGGCCGGCCCCTGATGCCGGGCCCCGGATCGCCAGGATGCCCGCCGCCCCGCCCGCCGCGCGGTCTTCCGGAGTCGCCGTGCAGGGCTGGTCCCCCGTGCCGCCAGCAAGGATGCGCCGCGCCACGGTCCGGTCGCTGGCGGCCTGCCCGGCCTGCGCCACGGCCGCGCCGCTGGCGATCGACGCGCCCGCCGTGCGGGCCCGCGCTGTGGCTCGACGTGTGGCTGCTGCTGGGCGTGCTGTGGCGGCTGCGCCGCGAGGCCGGCACCACCGACGCGCTGCGCCGTGATCTCGCCGCGCGCGACGCCCGCCCCGCCGAGCGCGACCAGGCGCTCGACGAATCCGCCCGCCGGCTGGAGGAACTGCACGCCCTGCTGCGCGACATGAGCCTGCGCGACGCGCTGACCGGCCTGTACAACCGGCGCTGCCTCGACCAGGCGCTGCTGGAGGCCTGGAAGGCGGCCGGCGCGCGGCGCGAGCCGCTGTCGCTGCTGATGATCGACATCGACCACTTCAAGCGGTTGAACGCCAGGTACGGCCACGCGGCCGGCGGCGACTGCCTGCGCGAGGTGGCCAACCGCCTGCAGCGCCACGCCACGACCCTGGGCGGCGTGGTCGCGCGCTACGGCGGCGAGGAGTTCGTGGTGGTGCTTGCCGCCACCGATGCCGACCTCGCGCAGGCGCGGGCCGAGGCGCTGCGCACTGTGGTGGCCGCGGCACCGGTCAAGACCGCGCCCGCGCCGCTGTGGGTGACGATCAGCGTCGGCGCCGCCACCGCCCGGCCGCCGACCCGGGACTCGCTGGGTGCCACCCTCAAGCGCGCCGACGAGGCGCTTTACCAGGCCAAGCGCGACGGTCGGAACCGGGTGGTGGCGCGCTGAGGATCGGCAACGCGCGCTGAAGGGCGCGCCCCCCGCCGCTTGCGTGCGCCGCCACGGCGCGTACCCTGCGCGGCATGGACCTCATCGCCCAGATCGCGCTCGCCGGCGGCCTCGCCTGGGCCTCCGGCATCCGCCTCTACGCCACCGTGCTGCTGCTCGGGCTGCTGGGGCGGTTCGACTACGTGGACCTGCCGTCCGCGCTGGTGCTGGTCGAGAGCGACTGGGTACTGTGGACCGCGGGCGTGCTCACCGTGGGCGAGTTCGTGGCCGACAAGGTGCCGGCCTTCGATTCGCTGTGGGACGCCTTGCAGACCTTCGTGCGGGTGCCGGCCGGCATGCTGCTGGCGTACGGCGCGCTGGACGACCACGGCGCGGGCGCGCAACTGGCCGCGGCGCTGATCGGCGGCGCGATCACCTCCGGCACGCACCTCACCAAGACCGGCTCGCGCGCGGTGATCAACCACTCGCCCGAGCCGGTGAGCAACTGGATCGCCAGTTTCACCGAGGACGGCGTGGTGGTGGGCGGGCTGCTGCTGGCGCTGGCGAATCCGTGGCTGTTCCTCGGCCTGCTGCTCGCCTTCCTGCTGCTGTGCGCCTGGCTGCTGCCGAAGCTGTGGCGGGCGCTGCGGGCGGTGTTCCGGCGGCTGCGTGGGGCTGCACGCGTCGGGACCACCTGATGCGGCCGCGTGAACGACTCCTGTGGGAGCGAGCAACGCTCGCGACCGGCACCTCCACCGCTGCCGCGACCCACGACGCCGCAGTCGCGAGCGTTGCTCGCTCCCACAGGGGCCGGCGTGCGGCAGGGTGTCAGGCGCGCGGCGCCTCGCGGCCCAGCCAGTCGATCGGCTTGAGGTAGTCGTACAGCTTCGCCTCCTCGGTGCCCGGTTCCGGCGCGTAGCCGTACTCCCAGCGCACCAGCGGCGGCAGGCTCATCAGGATCGACTCGGTGCGGCCGCCGCTCTGCAGGCCGAACAGGGTGCCGCGGTCCCAGACCAGGTTGAATTCGACGTAGCGGCCGCGGCGGTAGAGTTGGAACTGGCGCTCGCGCTCGCCGTACGGCGTGTCGCGACGGCGCTCGACGATCGGAAGATACGCGTCGAGGAAGTGGTCGCCCACGCTGCGCTGGTACGCGAAGCAGGTCTCGAACGGCCAGCGGTTGAGGTCGTCGAAGAACAATCCGCCCACGCCGCGCGTCTCGCCGCGGTGCTTGAGGAAGAAGTACTCGTCGCACCACTTCTTGTGCTCGGCATAGAGACCCTCGCCGAACGGCTGCGTGGCGCGGCGCGCGACCTGGTGCCAGTGCCGCGCATCATCCTCGAACACGTAGTAGGGCGTGAGGTCGAAGCCGCCGCCGAACCACCACACCGGCGCGCCCTCGCCGCGGGCGATGAACATGCGCACGTTCATGTGCGTGGTCGGCACGTAAGGGTTGCGCGGGTGGAAGACCAGCGAGACGCCCATCGCCACCCAGGCCTTGTCGGCCAGTTCCGGCCGGTGCGCGGTGGCCGACGCCGGCATCCGCGCCCCCTCCACGCGCGAGAAACCGATCCCGGCCTGCTCGAACACCGCACCGTCCCGCAGCACCCGCGAGCGCCCGCCGCCGCCCTCGGCGCGCTGCCAGCGGTCTTCGTGGAAGCGCGCATGGCCGTCGACCGCCTCGATCGCGATGCAGATGCGGTCCTGCAGGCCGGTGAGATATTCCTCGACCGCGCCGACGCGGTCGGCGCCGATGGCTTCACGGGGCAGGGCGTTCATGGTGTTCCACTGCGGAGGCGTCGCGCAAGCGTAACCGGGCGCGCGCCGCTAGACTATGCGACCCCACGCCGCTGCGCGCAGATTCGCCCCATCCAGCCAGGCATGAGTGCGGTCGACCCCATCGCCAGCGAAGACGCGGTCCGCGGGCCGATGACCGTGCGGGCGTGGGCGGCGCCCGACGATGCGGGCCAGTTGGCCTCCATCACCACCGCGCAGGGTGCCCCGCGAGTCGTCCACGCTGCCGCGTTGCCCCTGGCCTGGCTCGCTGGCACTTCGCATGCCGAATTCTGGCGCGCGTCGCGACCTCCGCGCCGCAACGAATCGGCCGGACTGTCGCTGGCCTGGACCGAGGATGTGCTGTTCGGCGCGCTCACCGTCGAGGACGGGCTGAACAGCGCCCTGCGCGCGGCCGAGCGCGCCTACCGGTCGATGACCGACGCGTGCGCGCGCTTCGGCTTCCCGCACCTGCTGCGGGTGTGGAACTGGATGGGCGCGATCAACGATGGCGAGGGTGATCGCGAACGTTACCGTCAGTTCTGCGTCGGCCGTGCGCGCGTGATCCCCAGCGAGCCCGCGACCGGCTACGCCGCCGCCACCGCGATCGGAATTCCGGGACCGGCCTCGACCCTGCACCTGCATTTCCTCGCCGCGCGGCGTCCCGGCGTGCCGGTCGAGAACCCGCGCCAGGTCAGCGCCTGGGAGTACCCGCGCGAGTACGGACCGGTCGCGCCCGGGTTCTCGCGCGCGATGCTGCTCGACTGGTGCGACCCGCCGCTGCTGCTGATCTCCGGCACCGCCAGCGTGGTCGGCCATGCCTCGGCGCATGAGGACACGCTGGCCCAGGTCGACGAGACGCTGGCCAACGTCGAAACCCTGGTGGGACGCGCCGCGCAGCGAATTGGCGGCGGGTCCGCCACGCTGGGCGCGCAGAGCCTGCTGCGCGTCTACCTGCGCGATGCCGCCGAGGCGGGCGCGGTGAATGCGCGGTTGCTGGAGCGCCTTGGTGCGCAGGTGCCGTTCATGGTCCTGCACGGCGACATCTGCCGCCGCGAGTTGCGGGTGGAGATCGAGGCCGTGCACACGCTGGGTTGATCCCGGGAACCGCGAATCCCCGTCGTGCACGCCGCGTGAGGTGCGACCGATTCCGCCGCGGGTCCGTTCGGCGGTCGCGCACAGGGTGCGCTCCTACACCGACCGCGCGCGCTTGGCGGCCGCCTTTTTCGCGGGAGCCTTCTTCGTGGCCGCCTTGCGCGGCGCGGCTTTCTTCGCGGCGGCTTTCTTCGGCGCGGCGCCCTCGGCGCTGCCTGCCGACGCCTTGCGGGCGGCCGCTTTCTTCGCCGGTGCGGCCTTGGCGGCCGGTGCGGCCTTCGCCACCGCCTTGCGGCCGAAACGGCCACGGCCGCCCTTGGCGGGGGCCGCCTCCAGCAGCGCGGCGCATTCGTCGCGGGTCAGCGACTTCGGCTCGCGGTCCTTGGGGATCCGCGCGTTCTTCGTGCCGTCGGTGATGTAGGGCCCGTAGCGGCCATTGAGTACCTGGATCGCGCCGTCGTCGTAGGACGCGATCACCCGGTTGGCCGCCGCTTCCAGCTTCTCGCGCACCCGTTCCAGTGCACGCGACAGGTCGATGGTGTAGGGATCGTCCTCGGCTTTCAGCGAGGCATACGTCGAGCCGACCTTCACGAACGGCCCGAAGCGCCCGACGCCGACCGTGACCGTCTCGCCGGCGGCATCATTGCCGAGGTTGCGCGGCAGCTTGAACAGCTCCATCGCCTCGGGCAGCGCGATGGTGTGCAGGCTCTGGCCGGGGCGCAGCGAGGCGTACTTCGGCGTGTCGCCGTCTTCTTTCAGCCCGAGCTGGGCGAACGGCCCATAGCGGCCCAGCCGCACCGACACGGTCTTGCCGCTGGCCGGGTCCTTGCCGAGCACGCGCGATGAGCGCGCTTCGTCGGCGGTGACGTTTTCCCGCACGTGGCCGATGCGTTCGCTGAAAGGGCCCCAGAACCTGCGCAGCAGCGGTACCCAGTCCTCCTCGCCGCGGCTGACCGCGTCGAGTTCGTCCTCCAGTTTTGCGGTGAAGTCGTAGTCCACGTACTGCGCGAACTGCGCGGAGAGGAACTTCGCCACCACCCGGCCGACGTCGGTCGGGCGGAAGCGGCGACTGTCGAGCACCACGTACTCGCGCGCCAGCAGCACCTGGATGATGGACGCATACGTCGACGGACGGCCGATGCCGTACTCCTCCAGCGCCTTGACCAGGCTCGCTTCCGAGTAGCGCGGCGGCGGTTCGGTGAAGTGCTGCTCGGCGACCACCGCCGACAGCGGCACGCGCTCGCCCTGGCGCATCGCCGGCAGGCGGCGGCCCTCCTCGTCGTCCTCTTCGGTGCGCGCGTCCTTGCCCTCTTCGTAGACGGCGAGGAAGCCGGGCTCGACCACCGTGGTACCGCTGACGCGGAAGGTGTGCGCTTCGCCCGCGGCGAGATCCACCGACACCGTATTGAGCAGGGCCGGAGCCATCTGGCTGGCGACCGTGCGCTTCCAGATCAGTTCGTACAGCTTCGCCTGGTCGGCGTCGAGGTAGCGCGCCACGCTCTCCGGCGCGCGCTGGGCCGATGTTGGGCGGATCGCCTCGTGCGCCTCCTGCGCGTTCTTCGACTTCGACTGGTAGACCACGGCGGAGGCCGGCAGCGCCTTCGGCCCGAAGCGCTGCGGGATGACCTGTCGCAGCTCCGCGATCGCCTCGTTGGAGAGGTTCACCGAGTCGGTTCGCATGTAGGTGATCAGGCCGACCTGGCCCTCGTCACCGAGCGGCACGCCCTCATAGAGCCGCTGCGCGGTGCGCATGGTGCGGCTGGTCGAGAAGCCGAGCTTGCGCGCGGCCTCTTGCTGCAGGGTGGAGGTGATGAAGGGCGCGGCCGGCCGGCGCTGGCGCTGTCGGCTCTCGACGCCGGACACCACGAGCTCGGGTGCTGCGCTGTCGGACGATTGCGCGCGCGCGGCCTCGAGCACCGCGTTGCGCACCTGCTCGGCGGTGGCGGCGTCACGGAACGAGAAGCGGCCCTCCTTGACGTTGTTCTCGACTTTCGCGCCGGCGTAGCGGACCAGGCGCGCTTCGAACGGCTGTTGACCGTGGGCACAGTGCGCGGCGTGGGTCCAGTACTCCTGCGGCTTGAAGCGCTCGATCTCCTCCTCGCGCTCGACGATCATGCGCAGCGCCGGCGACTGCACGCGGCCGGCCGAAAGTCCCGGCCGCACCATGCGCCACAGCACCGGCGAGAGGTTGAATCCGACCAGGTAGTCCAGCGCGCGCCGCGCCTGCTGGGCGTTGACCAGGTCGGACAGGACGCGGCGCGGGTGGGCGACCGCTTCGGCCACCGCGCGGGGCGTGATCTCGCTGAAGGTGACCCGGTGCAGGGCGCGGCCTTCGAGCAAGCCGCGTTCGCGCAGGATCTCGGCGATATGCCAGGAGATCGCCTCGCCCTCGCGGTCGAGGTCGGTCGCCAGGTACAGCGACCGCGCGGACTTGGCGGCGCGGGCGATCGCTTCGACGTGCCGCTCGTTCTTCTCGATGAGTTCGTACTTCATCGTGAAGCCGCGTTCGGGGTCGACCGCGCCTTCGCGCGGCACCAGGTCGCGCACGTGGCCGTAGCTGGCCAGGACGGTGAAGTCCTTGCCGAGGTACTTGTTGATCGTCTTCGCCTTGGCGGGCGATTCGACAATGAGGAGATTCTTGGCCATCAGGGGCGGCGGTCCATCGGGGGCGCGGGGGGGCGTCGCGCCGGGCGCAGGCGGGCCACGGCCCGCTTCCTTTTTTCATGGGGACACGCCGCGACCGCTGCTGTCAAGCCGCGCGGTGAATGCGGCGGGGGCGGCCGGCGCCGGCGGCGACCCTCGCGGTCAGTGCGCCGCGTCGCCTTCGTCCTCGAGCAGGTGGCTCTCCATCCAGGCGAAAGCCGCTTCCTGCCCGGGCTGGTTGAACAGCACCATCAGCACCACCCATTTGAGGTCGTCGACGGTCAGCTCGTCGTGCTCCAGCGCCATCAGACGGTCGAGCACCAGTTCGCGGCGGGCCGCGTCAAGCACGCCCTGCTGTTCGAGGTACATCAGGAACCCACGACACGCCGCATCGAGACGGGCCTGCTCCTCCGGCGCGTACAGGCGCACCGGGCCGGTCGGTCCGAGCACCGCGGCATGCGGGCGGCGGCGCTCCAGCTCGTCCAGCCAGTCGAACGCCTGATGGATCCCACCGGCGGTGAACCCGGCCTGCTGCAGTTCGTCGCGCAGCGTGTCGCGGTCGCGCGCGGCGTCCTCGTCGGCGTAGAGGAAGTGTTCGAAAAGATAGACCAGGACGTCCAGCACGTTTTCTTTCATCGCCCTGTCCCGCGAGCGTTGTCGCCCGCGTCAAGCCGCGCCACCGGTGGCGGGCGGACCCGGTCCGGTCGTCGATCCGGCGGCCCTTGGGCGCCGGTCCCCCTGCGCTGGATTCCGGTGGGCGGCTCAGCAACACAAGCCGTAGTAGCCGCCGGGTTGTGCGACCACAATCCCTTCGAGTTCCAGCATCAGCAGCATGCTGGATAGGGCTGCTGCGGTCAATCCGGTGCGGGCGGCAAGCACGTCGAGCGGCTGCGGGTCGTGCCCCAGCGCGTCCAGAAGGCACGCGTAGTCGGGGTCGTCGCGGCGGTCGGGCCGCACGGGCCCGGCATCCGCGGCCGGCGCGTCCAGGCGGCGCGCGAGGTCGGCGCCCAGTTCGCGCGCCAGCGGCGCGAGTTCGTCCAGCACGTCCGGCGCACCTTCCACCAGCTTGGCCCCTTCGCGGATCAGCCGGTGGCAGCCGCGGGCCAGCGGGTTGTGGATCGACCCCGGGATGGCGAACACCTCGCGTCCGGCCTCGGCGGCGCAGCGCGCGGTGGACAGGGTCCCCGAGCGCAGCCCCGCCTCCACCACCAGCGTGCCCAGCGCCAGACCGGCGATGATGCGGTTGCGGCGCGGGAAGTGCGACGGCAGGCCCTGGGTGCCGAGCGGGAACTCCGACACCAGCGCACCTTGCCCCGCGATGCGCGCGGCGAGCGCAGCGTGGCGGCGTGGGAACAGGCGATCGATGCCGGTCCCGAACACCGCGACCGTGGTGCCGCCTGCCTTGAGAGCTGCTTCGTGCGCGGCGCCGTCGACACCCTCCGCCAGCCCGCTGGTCACGGTCAGGCCGGCGCGGGCGAAGGTGGCGGCGAAGTCGCGGGCGTTGGCGAGCCCGCCCGCGGTGGCGCTGCGCGAACCCACCACCGCCAGCTGCGGCAGCCATAGCACGGTCGGGTCGCCGTCCACCCACAGCGCGGCCGGCGGGTCGGGCGTCCGCGCCAGCAATGGCGGGTAATCGAGGCTGCCCCAGGTCAGCAGGTGGTGGCGCGCGTCGGCAAGCCAGTCGCGCTCAGCGCCGCACGCCGCGGGTCGCAACAGGGCCTCGTCGCCGGCGGGGTCGACGCCGATTGCGCGCCACGCGGCCGGCCCGGCCGACAGCAGGGTGGCCGCCGTGCGGTGGCGCGCCAGGCCCTCGCGGATCGCGCGCGCCGACCACTTCGGCGCGCGCAGCAGCGCGCACCAGGCCTCGGTTTCCGCGTCGGACAGGTTCGGCAGGGGCACCGCCGCAGTCTAGCGGCGGTGCATCGCCACGCTTGTAGGAAAACGCCGCGTCACCGGGCCGCTGGGAAGGCTCTGAACGGGCATCCGCCCGCGCGCTGCTTCAGTTGGCGGGTTCGCGCAGGATGTCGCCCGGCTGCACCGGCAACCGCCCGTCCATGACCAGTGCGTAGGCAACTCGGTCGAAGGTGCGGAACACCATCACATGGCCGACGAACTCGTCGGGCAAGGTGACCTTGGTGCGCTCGAGCGCCAGCGTCCGCGACAGGCTGCCGTCCGGATACCGCACCGTGTCGGTCACCGCCTCACCGGGCCGGAAGAGCGAGAACACCTCGCCGTTCTCCAGCCCGTCCTGCGCGCCACGCGACACGGCGATCACCTGGCCCGGGCCGGCGGCGTTGAAGGCGCGCGTCAGCGAAACCACGCGCAGATTGTCCGGTACCGAGCGCGGCCCGCGCGGGGAGAAGGTGAGGTCGAACGGCAGGGTCCCGCCGGCCACGATGCGGTCACCAGGCCGGATCTCGATTTCCGACGACTGCAGCAGCACGGTGGCCGGGTCGCCGTCACGCAGCACCTCACCATCGGCGATTTCCATCGCTTCGGTGCCGAGGTACTCGGTCTGGCGGCGGAAGGTCCAGTTGAGTGCCCAGGACCAGTACCAGTCCGGCCGGTCCAGATCGACCATCGAGTCCAGCGGCTGTGCATCGACGCGCCGCCGCGCTTCCTCCCAGGGGAAGGAGTCGGGAACCTCGCGGTATTCGTTGGTGGCGCGCAGCACCACGATTCTCGTTCCAGGGGCGGCGTCGAGTCCGCGCACGTACACGGCGTTGCCCGGGGCGGCGCGCAGCTTGCCGCCCTCGATGGCCACCACGTAGGGCATGGCGTCGTAATCGGCCTGGTCCACGATGCGCACCTTCTCGAGGAAGGGCCGCACCTTCGACAGCGGCACCGCGGTGCTGGCATCCGACAGCGGCTGCGCGCGGATGCGCGGCCCCGAGGGCGGCCGTTCGCCGCCGCCGCCGGCCACCAGTCGCGGCTTGCCGTCGATCCAGACCAGCCGCAGCACGTCGCCCGGGTAGATCCGGTGCGGGTTTTCGACCTGCGGGTTGCCCTGCCAGATCTCCGGCCACAGCCAGGGCTTGGCCAGGAACTTGCCGGCGATGTCCCACAGGGTGTCGCCCTTCTGCACCACGTAGGTGTCGGGATGACCGTCCTTCAACGCCACATCGGCGGCCAAAACGCCGAGCGCGACCCCGGCGCCCGCCGCAACTGCAAGAATTTGCTTAAGCATGCCGGCCAAATTCCTGATTCCCCAACGATTCCGGAGTGTAACCCATCGGCGGCAGGGCGCAAATCGACCGTCGCGCGCCGGCTGCCCGATGGCGCGGCCCGCTGTCGGGTAGCGTGGGGCTTGAAACCGGCCGACTGCCGCCGCATGGTGGGCGGATGGCAAAGCTGACGATTCTCGAGTTCCCCGACCCGCGACTGCGGACCCGCGCACTGCCCGTCGAGCGCGTGGACGACGCGCTGTCGCACCTGATCGACGACATGTTCGAAACCATGTACGCCGCGCCCGGGATCGGCCTGGCCGCGACCCAGGTCGACGTGCACCGGCGCTTCATGGTGATCGACGTCAGCGAATCGCGCGACCAGCCGCTGGTGTTCATCAATCCCGAGATCGTGGAACAGGTTGGTTCGCAGACCTACCAGGAGGGCTGCCTGTCGGTTCCCGGCATCTACGCCGACGTCGATCGCGCCGACCGCATTCGCGTCCGCGCCCGCGACCGGCGCGGCCAGCCGTTCGAGATGTGGGCCGACAGCCTGCTCGCGGTGTGCATCCAGCACGAGATGGACCACCTCGACGGCAAGGTGTTCGTCGACTACCTGTCGCCGTTCAAGCGCGAGCAGGTGCGCAAGCGGCTGGCCAAGGCGGCCAAGGAGAAAGCAGCCGCGGGCGACAATGTCGCCGAGCAGAGGCGCCACACGATCTGAAAGCAGGGCCCAGGGTATAGGGCCCAGGGCCCAGTGGAAGCCGGCGTTCTGCAGCGAGCGGCGGCATCGCGCTCCGCCGCCGATCCCTCGCACGCAGCACGAATCCAACCCTGCGCGCATTTCTGGGCCCTGTAGCCTGGGCCCTCAAACGGCAGCAACTCGCGCCTGCCCACTCCCCTTCACGCCGAACCGCCCTTCAATGTCCCGCTTCCGCATCGCCTTCGCCGGCACGCCCGACTTCGCCGTGCCGGTGCTCGCCGCACTGCTCGACTCGCCGCACGACGTGGTCGGCGTGTGGACCCAGCCGGATCGTCCGGCGGGGCGCGGACGCGAGTTGGCGGCGAGCCCGGTCAAGCAGCTCGCGCAGCGCAGTGGCGTGCCGGTGTTCCAGCCCGACACGCTCAGGGACGCCGCCGCGCAGCAGGAATTGCGCGACCTGCAGCCCGACCTGCTGGTGGTCGTCGCCTATGGACTGATCCTGCCCAGGGCAGTCCTCGGCACCCCGCGCTTCGGCTGCTGGAACGTGCATGCCTCCTTGCTGCCGCGCTGGCGCGGTGCGGCCCCGATCCAGCGCGCGATCGAGACCGGCGACCAACGCACCGGCGTGTGCCTGATGCAGATGGAGCCCGGCCTCGACACCGGGCCGGTGCTGCTGTCGCTGGAGACGCCGATCGCGGACGACGACACCGCGCAGACCCTGCACGACCGCCTCGCGTCGATGGGCGCGCAGGTGGTCAAGGACGGGCTCGCCCTGCTGCGCGCCGGCATCCGCCCGGTGCCGCTGCCACAGCCCGCCGAGGGCGTCACCTACGCGCGCAAGATCGACAAGGCCGAAGCCATGCTCGACCTGTCGCAGCCGGCGGCCGCGCTGGCGCGCAAGGTGCGCGCCTTCCTGCCATGGCCGGTGGCCGAACTCGAACTCGACGGCGATCGCCTGCGCGTGCACGCCGCGCAGGCGATCGATGCACCGGCCGCCGCGCCCGGCACCGTGCTGCGCGGCAGCCGCGAGGGGATCGACATCGCCACCGGCGCAGGCGCCCTGAGGCTGCTCGCCGTGCAGCGGCCGGGCGGGCGCGTGCTCGCCGCCGCGGACTACGTCAACGCCCGCCCGGCGCTGCGCGCGGCGAGGCCATGAGCGTGGGCGACCAAGGCGCGGACGCTCGTGCGCAGGCCGCGCGAGCCCTCGACCACGTCTGGCGCGGCCATGCGCTGGACGCCGCCTTGCCGGCCGCCGACGCCGCGCTCGCCGATCCGCGCGACCGCGGTCTGCTGCGCGCGATCTGCTTCACCGTGCTGCGCGCGCCCTGGCGCTACGAGGCGCTGCTGGGCGTCCTGCTCGACCACGGCGCGGCGAAGATCGACCGCTTGCTGCGTGCCGCCCTGCTCGCCGGGCTGGCGCAGCTCGACGCCGGTATCGGCCCGCCCTATGCGGCGGTCTCGGGCACGGTGGCCGCGGTGCGCGCACTGGGCCGGCCGCGGCTCGCGGGCCTCGCCAATGCCGTGCTGCGGCGCTTCCTGCGCGAGCGCGAGGCCCTGCTCGCCGCGCTGTCCGACGACGATGTGCAGCGCCATCAGCATCCGCAATGGCTGATCGACGCACTGCGTCGCGACTGGCCGCAGGACACCGACCGCATCCTCGACGCCAACAACGCGCCGGCGCCGCTGTGGCTGCGCACGAACCGCCGCCGCACCACCCGTGAGGACGCGCTGGCGTCACTGCGCCAGGCCGGCATCGCCGCAGCACCGCATCCGCGGCTGACCGACGCGCTCGTGCTCGACGAACCTTCCGATGTGCACGCGCTGCCCGGCTTCGACGCGGGCCGGTTGTCGGTACAGGACGGTGCGGCGCAGCTGGCCGCCGACCTGCTGGACCTGGCGCCGCGCCTGCGGGTGCTCGACGCGTGTGCCGCGCCCGGCGGCAAGGCCGCGCATCTGCTGGAGCGCGAGCCCGCGGTCGATCTGCTCGCCCTCGACGAATCCGCGCCGCGCGCCGCGCGTATCGGTGCCGGGCTGGTGCGGCTCGGGCTGTCCGCGCCGGTGCGTTGCGCCGATGCGGCGCGCCCGACGGACTGGTGGGACGGCCGGCCATTCGACCGCATCCTGCTCGATGCGCCGTGCAGCGGCACTGGCGTGATCCGGCGCCACCCCGACATCCGGCGCCTGCGCCGCGCGGCCGACCTGCCCGCGCTGTGCACGCAACAGGACCGCCTGCTGGACGGCCTGTGGCCTTTGCTCGCCCCGGGGGGACGGCTAGTCTATGCGACCTGCTCGGTGCTGGCCGATGAAAACGCACGCCGGATCGCTGGCTTCCTCGCGCGCACGCCCGACGCGCGCGCCCTCGATGTGGTGCCCGCCTGGTTCGGGGTCGCCAGCGGTGCGGGTCGCCAACACTTTCCCGGCGACGACGGACTCGACGGATTCTTCTACGCGGTGCTGGCGCGCGGCTGACCGGTGCCGGCGCGCCGCCCGCCGCCTGCAGGCCGTGTTCGCTGCCTTGCTGCTGGGCGCATGCCATGGCGGTGGTGCGATCGAATCGGCGCGGATCGAGGGCGGGGTCGCGCCGGTGCTCGATGCACGTCTGCGGCTGGCGCCGAGCGCGGACGTCCTGGCCGCGCTTGACCGCGGGGTGCCACTGGTGCTGCGGATCGAAGTCGAAGCACGCAGCGCCGGCCCCATGCTGCGGACCGAGCGCAGGATCGAACTGCGCTTCCTGCCGCTGGCGGGGCGCTATGCGTGGACCGATCTCGACAGCGGCACGGTGCGCACGTTCGCTCGCCGGCCGCTGCTGCTGGCCGCGCTCGACCGTGTGCGCTTGCCGCTCGACCCCGCCTTCGCCGAGCTGCCCGCCGGCACCCGCTGCCGCGTCCGACTGGCGCTCGACGTCGATGCCCTGCCGGCGCCGCTTCGCCTGCCGGCGCTGTTTTCGCCACGCTGGCGCCTCGCGCCGCCGGATTACGCGTGGACCGTCGGCGCCTGATGCGCTGGCTGTTCGGGTCGCTGCCGGCGCTGGCGCTGGCGGCACTGCTCGCTTTCGTGCTGCTGCTGGCCGGCGATGCCGAGGCCGACACTGCGCGGCTGGGTCGCTGGTGGCTGTGGGCCTTCGCCGGTGCGGCGGTGTCGGTGGCATTGGTGCTGGGGGCGATCGTCGGTCGGGTCTGGGACCTGCTGCGTGCGCGGCGCGAGCGCCGCCCCGGCGCGCGGCTCGCTGCGCGCTGGACCATCGCCCTTGTGCTGCTGGCAGTGTTGCCGCTGATGCTGGTCTACGGCTTCGCCCTGCGCTTCCTGCACGCGACCGTGGACTCCTGGCTCAACGTCCGCGTCGAAGCCGGCCTCGACGACGCCCTCTCGCTCGGCCGGCAATGGGTCGACGGCGAGGTGGCGCGCGCCCGCGCCGGCAGCGCTGCGCTCGCCGCGCGGCTGGCCGTCGCAGCCGACCTGCAGGGCGCGCTGGACGCCGAGCTGGACGCCAGCGATGCGCTGCAATTCGCGGTGTTCTCCAGCGCCGGCAACCTGCGCGCCGCTGCCGCCGCCGATCCGCGCCTGTTGTTGCCGACGCCGCCCGATCCGACCGAACTGCTGCGCGCACGCGACGGCGCGGTCGACGCGGCCAGCCAGCCGCTGGGCGACGACCTGGTGGTGCGCGTGCTGCGCGCGCTGCCGCCGGACGGGGTCCTGCTCGCGGTGTGGCCGCTGCCGGCGCAGGTGCGCCCGCTGGTGCGCAACATCGAGGCCACCTGGGCCGACTGGCAGCGCCTGTCGTTCCTGCGCGACTCACTCAAACTCACCTTCACCCTGGTGCTGACGCTGGCGCTGCTTCTGGCGCTGCTTCTGGCGGTGCTCGCCGCGCTGCGCGTGGCGCGCCGGCAGGTCGCGCCGGTGGCGCGGCTGGCCGCGGCCAGCGCCGAGATCGCGCGCGGCCAGTACGGCGACGAAGTGCCCGCAGGCGGCGACGACGAACTGGGTTTCCTGACCGACTCGTTCAACCGCATGAGCCGCGAACTGGCCGCCGCCAGCGCCGCGGCGCGCGCCTCGCAGGCATTGACCGAGCGTCAGCGCGCGTACCTGGAAACCGTGCTGGCGCGCCTGTCCAGCGGCGTGCTGACCTGGGGCGCGGATGGCCTGTTGCGCGGCGCCAACGCGGCGGCCGGGCGCATCCTGGGCATCGATCCGGCGCCGTTCGCCGGTCGTCCGCTGTCCGAACTGGCCGCCACCGTTCCTGCGCTCGCGCCGCTGACCGAGGCGCTGTCCGCGCGCAGCGCCGAAGGTGTGCGCGAGTGGCGCGAGGAACTGCGTCTGCCGCGCGAATCCGCCGGCGCGTCGGCGCAGATCCTGGTCCTGCGCGGCGCCGCGCTGCCGGCCGGCGAGGACGGCTACGTCGCGGTGTTCGACGACGAGACCGTGCTCAACCAGGCGCAGCGCGAGGCGGCCTGGAGCGAGGTCGCGCGGCGGCTGGCGCATGAAGTCAAGAACCCGCTCACGCCGATCCAGCTCAGCGCCGAACGACTGAAGCTGCGCCTGGGCGGAAAGCTCGAACCCGCCGACGCGCAGGTGCTGGAGAAGGCCACCGGCACCATCGTGGCCCAGGTCGAGGCGCTCAAGACCCTGGTCAACGCGTTCGGCGACTACGCGCGGCCGCCGCAACTGCGTCTGGAGCGGCTGCGCATCAATGTGCTGGCTGGCGAGGTGCTCGACCTGTACGAACAGGACCCGAACCTGCGGATCGTGCGCCGGCTCGACCCCGGCGATCCGTGGATCCGCGCCGACGCCGGCCGCCTGCGCCAGCTGCTGCACAATCTGGTCAAGAACGCGATCGAGGCGTCATCGGGGGCGCCGGAGATCGAACTCTCCACGCGCTGCGTCGACGCGGCGGGCAGTACCGAGGTGGCACTGGGCGTCGCCGACCGCGGCAGCGGCCTGCCGCCCGGCTTCGACGACACCTGGTTCGAGCCCTACCGCAGCGGCAAGCCGCGCGGCAGCGGGCTGGGGCTGGCGGTGGTGCGCAAGGTCGCCGACGAACACGGCGCGCGCGTGGCCGCCGCCGACCGCGAGGGCGGCGGCGCGGTGTTCACGGTGTGGTTCCCGCGCGGCTGAGCGCCGGGCGCTTGCCTTGCGCGCGACGGAAACAACGCGCTGCAACAGCATCGGTCCCGTCCGTGCTGGACCCTCGGCCCGCGCCGGCGTCGCTTGCGCACGCTCCCGATCAGGACTACCGTCCGCGCTTCCGATCCGCCGTCCGCGGGAGGGCAATGCGCCCCCTGGCCCATGCAGCGCTGCTCGTCTTGCTGTGCCTGCCCGGAGCGGCCGGCGGGGCGAAACCGCTGAAGTCGCCCGCCGCCGAATTGCGCTCGCGGCACACGGTGATCGCCAGCGGCGTGATCGCGGCGGTCGACGGCGTGCTGCGGCTGGAATCGGTCGCCGCCATCGACGGCGCGCCTGCACCCGGCTCCGAGCTCGAACTGCGCATCCCGGAATGGCTGGGGCCGCGCCTGCCCACCGGGGAGCGCGTGGTCGTCGCTTACGCTCCGTTCCGACGCGACCCGACTCTGGTCGACCGGCGGATCATCGATCCGCAGGGCCCGCGGCTTCTGCTGGTCGCCGGGCTCGAGCCGGCGCTGTTCCGTGACACGCCACAGACCCGCGCGCGCCTGCTGGGCGCCGACGGTGCGGCGCGCCACCCGCGGCCCGCCGAGGCCGTGGCTGGCCTGGCTGATCCGGACCCGCAGTGGCAGAACTACTACGCGCACGAACTGGCGCTGGCGCCCGCATTGCGCGCGGCGATCGACGATGAGGCCCGGCGCGCGATCGGGCGCCTGCTCGCCGATGCCGATGCGCATCCGGCCGCACGCGCGCTGTGGCTGCGGCTCGCCGACAGCCTTCCGGCGCCCGATCGCACCTGGTGGCATGCGGCCGCCCTGTCCGTTCTCGCGGCGATGCCGGTCGACGGGCTCGGCGGTCCGGCCGATGGTCGCGCCGCGCTGGTGCGGGCGGCATTCAATGCGCTGGAGCGCGCGCAGGTCGCCGTTCCCCCCGCCGTGCTCGTGCGCTGGGTCGCCGGCGACCAGGCTGCGCTGGCGGAATCGGCCCTGCTGGCGGCGCGCCGCGGCGCGCCGGAGTCGGAGGACGATTTGCTGGACGCGGCGCTGGACCGCGCGCTGTTGCCCGCCGCCAATCGCCGGTTCCTGCTCGACCACCGCCGTCGCCTCGCGCTGATGCGCGAGTCCCTCGCCCGGCAGCCTGCCGATCCGCGTTGATGCCCCCCATTGCTCCCGTCACCGAGGCCCGCCGCATGAACTGCATCGCCCCCGCCCTCCGCGCAGCGCTCCTGCTGGCCGTCGCCGCGGTCGCGTCGCCTGCCGCCGCGGTCGCCGCGCCGGACGTCCGCCAGTCCGTGCGACACGACACCTCGCGGCCGCTGCGTGAACTGCTGCAGGAGCGGCCCGCGCCCGCTCTCGCACCGGACGCCGTGCCGCGCGAGGTGCCAAACCTGTTTCCAAAGGACCGTCGCGTGGCGACGGCCTCGCCCGCGGCGGATGCGCCCCCCGCCCGCCAGGTGCAGCGCAGCCCGAGCGGCGTCATCGCCCCGCCGATCACCTTCTCCTTCGACGGTTTCAGTCTGGGTAACGGCGGCAACGCGATCCCGCCCGACACCAATGGGGACGTCAGCCCCGGCACCTTCGCGCAATGGATCAACAGCGCCTGGGGCACCATCGACAAGGTGACCGGCGCGCGTTCCGTGCCGACCGCCGGCAACTCGTTCTGGAGCGGCTTCGGCGGCCCGTGCGAGGCGAACAACGACGGCGATCCGATCGCGCTGTGGGACGATCGCGCGCAGCGCTGGGTGATGTCGCAGTTCGTGGTCGACGACCCCGGCCAGCAGTGCTTCGCGATTTCGACCAGCGCCGACCCGCTGGGTTCCTATCACCGCTACCAGTTCGACTTTCCCGATTTCGGCGACTATCCGCACATCGGCGTGTGGACCGACGGTGCCGGTCAGAGCGCCTACCTGCTGACCACCCACGAGTTCAACCTCTCGCCGCAGCAGTTCCTCGGCGCGGCGGCGATCGCAGTGCAGCGCGACCGCATGCTGGTCGGCCAGCCGGCGGCAATGGTGCGGTTCGCCGGCCTCGATGCGTTCGGCATCGCCTCTGCGCATCTCGAGGGCCAGGTCGCCGCGCCCGCCGGCGCCTGCCCGGTGTTCGCGCACTTCGACTTCGACACCGCCGACTACCTGTTCTGGGACCTGTGCCTGAACTGGGCTGCACCGGCGTCGAGCACCTTTTCCGCCAACCCGACCCGGATCGCGCCGACACAGCCCTTCGTGCCGCGCTTCGAGGATGTGCCCCAGGCAGGATCGACCTCGCCGCTGGACGCGTTCGGAACCCACATCATGTACCGCGCTACCGCGCGCGCCTTCCCGGCTGGCGCACCGGCGCGGGTGACGATGGTGGTCAACCACGTCGTCCTCGGACCGGCCGAGCAGGGCGCGATCAAGTGGGCGCAGTTCAACTTCAATCCCGCACCGCCCGCGGCCGGCGCGCTGTTCGCGGATGGCTTCGAGCCGGGCGTCGCGCCGGCGGCCCTGGTCAAGTCGCTGTACGACGAGGGCACTTTCGCGCCGGACGCGAACACCCGCTGGTTGGGCGCGATCGCGATCGACCGCAGCGGCAACATCGGCCTCGGGTACTCGGTGTCCAGCGCCGCGATCAGCCCGCAGTTGCGCACGACCGGCCGCGCGCTCGGCGACGCCCCCGGCCTGCTGCGCGACGAGCAGACCTGTACGCCGCCGGGTACCGGCTCGCAGTTGAGCACCAGCGGCCGCTGGGGCGACTACGCGTCGATGAGCGTGGACCCGGTCGACGAGTGCACGTTCTGGTTCACCGGCGAGTACTTCCCGGTCACGTCGACCAGCGCGTGGTCGACCAGGATCTGCAAGTTCAAGTTCGATGAATGCGGTACTCCGACCTTCGCCCTGGTCGCCGATTCGCCGCAGCGGGTCGAGATCTGCGGCGCGCCCACGCCGCCGCCGCCGACCTGGGCGCTGCGCCTCGGCGTCTACGACGGCTTCGCCGCCGCCACCAACTTCGCGATCAGCGGGCTGCCGGCGGGCGCCAACCCCACCTTCTCGCCGGCGACGGTGACGCCGCCCGGCAGCACCACGCTCACCCTTGCCGGGGCACCCACGCTCGCCAGCGGCGATTACGCCGGCGTGGTCACTGCCACCTCCGGCACCCTGGTCCGCAGGCTGCCGATCCAGCTGGGGGTCTCCGCCGCCCTCGCCGGCGCGCCGTTGCCGGGCTCGCCGGGCGATGGCGCCACCGGCCTCAAGCTGCGCCCGACGCTCGCCTGGGCCCCGGTCGCCGGCGCGGTCCGCTATCGCGTGGAGGTTTCCACCAGCAGCACCTTCGCCACCCTGGTCGCGTCCAGCACGGTCACCGCGCCAACCTGGACCGTCGGCACCACGCTCAGCCCCAGCACGCAGTACTTCTGGCGGGTGCGCGCGGACAACTACTGCGGATCAGGCGCGTTCTCTGCCACACGCAGCTTCACCACCGGCGTTCCAGGCACCTGCCCGGCGGGCACCGCCCTCGCCGTCGTTTTCAACGACGACTTCCAGGCCGGCGTCAACGGCTGGACCACCGACGGCACCGGCGGCACCGGCTGGAGCCAGCAGACGCCACCCGTCGGAACCGGGCTGGGCACCATTGCCTGGCGCGTGCCCAACAACGCGGTCACCAGCGACCGCGGCCTGGTCTCGCCGGCGATCGCGATCCCGGCGGGCGCGGCTTCCGCCTTCGTCAGCTTCGACGCGCACTACAGCTTCGAGACCGACACCGCACCCGGCTGCTGGGACGGCGCCGCGATCGAGGCCAAGGCCGCCGCGGCGACGGCCTTCACCTACCTCGGTCCGGCGGCGGTGTTCACCAACGGCTACAACGGCGTGATCCTCGCCGGTGCGCCGCTGGCCGGGCGCGAGGTCTGGTGCCGGCCGCCGGCATCGCCGCCGGCGCGCTCGATCGTCGATCTCGACGCCTTCATCGGCCAGTCGGTGCAGTTGCGCTTCCGAGCCACCACCGACAGCAACACCGTCGCCGCCGCGCCGAACGGCATGTCGATCGACAATCTGCGCGTCGAGGTCTGCCAGTAGCGGCGAGCGACGCGACCGGGGTCCGGGCGCTCGCCGGTCGCGCCCCGCCGCCCGTCAGCCGCGCGCCTGGTAGAACGCCACCTCGCTCATCGCATGCCATTCGCGGGATTCGTCGCGGAAGGCGCGCATCGAGTCGTAGACGCGGCGCGCGAACGGGTCCTTGGCTGCGATTTCCTCGAGCACCGCGGCGGAGGCGTCGCGCAGGGCTTCGAGCACGCTGTCGGGCAGGCGCCGGAACTCGACCTTGTGCTGTTCGCGCAGGGTCTTGAGAGCGCGGTGGTTCTGCGCGGTGTAGTCGGCCAGCATGTCGTCGTTGATCGCCTGGCAGCAGTTGGCGACCACGGCCTGCAGATCGGCTGGCAGAGAATCCCAGGCCGCCTTGTTGACCAGTGCCTCCAGCGTGGGCCCCGGCTCCTGCCAGCCCGGGTAGTAGCAGTATCTCGCCACCCGGTGCAGGCCGAAGGCGAGGTCGTTGTACGGACCCACCCATTCGGCGGCATCGATCGCGCCCGACTGCAGGGCGGTGAAGATCTCGCCGCCCGGCAGCGACAGCGGCGCTGCGCCCACGCGCGCCATCACCTCGCCACCGAGGCCCGGGATGCGCATCTTGAGCCCCTTGAGGTCGGCCACGCCGGTGATCTCGCGGTTGAACCAGCCGGCCATCTGAACCCCGGTGTTGCCGGCCGGGAACGGCACCAGGTCGAACTTCGCGTACAGCTCGCGCCACAGTTCCAGGCCGCCGCCGTGGGTCAGCCAACCGTTCATCTCCTGCGCGTTGAGCCCGAACGGCACCGCGCAGAAGAACGGCGCCGCTTCCGACTTGCCCTTCCAGTAGTAGGCCGCGGAGTGGCCCATCTCGGCGGTACCGCGGCTGACCGCGTCGAACACCTCGAATGGCGGCACCAGTTCGCCACCACCGTAGACCTTCACCGCCAGGCGCCCGCCCGATGCGGCGGTGATGCGCTCGCCCAAGTGCGCCGCGGCCGCACCCAGTCCCGGGAAGTTGGGCGGCCACGAGGTGACCATCTTCCATTCGAAGCGCTGCGCCGCGGCCGTGGGCCCGGCGTCGCCCTCGGGCGCGCGCTGGCCGCAGGCGGAGAGCGTGGCGCCGGCGGCGGCGGCGATGCCGGCCCGGCGCAGGAAAATGCGGCGATCGTTCTTCATTGGGGGCCTCCCGCTGCTTGATGGCCGAGTGTAGGAATCGGTGCGCCGCGTGCGCAATGCGGTCGCGGGCTGCGCGGGCTCCGGGTGCGTTCAGGTTGCAGTGCTATCCTCCGTCGCGTCCCGCGTCAGCCCGCGGGTGCGGGGGATTTCCGAATGGGCACCCGGATCGGCCATTACGACATCGTCGCCGAGCTTGGCCGCGGCGGCATGGGCGTGGTCTTCAAGGGCCACGAGCCGGCGTTGAACCGTTACGTGGCGATCAAGATGCTCGCGCCGGCACTGGCGCACGACGAGTCGGTCAAGGAGCGCTTCCTGCGCGAGGCGCGCTCGATGGCCGCGCTCAACGACCCGCACATCATCCAGATCTACTTCATCGGCGAAAACGAGGGCCAGCCCTACTTCGCGATGGAGTTCGTCGAGGGCGAGTCGCTGTCGACCTTCCTCAAGCGCGAGGGCCGCATGGGCCCCGAGGCCGCGGCGCGCGCGATCTACCAGACCGCGCTGGGTCTGGCGACCGCGCACGACAAGGGCGTGGTCCACCGCGACATCAAGCCCGGCAACCTGATGCTGAATGCTCGCGGCCAGATCAAGATCGCGGACTTCGGCATCGCCTACTCGAGCACCGATCTGTCGAAGAAGCTGACCTCGACCGGCGAGTTCGTCGGCACCCCCGGCTACCTGTCGCCCGAGGTCTGCACCGGTCAGCCGGTCGACATCCGCTCCGACATCTTTTCGCTCGGCATCGTGTTTTTCGAGCTGCTCACCGGGCGCATGCCGTTCACCGACGAATCTCCGCTGGGCCTGATGCTGGAGGTCGTGCGCGCCGAGATCCCCGACGTGCGCGCGCTCAACGCCGACGTCGACGAGGGTCTGACGGCCATCCTCCGGAAGATGACCGAAAAGGATCCGGCCGCGCGCTACGCCGACTGCCACGCGCTGGCTGCCGACCTCGCGCGCCACCCGCTGCTCGCCGCCGGCAACACGATCAGCGCGCGGCCCGTGATGTCCACTGCCGCACAGACGATGCTGGCGATGAAGACGCCGCTGCCGGGCGCAAAGGCGGCCACACCGGCGCCGGCCGGCGATTTCGCCACCCAGCCCAAGGCGCCCACGCCGCCGCCTCTCCCGCCCCGGCCCTCGGTTCTGGAAGCGCAGAACCGCCGCACGGGCACGGGGGGAGGCGCGTTCATTGGCGTAGCCGCCGTCCTGCTGCTGGCCGTGCTCGGCGGCGGAGCCTGGGCGTTCCGCGATCGCATCCCGCTGCTGGCGGACGGTTCGGTGACCTCGGCTTCGGCCATGCCCGGCGCCGGCGCCCGGCCGGTGGAGCCAGCGGGCCCGGCGCCGGCACCGGTCGCGGCGGCCGCGGAACCCGCACCGGCCGACCCGGTGCCCGCCGTCACGCCGGCGCTCGTCGCCCCTGACGGCGAGGTCGGCGGCGAGGCGTCCGCCGTGGCGCCGGTTGCGCCAGTGTCCGAAGCGCCGCCGCAGCGCCCGGCGGGCGAGGTCCGCGCCGCAGAGCCCGCACCGCGCGGCGAGCCGCGCCGCGCCGTCGCCGCGGTCGGTCAGCCGCGCGAGCAGGCCGAGCCACCGCGCCCGATCGGTCCGCCGAGGATCGCGGTCGTCGCCTTCGGCGATCCCGCGGTCGCCGGCCCCGCGAAGCAGGCGATCGAGGAGGCGCTGCTCGGCCGCGGCTTCCTGGTCGCCGACACCGAGGTCCTCGGCGACCTCGCGCGCGGCGATCTGCCGCGCGTCCTCGGCGCCGCGCCGCGCCACGGCGTGCGCGCCCTGGTGGTGGTGCGCGCCGAGCCGGTCGGCCAGCAGCAACTGAACTACTACGGCCAGAGCAGCACGCTCTACACCGCCAACCTCACCGTGCGCCCCTACGACGTCGAGACCCGCTCGCCGCTGTCGGCCGGCATCCGCGCCAAGGTCGACTTCACCTCGCTCAACGCCGAGACCAACACGCTGGAGGCGATCGAACCCGAATTGCCGCGCGTGCTGGGATCGCTGGCGGGGTTCAAGCCGAAGGGGCAGGGCGGCTGAGCCGGTTCGTTGGGAGCCTAGGGCCCAGGGCTGTGGGAGCGGCGCGTCCGCCGCGATATCTCCAGTCTTGCGTCAGCCTGGTCGTGCTGCACGCAGCGCTCCCACATTGCGGGCGATAGCGGCGATTCGCCCAAGGACCGGAGCGCGTCGCCGCGCCCCGG
>DHLY01000054.1:69519-69648 GCA_002405525.1 Proteobacteria bacterium UBA4656
TAGATCCGCGTGCAGGTCACGCGGCCATTCCCATCCGGACCGGTCGCGGTGCCGCAGCGGATCGTGCGCCCGCCGCTGCCTTCGACCGGGATGCCGCGCAGCCGCAGGATGTCGAGGAAGCGGCCGATG
>DHLY01000054.1:69915-70255 GCA_002405525.1 Proteobacteria bacterium UBA4656
CGCCGACCCGGGCACATAAGTCGGCTCCGTCGCATCCTTGTCGACCACGAACTTCAGCTTGCTGCCATCAGCAAAGATAATCGTGATCGTCAGCCTGACTTGGCTTTGGAGCTGGAAGTTGACCTGAATCGGCGTACCGTTGCCTGCGATCACCTCGGTAATGCCCTGACGCAGCTGGTTGATGAGAGACGCGTTGCGCGCTTGCTGTCCGACCTGTTGCCAATAGTAGTTGGAAACCCACTGGTTGATCGTGATGCGGTTCGGATGCACTACCGCATAGTCATAGGCGGAGAACCCAGCGATACCACCACTCGCCGGCACATACTCGCCGGGCGCCAGC
>DHLY01000054.1:70376-70646 GCA_002405525.1 Proteobacteria bacterium UBA4656
GGCACATACTCGCCGGGCGCCAGCCCCGATTGCTTCCAGACCTCGGCGATCTCCCGAACGAATGCCACCACCTCGGGCTCGATCGGGGTTTCCTCGACGAACTCGCGCCCGAGCTCGCGATCGAACACCACCGCATAACGCTTGGCGGTTTCGTTCTGCAGGTCGTAGACGTAGTGGATGCCGAAGCCGCGCCCGGAGGCGAGCAGTTCCATCTGGTGCGGCGTGCAGCCGTCGCAGCGCCACGCGGTGAACTGGGCCGCGGCCGGCGTC
>DHLY01000054.1:70924-71070 GCA_002405525.1 Proteobacteria bacterium UBA4656
ATTCCCCCCCCCCCCCGAAGAAGTCAATCCGATTCGTCGCGTCATGATCGGGGTTCGTGAACTGCGTCACGCGCGACGTCTTCGCCTACCCCGCCGCACACCCCGCCGTCGCCGCACCCTCGGCGACCGGCACGGCGCGCCGCGTG
>DHLY01000054.1:71251-102875 GCA_002405525.1 Proteobacteria bacterium UBA4656
GCGCGGGATCGTTCGCGCGCCAGGCGAATGCCACCACCTCGCAGTCGCGCAGTTCGAGTTCGATGCGTCCCCACGGGACGCGCTGCACGGCGGCGGGATCGAAGGCATCGAAACGCGCGCCGCGCGTGGCCAGCACCGGATCGAATACCAGGCGATCGCCGCTGCGCACGCCGTTGCCGCCGCTCAGCCACAGTGGCGCACCCGCGGCATCGAAGCCGAACACGCCGAGGAAGGTCGTGGACGCACCACCGCGCACCTGCTCCTGCAGCACGAAACCCTGGCCCTCCACGCCGTCGAAGGCGTAGATGCCGCCGCGCGCACCGGCGCGCGGATCGCCGACGCCGCCCGACGCACGCGCCGCGCTGGAGACCCCGTCGCGCGAGGCCACCAGCCGGCGCAGCGCCAACTCGCCGCTGCCGCCGTGCAGGCCGGCAAATCGCAGTCGCGCGGTGACCGCGAACGGGTCGGTGTTGCCGGGGGTTTCCTCGAACACCACTTCGACGCGGCCGAGGCGCGCGCGCTGCACCGGCGCGGTGCCAAGGAAGCGCCCACCCGCCACCTCGACCAGTTCATCGACCACGAAGCCATCGCCCTGCGCGAGCCCGAGCCCGCTGAACCAGCGCTGCGCCCCGCCACCCGCGGGGCCCGCCGCATAGGTGTACCAACTGAACACCACGCGTTGCGGAAAGGCGTTCTCGGTCGGCTCCAGCGTGCGGTCGAGTTCCTCGATCACGAAGCCCTCGCCGCCGCGCGCGGGATCGAACCAGATCCCCGAGCGCGACACCGCGGTTGCTGGCCGACGCGGCAACAGCGGTGCCGGCACCGCCGGCAGCGCGGCATCCGCGCTGGCGGCGACGTCGATGCGGCAGTCGGCCGCCGGCGCCCCGCTCGACAGGCACCGCTGGCGCAGATCGGCCACCGTCGGCCGGCGTCCGTCCGCCACCCACTGGCGCAGCGCGTTCCAGCCGGTTTCCAGCTCCGCGCGACGGAAGCCGCAGTGCGAGCGTTCCTGCTCGGTGACGATCGCCGACACCAGGCCCGGTGTGTCGAAGCCCGGCGCGCCGAGCGGCAGCGGCGCGCCGCGATAGCGGCTGCGCAACTGCCGCTGGTGCCAGGGTGCGACCAGTTCGTCGCCGCTGGTGTGCAGGCTCAGCACCGGTGCGGCGCCGAAGCCCTGCGCGTTGGAGACCTCCAGCAGCCGCAAGCGCGCGAAGCGGTCGGCGGCCACCCGGCGCACGCGCGCATCGATGTCCGAGGCCGCGGCATCCGCCGGTGGCAGCGCGCTCGCGTACGCGGTCCAGCGGTTGTCGAACGGACTCAGACCGGCCGCCTTGTCCGGCGCGCGCACCACCTCCCCCAGACCGAAGGTGGCGTAGGCGAGGTTGGTGAGCAGGAAATCCTCGTCCTGGATGCCGCTGAGCGCCTGCACCTGCGCCAGCCGGCCACGCTGCGCGGACGTGCGCAGGAACGGCGGCAACGTCACGCCGAGGCACTGCGTGATGCGCGCGGCGGTGCGCACCGCGGGGTCGCTGCGCCCGCTCAGTTCCAGCTGCAACGGGATGTCGGCGAGGTTCATCGCCCAATCGAGCGGCGCATCGCCGGTCAGCAGCTCGCCACCGCCGACCCCGGCGCAGGTGGCGTCGTAGACCATGCGCAGGTCGAAGCCGGAATCCCAGGCCCGCGCGCCGTCGGCCGGCGGGCACAGTGCGTAGACGCCGGCGATGCGGCCGCGGAAGCGCCAGTCCTCGCCCATCCGCAGCGAGACCAGTCCACCCATCGAGCCGCCCACCGCGTAGACCGGGCCCGCGCGACCGAAGCGTGCCTCGAACGCCGCCAGCAGCCGCGCGTTGTCCTCGATCGCCACGTACGGACCCCAGCCGCGCGTGCGGTAGCCGCTGGCCGCGACCGCGAAGCCCTGCTGCAACTGCAGGCCCACCAGCGGGCCGAAGTCGGGGTCGTCGTCGATGTCGAGGTTGTAGCCGTGGTTGACCACCACCAGCGGATCGCCCGCGCGCCAGCCCGCCGGCACGCGCGCGGCGACCACCGCGCCGCCCTCGGTGGTGGCGCGCCAGGACTGCTCGCCCTGTTGCGCCACGGCGGGTGCGGTGGCGGCGAGCAGCAGGGCGAGCAGGATGGTGCGGGGCATCGCGAGGCGGTGCATTCGGCGCGGGACCGGCGGTTCGGGGAAACCAGACTACGCCCTCGCCGATGAACCGCGCCCGGACCGGCGTCGCGGCGCGCTTGGTTGCGGCCTCCCGGCCTTCCCGTTACCGTGCCGGCCTCGTCGCATCTCCGGGACCGCCCCATGCTCTACAAGCACGTCGTCATCGCCTCCGTGGCCCATGTCGAAGCGCCGATCCGCCTGTCCTCGGCCGACATCATGGAGCGACTGGGGCCGACCCTGGAGCGGTTCGGCATCCGCGACAACCTCCTCGAGGATGTGGCGGGCATCAGCGCGCGGCGCATCTGGGACGGTCCCGTGCAGCCCTCGGACGCGGCCACCCTGGCCGCACAGAAGGCGATCGCCGAGAGCGGCGTGCCGCACGAGAAGATCGGCATCCTGGTCAACACCTCGGTCTCGCGCGACTACCTCGAGCCCAGCACGGCCTCGATCGTGCACGGCAACCTCGGGCTGGCCGACACCTGCCAGAACTTCGACGTCGGTAACGCCTGCCTCGGCTTCCTCAACGGCATGGACATCGCCGCGCGGATGATCGAGCGCGGCGACATCGAGTACGCGTTGATCGTCAACGGCGAGGCCAGCAACGAGATCGCCGAGAAGACCATCGCGCGCATGCTGCGTCCGGACGTGACGCCGGACGACTTCCGCAACGAGTTCGCCTCGCTCACGCTGGGGTCGGGCGCCGCCGCGATGGTGATGGGGCGCGCCGAACTGCTGCCCGACGGCCATCGCTTCCTCGGCAGCGTGACCCGTGCGGCGACCAACTTCTCGCACCTGTGCCGCGGCAACATGGACCGCATGGTCACCGACACCCGCACCCTGCTGGTGGAGGGCCTCAAGCTCGCCGGCAAGACCTTCCAGGCCGCGCGCGCGGCGATGGGCTGGGCGGTGGGCGAACTCGACGAGTTCGTGATCCACCAGGTCAGCAAGGTGCACACCGCCGCGCTGGTCGAACTGCTCGGCATCGACCCGAAGAAAGTGCTCACCGTGTTCCCCGAGTACGGCAACGTGGGCCCGGCTTCGGTGCCGATCGCGCTGTCCAAGCTGAAGGAACTCGGGCGCCTGAAGAAGGGCAGCCGTGTCGCCCTGCTCGGCATCGGGTCGGGCCTGAACTGCTCGATGGCCGAAGTCGTCTGGTAGTCCAGCCGCGCCGCGACTCAACGTGAGCCGCTTGCCGGACTGGCCGGGCGCCACCGGGCGCCGCTTCGAGCGCGCCGACCGGCTCGTGCAGCACTACGTCGACCGCGGCAGCGGCGAACCGGTGCTGATGCTGCACGGCAACCCCTCGTGGTCGTGGTACTGGCGGCACCTGATCGACGGGCTCGCCGACCGCCACCGCTGCATCGCGCCGGACTGGATCGGCATGGGCCTGTCCGACAAGCCCGGCGACGACCGCTACCGCTACACCCTCGCCTCGCGCATCGACGACCTCGAGCAGCTCTACCAGCACCTGGTGCGCGACCGCGGGCTGCCGCCGAACGGGCTCACGCTGGCGGTGCACGACTGGGGCGGCATGATCGGCCTGGCCTGGGCGGTGCGCCATCCCGAGCGCGTCGCGCGCCTGGTGATCACGAACACCGGCGGCTTTCCCAATCCCAAGGGCCAGCGCCTGCCGTTCGCGCTGAAACTCGGCCGCGACAGCGCGCTCGGCGCGCTGCTGATCCGCGGCTTCAACGCCTTCGCCGGCGGTGCCACGCGGTTGGCGACCGTGAAGCCGATGCCGGCCGAGGTGCGCGCGGCGTACACCGCGCCCTACGATTCCTGGGCCCACCGCATCGCGACCCTGCGCTTCGTGCAGGACATCCCGCTGGGCCCCGGCGACCCCGCGTGGGCGATCGTGGAGGAAACCGGGCGCGGCCTGCACGCGCTGGCCGACCGGCCGATCCTGCTCGGCTGGGGCCTGCGCGACTTCGTGTTCGACCGCGCCTTCTACGACGAGTTCGTGCGCCGCTTCCCCGCCGCGCAGCGCTTCGCGTACGAGGATGCCGGCCACTACGTGCTCGAAGACGCGCACGCGCGTCTGGTGCCCGAGGTGCGCCGCTTCCTCGCCGCGAATCCGCTGCCCTAGGCGCCCGCCGGGCGCGAGCGAGCCTGTGGGAGCGAGCACCGCTCGCGACCGCCACCTCGCAGGTTGCGGCAAGAAGCCGATTCAGCGGTCGCGAGCGGTGCTCGCTCCCACGCATCCGCTCCGGCACGCTTGCTTCCGCCAGGCAGGCACCGGCGCTCAGCGCGGCGCGAGCGTGTCCAGCGGCACCTCGCGGCGCAGCAGCTGCGCGCCGTCGACGTCGCGCAGCGACAGGGCGATGCGTCGTGCGTCCCAATCGACCTCGACCAGCCCGAAGTTCGCCACCCGGTGCGCCGCGCCCACCCGCAGCGCATTCGGCACCGCGACATGCCACTCCTCGGTCAGCCCGCTGCTGGTGAGGTCGTGCATCGGGTAGGGCACGTTGGCGTCGAGCACGGTCAGCTCCCCGTAGTGCGTGTCGCCAGACAGGAACACCACGCCGCGCGCGCCGCTGCGGCGGATCGCATCGAACAGGCGCGCCTGGTCGCGCGGATAGTTGATCCACGCTTCCCAGCCCGGGAAGTCCGCCAGCACCTGCAGGCTGGAGCCGATCAGGCGCACCTCGGCCGGCTCGCGCAACTGCGCTTCCAGCCATGCCCACTGCGCCTCGCCCAGCATGCTCGCCGCCGGATCGGGATTGCGTGCGTACGGGCCCGGCATCGGCGCGTCCGGGGCCCGGCGCGCCTCGCGGCGCGCCCAGCGCTCGTAGGCCTCGTAGGTGCCCCAGCGCGGATCGACCGTGATCGGCGTGCGGTTCCAGCGCAGGTCGAGCAGGATCAGCTGCACGCGCTTGCCGGGCGGGCCGAACACGCGTGCGTCGTAGATGCCGTCGCGACGCACGCGCGGCGAGTCGGCGGGTTCGCCCCAGAAGCGCAGGAACGCGGCGCGGCTGGCCTCCTTCATCGGGTACTCGGCGCCGGCGTCGTTCTCGCCGTAGTCGTGGTCGTCCCAGGTGGCGAACAGCGGCACCTGCGCGCGCAGCCGCGCGAAACCCTCGATCGCACCCAGGCGCGCGTACTTCGCCGCCAGCACCGCCGGGTCGCGCGTATCGCCGTAGATGTTGTCGCCGAGGAACACGAAGGCCTGCGGCCTGGCCGCCAGCACCGCGTCCCAGATCGGTTGCGGCTTGTCCTCCTTGCCGCAGGAGCCGAACGCGACGCGGGTCAGCAGCGTGTCGGCGGGCAGCACCACGTCGGCGCGCGCCGCATGGGCAAGCAGCAGGACGGCGAGCGCGAAGGCGACCAGGCGCATCGGGAATCCTCCGGAAACGCGCGCGGCGCCGGGTCGCGGCGCCGCGGGGTGGTGGAAGTGCGCCGGACCGCCCTCGGTGGCAGCCACGACGCGGGGGAGCGGCTCAGAACGTGGCGTCGAGGGTCAGGAACACCTGCCGCGGCGCGCCGGTCAGCAGGGTGTAGTTGAGCCCGTCGGGGTCGGAGGTCACGAAGCCGTTGCTGCCGACGGTGGCGAAGTACTCCTCGTCGAGCAGGTTCGACACGTTGAACTGCGCGCGCAGGGTCTCGGCGAAGCCGACGCGGCCGAAGTCGTAGCCGATGGTGCCGTCCACCACCCAGAAGTCGTCGACCCTGGAGTCGTTGAGGTAGGTGATGAAGCGCTCGTCGGTGTACTTCACGCCCAGCCGGAAATCGAAGCCGGCCCAGCGGTAGGTCGCTTCGCCCGCGAACAGCACTTCGGGGGCGTCGACCACCTGCTTGCCGTCGGCCGGCACCACGTTGTTGCCGTCGAGGTAATCGGAGCGGTACTCGGAGTCGTTGTAGGACAGCGAGCCGAACAGGTCGAAGTCTTCCGTCACGCGCCACTGCGCGGCGAGCTCGGCGCCGGTCGAGCGCACCTCGCCGACGTTGGCGAAGGCGCCCGGGCAGCCGACGATGCCGGCGCAGCGCGAGATGCCGAGCAGGCGGTCGTCGAAGTCCACGCTGTACAGCGCGGCCGAGGCATCCAGCGTGTCGCCCACCCAGCGCACGCCGGCTTCCAGCGTGCGCGAGGACTCCGGCTCGAGGGTGTCGGCGAACAGGTCGAAGGCCGACTGCGAGGTCGAGAACGGCCCGCTCACGCCGGCGCGCAGCGCGCCGAGGTTTTCCGCGTAGGAGGCGAACACTTCGGCATCGTCGCTGAACTTCCAGCGCACGCCGGCCTGCGGCACGAAGTTGTCCTTGGTCTCCAGCTCGCCCTGCGCGCGGGTGCCGATGATGCGCCGCGCCTCGACGTCGACGTCGATCGCCTTGAAGCCGAGGTCCACCAGCAGGTTGCCGTCGGCCAGCGTGATGCGGTCGGTCAGGTACAGCTGGCGGGTGTCGACCTCGAAGCGCTGGCGGAACACGCGCACGTCGGGGTTGCGGTAGAAGAAGCCCTCGTCCGGCGGGTTGTCGATCGACAGCGCGTAGAAGTTGCGCTGCAAGCCGTGGGTGTTGCTCTCGACCCAGAAGCCGGCCTCGATGCGGTGGATGCCGAAGTCGAAGCTGGCGCGGCCGAGGCCGCCGATGCGCTCGATGTCGTACTCGGTGGTGCGCATCGAGATCGGCAGGCTCGGCGAGGACGGCGCATACGGCGTGGCCCAGTGGCCCTGGCCCTCGTTGGTGTGGATGTAGGCGGTGCCGGCCAGCGAGAACGCATCGCCGGACGGCAGGTCGAGCGAAAGGTAGGCGAGATTGTCGTCGCGCAGGCCGCGCGCGATGTAGTACGCATCGTCCAGCGTCTCCACCCCGCCGGTGAACTGCCCGCGGGCGGCGGCGATCGCGCGCTGCCAGTCGCGCGCGTAGTTGTCCCAGTCGTAACCGAGGCGATCGGCCGATTCCAGCGACAGGTCGGCGTAATCGGTCTCGTCGCGGCGCGAGGTGGCGACGTAGCCGGTCAGGCGCAGGGCGTCGATGTCCCAGGTGAACTTGCCGTTGAACTGGGTCTGCTCCTGCGGGCCGAAGCCCTTCCACTTGTCGGCGTCGGACCACGACGCGGACAGATACATCCCGAAGCCCTCGTTGATGCCGGTGTCGAGCCGGCCGAACACGCGGCGCGCGCTGTCGCTGCCGACCGTGAACGCGGTGCGCGCGGTGTAGTCGGGCAGCGGGTCGGCGCTGAAGAACTCGATCGTGCCGCCGAGGTTGTTGGTCGAGGCCGCGCCCACCGAACCCGAGCCCTGCGCGAGTTCCGCGCGGCCGAGGTTCTCCGAGATCACCGCGCGGCTGACGTGCAGGCCGTTGAAGTTGCCGTAGGACATGTCGCCCAGCGGCACGCCGTCGAGGGTGAAGCCGAGCTGGTTCTGGTTGAAGCCGCGGATGCCCAGGCGCGCCGACCACTCGTAGGCGCCCCAGGGATCGGCCGACTGGAAGTTCACGCCGGGCAGCTTGGCCAGCACCTTGAGCGGGCTGGTGCCGGCCGGCAGCACGCGCAGGTCCTCGTAGGACAGCTGCTGCACCTGGCGGGTCTCGCCCTCGCCGACAACCGAAATCGTCTCCAGTTCGCGCGCTTCGGCTTCGGCGGCGGGTTCGGCGGCGGGTTCGGCCATCGCGGCGGGGGCGGCCAGCGCGGCGAGGATGGCGAGCGCAAGCGTGCGCGGCATGGGTTTCATGGCGGTTCCTTGGTCTTGTAGGGTTCGGGGCGCGCCCCGGCCTCGAGGTCCGGCGCGAGCCGCGAATGCTCGGCGCGCGCCATGACGCCCGCATGGACAGCCGGTTGCGCTCCCATGCGGCGCGCGTGTCGCGGCGATGACAGCCGGCGTGGGAAGATTCTCGACTTGGAGCCCGCATGACCCACGCCCCCAACATCGCCGACGCCCTGCGCGAAGCCGCGCGCGCCGCGCCCGACCGGATCGCGATGCGCATCCCCGTCTGCCGCGCGGCCGACGGCGCGACGCGCTGGCGCGAACTGAGCTACCGCGAGCTCGACGGCGGCAGCGAGCGGCTCGCCGCCGGCCTTGCCGCGTCAGGCATCGGCGCCGGCGTGCGCACGGTGCTGATGGTGCGCCCGGGCGAGCCGCTGTTCCTGCTGATGTTCGCCCTGTTCAAGGCCGGCGCGGTGCCGGTGCTGGTCGATCCCGGCATCGACCGCGGTGCGCTCAAGGCCTGCCTCGCCGAGGCGCGGCCGGAGGCCTTCATCGGCATCCCGCTGGCGCAGGCGGCGAGCGTGCTGCTGGGCTGGGGCAAGGCCACGATCCGAGCCCGCGTCACGGTCGGCGCGCGCACCTGGTTCTGGGGCGGACACACGCTCGACGCGGTGCGCGCGCGCGGCCGCACGGCGCCACCGGCGCGGCCATCGGCCGATGCCGACGCGCTGGCCGCGATCCTGTTCACCTCCGGCTCCACCGGTGTGCCCAAGGGCGTGGAATACACGCACGCCAACTTCATCGCCCAAGTGGCGCTGATCCGCGACGCCTTCGGCATCGCGCCGGGCGAGGTCGACCTGCCGACCTTCCCGCCGTTCGCGCTGTTCGATCCCGGGCTCGGCATGACCAGCGTGATCCCCGACATGGATCCCACGCGGCCGGGCAGCGCCGATCCGCGGCGGCTGGTCGCCGCGATCGAGGAACACGGCTGCACCACCATGTTCGGCTCGCCCGCGCTGCTCGACAACCTCACGCGCTTCGCCGAAGCCGCCGACCTGCGCCTGCCGCGCCTGCGCCGCGTGCTGTCGGCCGGCGCGCCGGTGCATCCGGACGTGGTCGAGCGCACCTTCCGCATGCTGCCGGCGGACGCGACCGTATGGACGCCCTACGGCGCCACCGAGTGTCTGCCGGTGGCGGTGATCGAGGGCCGCGAGATCCTGCGCGTGCGCGCGCGCACCGACACCGGCGGCGGGATCTGTGTCGGCCGCCCCCTGCCCGCCAATACGGTGCGTGTGATTCGCATCGACGACGGCGAGATCGCCGAGTGGTCCGACGATCTCGTGCTGCCGCCGGGCACGATCGGCGAGATCACCGTCGACGGCCCCAGCGCCACGCGCGGGTATTTCGGTCGCGACGAGGCCACGCGGCTGGCGAAGATCCGTGACCGTGGACGCCTCGTGCACCGCATGGGAGACGTCGGCTATTTCGACGAGGATGGCCTGCTCTGGTACTGCGGGCGCAAGAGCCATCGCGTGGTCACCCGCCGCGGCCCGCTCTACACCGAGTCCATCGAGGGCATCTACAACGCGCATCCCGCCGTGCGCCGCACAGCCCTCGTCGGCGTCGGCCCGCGCGACGATCGGATGCCTGTGTTGTGCGTCGAGCTCGCCGACCGCATGCGGACCAACGAGTGGCCGTCGATCAAGGCGGAACTGCGCGAACTGGGCGAACGCCATGCGGTCAGCCGCGGCATCCGCGAGTTCGTGCTGCACTGGGGGTTTCCGGTCGACATCCGCCACAACGCGAAGATCGGCCGCGAACGGTTGGCTTTCTGGGCCTCGCAGCGCGTGTTCTACAAGCCATGGCAGCCGGCCGCCACGCCGGAGGCGATCGAGGGATGACCGCCGCCGCCGCCCGCGTCGCCGGTGGGATGCCTTGTGGCAGCCGCGCGCGCGCCGGGATCACCGGTGTACCGCGGGCGATGCCGAATGAACCCCTCGCCCCGCTTGCGGGGCGGGGAGCAAGAGTGGAGGGCGGGGATCGCGCCGTCCCCCTGACCCCGCGGGAGCCGCGTCAGCGGCGACCGCAGCCTGTCCGATCGCCGCGACCGCCGCTGACGCGGCTTGCACACGGCGCCGGTCGCATTCGCGGGTCCGGGAGTCGGCGACCATGAAAGTCCTCGTCACCGGCGGCGGCGGTTTCCTCGGCCAGGCGATCTGCCGCCTGCTGCGCGCACGCGGCGACGCCGTGCTCAGCGTGGCGCGCAACCGCTATCCCGCGCTGGACGCGCTCGGCGTCGAGCAGCAGCGCGTCGACCTCGCCGAGCTCGACCCGCTGCTCGCCGCGGCGCGCGGCTGCGAGGCCATCATCCACGTGGCGGCGAAACCTGGCGCCTGGGGCCGTTATGCTGACTACCATGCCGCCAACGTCACCGGCACCGACCACGTCATCGCGGCCTGCCGCAGGCACGGCATCCCGCGCCTGGTCTACACCTCCACGCCGAGCGTGGTGCACGCCGGCGGCGACCTCGAGGGCGTCGACGAATCGGTGCCCTACCCGGCGCATTTCCGCGCCCACTACCCGGCGACCAAGGCGATCGCCGAGCAGCGCGTGCTGACCGCCAACGACGCCACGCTGTCCACCGTGGCGCTGCGCCCGCACCTGATCTGGGGCCCCGGCGACAACCACCTGCTGCCGCGCATCGTCGACCGCGCGCGCGCCGGCCGGCTGCGCTTCGTCGGCTCCGTGCGAAAGAAGATCGACGTGGTCTACGTCGACAACGCGGCGCAGGCGCACCTCGACGCGCTGGACCGCGTGGCGCCCGGCGCGGTCTGCGCCGGGCGCGCCTACTTCATCAGCAACGGCGAGCCGGTCTACGCCGACGACATGATCAACGCCATGCTGCGCGCCTGCGGCTTGCCGCCGGAGACGCGCCGCGTGCCCTACGGGCTGGCGTTCGCGATCGGCGCCGTGCTGGAGGGCATCTACACCGTGTTCCGCATCGAAGCGGAGCCGCCGATGACGCGCTTCGTCGCCGAACAGCTCGCCACCGCGCACTGGTACGACATTTCCGCGGCGCGCCGCGACCTCGGCTACGCGCCGCGGGTGAGCGTGGCAGAAGGACTGCAGCGCCTGGCGGCGTGGTGGGGCACCATGGTGCGCTGAAAGGCGGTGAAAAAACAGCCTCTCAGGCAGGCCGTGGATGGCCCGCGCGCGGGTCATGCGCGCGAGTGCATCATTCGCGGAAGCGAATCCGGACCGGTGCCGGACTGGCGACTGGAAAACGCACAGGATGTGGGTTTTCCGACCCTCTGAGTCCGAGCGCGGGCTCCGCTCAGGGCTCGAAGCCGTTGCCGAACAGATCCGGGGACAGGCCTTCGAGGCGGAACGACACGCTGTTGCTCGACGCCACGCCGCCGGTGGCGCCGGCGTCGACCACGAACACGCGCAGGAACAGCGGCACGTCGGCGAGCGAGGCATCGCCCGGCAGGGGGATGTTGAGCGATCCGTTGCCAGCCGCATCCAGCGTGAACTGGACGTCCTGCAGTGCGGCGCCCGTGAGCGACTGCGGGTCGGCCAGCGCGAGACGCGCGGTCGCGACCGCACCGGCAGCGCCACCCTCCAGCCCGATCGTGAAGTTGTTTCCGCCGGCCAGCGGAGGTTCGATGGCGATCAGGCGCGGCACCACCCCGTTGCCGCCGGTAGTTCCGGCGCTCGCCGGTTGCGGCGCGCGCGCCGACCCCGCGAAAAGCTGCGGCCGCGCGAAGGGGCCGGTTTCGTCGCGCACGCGCGGGTCGGTCAGCGGTCGGCGCAGGAAGGTGACGATCGCAGCCTGCTGCTGCGCGCTGAGGTTCAGCGGCACGATGCGCGGGTCCTTGTTGGGCGCGGTGAAGTCGCCGCCACGGTTGTAGAACGCGACCACATCCTCGAGCGTGGCCAGCCGGCCGTCCGCCATGTAGGGAGCGCTCAGCTCGACGTTCCGCAACCCCGGTACCCGCATGCGACCTCGATCGTCTTCGAGGTTGGAGGCCGCGAACCGCCCCGGGTCGGCGGATCGGGGGCGCACCCCGAGGTACATGAACCCGCCGGTGCTGAGCAGCCCACCGGCGTGGCAGGCCGAGCAGCGGGCCTGCACAAACATGTTGCGTCCCTCGATCTCGGCCGGGGTCATGGCATCGGTCTGCCCGGCGAGGTTCAGGTCGTGCGGCGTCTGGTTGGACACCAGGGTGCGCTGGTAGGCGGCGAGCGCCATCGCCATCCGCGCCGAGCCGACGCCGGGACTGCCGAAGGCGGCCTCGAACAGCGCCGGATAGCTGCGTTCGCCGAGCCGGCCGGCGACGTCGGCCGGGATGTTGCGCGCCAGGCCCAGCGGACGCACCGCCGCGATGCGCGCGGCCATGTCGGCCAGCGTGCCGCCGACGTGGGCCATCTCCTGCGTGTTCACCAGGGGGTCCAGTCCCTGGTGCTCGAGGGCGCCCGCCGGCACGTTGGGCGCGTTCGCGATGGGCGGCTGGATGATCACCTGCCCGGTGTCCGGGTCGCGGAACACATTGCCGGCGCGCCCGTCCCAGAGCAGGTTGCCCACGAAGCCCGCGTTGATGCTCGAGATGGCCTGCCGGGTGCCCACCTGCGGACGCAGGCCGAAGATCGGGCTGGCGAGATAGCGGCCGTCGGCGTCGTGCCGGGGCACGCCGGCGGCGCCGATCGAATCGTCCGCCGTGCCGAACACGTTGTCGGGGCCCGGGTGGCGGCTGTTCGCGGTGTCAGCCGGCAACCGCGGGTCGGACCCGCCGGCACGCGGCATGTGGCAGGTGCCGCAGGCCACGGTGCCGGTGCGCGAGAGCTGCTCGTCCCAGAACAGCGCAAAGCCCAGATCGATTTTGGCCTGGGTCTGCTGGTTCTGCGGCGGCACCGGGGACCCACCGAGCGGTGCGAACGGCGACTGGGCCGGCTGCCCGAACGCGGGGCCGGCAAGCCCTGACAGGGCGAGAATCAGGGTCGGAAGGATGCGCGATGGGTGTGGATGCATGACGCCTCTCGGTTGGCGGCTGGAACCAGCACTGCGCCGCGATGGTGCAGCCGGAAAGCCCCCGCGGATCGCTCGGCACATCGTAGGCGTCCCGCATCCGCGCCTACACGCAGGTCTTCCTCTCGCCGCCTTACGATAGGGGCATGACACAAAGCCCTGCTCAACCACCGCCGCCGCTGGTCGGCCCGATCCTGCCGCTGATCGGACGCGTGCTGGAGACCCTGCTCGACCGCGCCCTGGCGCTCGATCCGGCCGGCCGCGAACGGCTCGCACCGTTCGAGGGCCGGCCCATCGAACTGACCTGGGCGCCGGCCGACCTCGGCCTGCGCCTGACGGTTGCCGACGGCCGCGTTGCGGTCGGTCCCCGGCAGGGCGCGGCCGATCTGTCGCTGGCCGGCACCCTGGTCGGCTTCGCGCGTCTGGCCTTTCCCGACCGCGCGGGCGCGCTGCCGGCGGGCAAGGTCCAGATGGCCGGCGACGCCGACCTGGCGCGCGCCATCGGCCAGCTGGCGCAGGGCTTCGAGCCCGACCTCGAGGCCGCGCTCGGGCGCGTGCTCGGCGACACCCGCGGCGCGATCGTCGCCACCACCCTGCGCGAGGCCCTCGCCTGGGCGCGGCGCAGCGCGTCCACCTTGGCCGAGGATGGTGCCGACTTCCTGCGCGAGGAATCGCGCGATGTCCCGACGCGCGACGAGGTCGACGCCTTCCACGCCGACGTCGACCGGTTGCGCGACGACGTCGAGCGGCTCGCGGCGCGTCTGGCCCGGGTCCGCGCCGGCCTGGAGCGGGGGCCGTGAGGACCCCGCTGCGCTCCTTCGCGCGTCTGTTCCACATCGCGCGCGTGCTGTTGCGCCACCGGCTCGACGAGTTGCTCGATGCCACCCATCTGTTCCGCTGGCTGCGCCCGCTGCGCGCGGTGATCGCGCCCACGCCGGCGTCGATCGCGGCCCTGCCGCGCGGCGCGCGGCTGCGCCTGGCGCTCGAGGAACTCGGTCCGATCTTCGTCAAGTTCGGCCAGATCCTGTCCACCCGCCGCGACCTGCTGCCGCCCGACGTGGCGGATGAACTGGCCCTGCTGCAGGACCGGGTGAAGCCCTTCCCCGGCGAACAGGCGCGCGATGCGATAGAGGCCGCGCTGGGCAAGCCGGTGTCCGGACTGTTCGCAGCGTTCGACATCGAACCGCTGGCCTCGGCCTCGGTGGCGCAGGTCCACGCCGCGCAGTTGCCCGACGGCACCGAGGTGGTGGTCAAGGTGTTGCGCCCCGCCGTGCACCAGCGGGTGGCCACTGACCTGGGCCTGCTGCGCACGCTGGCCGCCTTCGCCCAGCGCTATGCGCCGAATGCCAGGCACATCCGGCCGCTCGACGTGGTGGCCGAGATCGAACGCACTCTCGTCGATGAACTCGATCTGCAGCGCGAGGGCGCCAACGCCTCGGTGTTCCGCCGCTTCTGGGAGGGCTCGAACGACCTGCTGGTGCCGCAGGTCCACTGGTCGCATTCGGCCGAGGGCGTGCTGACCCTGCAGCGCGTGCGCGGCATCGCCAGCGACGACGTGGCGAAGCTGGATGCGGCCGGCATCGACCGCAAGAAGCTCGCGGCCAAGGGGGTGCAGCTGTTCTACACCCAGGTGTTCCGCGACAACTTCTTCCACGCCGACGCTCATGCAGGCAACATCTGGGTCGACCCGGATCGCCCCGACGAGCCGCGCTTCATCGCGCTCGACTTCGGGATCATGGGCGCGCTGCCCGAGATCGACCAGTGGTATCTGGCGGCGAACTTCGAGGCGATGTTCAAGCGCGACTACCGCCGCATCGCCGTGCTGCACATCGAGGCCGGATGGATGCCGGATCACATCCGCGTCGACGACCTCGAGAGCGCCGTGCGCGCGGTTTGCGAGCCCTACTTCACCCGACCGCTGGCGGAGATTTCGCTGGGCGAGGTGCTGGTCAAGCTGTTCTCGGTCGCGCGCCGCTACGAGCTCACCATCCAGCCGCAGTTGATCCTGCTGCAGAAGACCCTGCTCAACATCGAGGGCGTGGGCCGCCTGCTCGACCCGCAGCTCGACATCTGGGCGGTGGCGCACCCGGTGCTGGAGAAGATCTTGCGCGAGAAGTATTCCCTGCGCGCGCTGGGCGAGGACTTCCGCAGGCACCTGCCGGACCTGGTGCGCGGCGCGCCGGAACTGCCGCGGCTGGTGCACGCCTGGCTCAAGCAGTCGGTGGCCGGCGAGCACACGCTCGAAATGCGCAGCCCCGACCTGCACGTGCTGGCCGAAACCCAGCGCCGTGCCCAGGTAGCCACCGTGCAGGCCGTATTCGGCGCCGGCACCCTGATCGCCGCCAGCGTGCTGTGGGCGCTGGACGCGCCGGGTCCGAAGTGGTTCGGCATCCCGGTGGTCGCCATTTGCACTGCGGTTGTCAGCGTCGGCAGTTTCGTGCTCGCGTTCCGGCCGGCATCGATCCGCTGAGCGGGGTGTTTGTGGGAGCAGGTTCAGCCGGCGATCGGGCGATCGGGGTGGCGGCGAGATTGATCACCGCCTGACGCGGCTTCCACAGAGCACCGTGTCGTCCCGGAATCGGCGCGCCGTCGCGACCCACGAGACGCACGCGCGCCAAACCGCGTCACCACCGCAGTGCGCCGAATCCCCGTCCCCGACGACAGGAGACCGACGATGGATCGTATCCCCGTGTGCTTCGACCCACGCATGATCGCCGACGCGAAGTCCTTCTCGCCGAGCGCCGGCAAGCCCGGTCTGGTGGTCGACAGATGGCACCTGGCCGGCTTCCCGATCGCGATCCGCACGCCACGACCCGCCGATGCCGACCCGCTCAGCGCAGCGCACCACCCGGCCTACGCGGTGGGCGTGTTGGAGGGCCACACCGCGCGCGGGGTGCCAGTGCGGTCGAGCGCAAGCAGGCGCGCGCGCCACTCGGCGCGCTCGGCGGCGCGCGCGGGATCGGCGACGAAGGTCCAGCCGCACAGGATGCGCGTGACCCGGCCGGCCGCCGGACGCAAGCCGAACCAGCGCGTGACGAGGTTGAGCAGGCGGTAACGCGGCCGGTGATCCGGCGACTCCGGCGTGGCAGAAATGTCGATCAGCACCGGCGAGCGCAGCAGTTCCGGGCGCCGGATCGCCAGCCGCAGGCCGACGAAGCCCCCCATCGACAGCCCCACGAAGTGGACCGGCGCCACGCCGAGGCGTTCGATCAGCGCCGCCGCGTCCGCGGCCACCGTGTCCATGTCGTAGCCGTCGGCCGTGACCTCGCTGCGGCCCTGGCCGCGGTGGTCCCAGGCGATGCAGCGATGGCGGCCGCGCAGTTCGGCGACCTGCGGCGCGACCAGCCGCGTGTCCCACAGCAGGCCGTGCGAGAACAGCACCGGTGGACCCTCGCCACCGCTGTCCTCGACGTGCAGGTGAACCGCAGGATGCAAGGTCCGGTCGCAACATCATCGGCCAGGCAACGCCCGTCATCGTCGGTGGCAATGCCGATGATGCGCCGATGGGCCCCATTGCTTGCGAGCAGAGCTGGCGACCCGAACCGGCTCGCAAGCGCCCTCCCTCGCGATGTCAAGCGCCCAGCGATCCGGCCGGACCGGGTCAGCACGGCGTCCACCACGCGGTCTGGAGCATCGAGCCCGATGGAGAGCAGCGTCGCTCCCGGACATCCGACGAGCGGGCTGCTTCCTTCGCACCGCAGGTTGTCATGGAGCTCATCCACGTGCGGCGAGGAGACAAAGTGCAGGATGTCGGTGCCCGGAGGCATTCTGGCAATGGTGTACTCGCCGTTCATATCCGCCACACCGACGAAGCTGCTGGCAAACAGTGAAGTCGGGATTGCCCGAACCTCTACACCAGTTGCCGGCAAGCCCGAATCGTCGGCAGAAACGCGCCCGCCGATGCGCGGCAGGCGGCGCAGGTCCATCGAGACCTGCGGATCGGTTTGGTCGTCGACGACGGCGACGAGTCCAGACTGTGGAAGTTCGGCAGTGCAGTCGCCTGCACAGCGGACGTTGGGAAAGCGCTGCGCGTAGGCCATGCTCAAGACGACCTTGATCCGGCATTGGCCGGGTGGCGCCGGACCCCGGCGAAAGCGCCCCGCACCCAAGGCGGTCGAGCCACCCACCGACGCGCCGTTGGCGTTCAGCAACAGCGGTTGAGTGAAGCCGTCGCACGTTTCTTGCGGCGACCGTATGCCATCCAGGGTCAATGTCAACACGTTGAACCGCTCCCGTCGCAACACCATGTCGACACGCTCCAGCGTCTCTGGTGCAACGGTCACGGAAGTCCCGGACGACCATGGACAGACGATGATGAATGGCTTTGAAGGGCATTCGAGCCTCGCATGCGCCGTGCGTGTGTGGTCAATTGCGAAGGCGCTGACCAGAAACGGCGTGAGCGGCACGCCCTCGAACCGATAACGGCCCAGCGAATCGGTCTGCGTCCATCGCAATTCGCCGCCGGTCGCGTTGTGTAGCCCCATCCTCGCGTCCAAGACCGGCCCGCCGCGCGACGAGGTCACGGTACCAGTCAGCGTGCCCGCCCGTTCGAGTGCAAACTTGATCACGCGTTCGCCCGGATCGGAAATGGACACCGGCGTGTAGTTGGCGTTCGTCGTGCCGCCATTCTGCGGGTCGCCGAACGATCCATCGCTGCACCGCAAGCCGTCGAAGGCTTGGTGCACCACGGCTGGGGTGCCGTTGAAGAAGGGAACGGCAGTCCGAAACGCGAACGTACCGTCGCCGAGCAGACTCAGGGCGCATGCGCCGTGGGCGTTAGTCAATGCCTCGCCCGCAAACGTCGGAAACGCGCTGTCGACGCGCCATGCCGTGACGCGGATATCGCGAAGCGGCGAACCATCCGCCTGCCGCGTCACGCGACCGATGACCGCGATCGCGCGCTGCGCGGCGAGCACCAGGTCGCCGCTGCCGGCCAGCACGTCGGTGCGCACGAACCAGAAGGACTGCTTGCGCGGCAGCAGGGTGATTTCCGCCGGCAGGCCGAGGTTGTCGTTGCTGGCGGCGGCCGGCGCGCGATCGAGGACGCGGCAGTCCTCGAACGCGGCCGGCGCCGGATCGAGCGTCGAGCCGTGGGTGGCCACGTTGGGCGCAGGCACGGCGCCGGCGTCGACGCGAAACCACAGCGCCGCGCCGGGCGTGCCCCGCACACGCAGCGCGCGGCCTTCCGCCAGCGGGACCGCGGTTGCGCAGGACCGGCCCGCGGCGCCGGAAAGGCGCATCGATTCGGGCTCGGCGCGCGGCGCGGCGGTTGCGTCGGATGCGGGGGAGCGGGCGAGCATTTCGGCCCACGCGCCGAGGCGCCGCGCTTTGGCGACCAGCACGGAGTCCGCGTCGCCGCCGACATCGCGGTCCTGCGTGCGCCACGCTGCGGGGATTGCATCCGCTGCGCGCTGCCCCGGCGTCGTCGCGATGCGTTCCAGCGCGATCGACTGCTTCGGCCATTGCAGGTGAATATCGTCGGCGGCCGCCGGACCGGCAAAGGCCAACAGGCACAGGGAGACAGGAAGGGTCGTGTGCACTTCATCGTCCTTGATCGGTGGAGTGTCCGGGAGGCGTGGCGAAAACCGCGCCGGACTGGCAGGGCAGGCGCCTCGCGGTTATCCTGCCAACCAGTCAACCAGTCGGAGTAGCCGAGCGTGGCCACCGTCGGCGCCTTCGAGGCCAAGACCAAGCTGTCCGAGCTGCTCGACATGGTCGAGCGCGGCGAGGAAGTGACCATCACCCGCCACGGCGAGCCGGTGGCGAAACTGGTGCCCGTGCGCGGCGATGCCGAACGCGCGCGCGTCGAGGCCCTGATCAAGGAGATCAAGGAGACGCGCAAGGGACTCACGCTCGGCGGTGGCATCTCGATCAAGGAACTGATCGAGGAAGGCCGCCGCTACAAGGGCTGACCGGCGTGCCGCAGATCCCGTCGCTACTGGTGCTCGACTGCACCGTCACCGTGCCCTGGTATCTCACCGACGAGGCCAACGCGCTCACCGAGCGACTGTTCACCGGGCTCGGCCGCTCGACCTACATCGTGCCGGTGCTGTGGCGGCTGGAGTTCATCAGCGCCATGCGCGCCGCGCACCGCCGCGGGCGCATTCCGTCGGAGCGACTCGCCGCGATCTTCGCGCAGGCCGGCAAGCTGCCGCTGACCCAGGAGCACCTCACACTCGACGTGGCGCAGGTGGCGACCGGCTGCGAGCGTTTCGGGCTCACGCCCTACGATTACGTCTATCTCGCGCTGGCGCGTGCGCATGGCGCGCCGCTGGCCACCATGGACGGCGCCCTCGTACGCGCCTGCCAGCAGGCCGGCGTGCCGGTGGTCACCGATCCGCCGGCGCTGGCCGAACCCGTCGCCGCGTATCGCGCACGGCCCGCGCGCCGGCAGGCGCCCGGTCGCCGACCCGCCCGCTGATCCGCGCACCCCGTCGCTACCCTTTCCACCGTCGAAGCCTCTGCCATGGCCGCCATCATTCAGCCCCAGGTCGACCGCAACTACACGCTCGAGGACAAGTACACGCGGCAGGAAGGCCGCATCTACCTCAGCGGCATCCAGGCCCTGGTGCGCTTGCCGATCATGCAGGCGCTGCGCGACTCGGCGGCGGGGCTGAACACCGGCGGCTTCATCTCCGGCTACCGCGGCTCGCCGCTGGGCGGGCTGGATCAGTCTTTGTGGGGCGCGAAGAAGCACCTCCGGGCCTACAATGTCGAGTTCACCGCCGGCCTCAACGAGGACCTCGCCGCCACCATGGTGTGGGGCTCGCAGCAGGCCAACCTGTTCCCCGGCGCCAAGTACGACGGCGTGTTCTCCATGTGGTATGGAAAGGGCCCGGGCGTGGACCGCTGCGGCGACGTGTTCAAGCACGGCAACGCCGCCGGCACCTCGCGCCACGGCGGCGTTCTGGTGCTGGCCGGCGACGACCACGCCTCGCGCTCGTCGACCCTGCCGCACGGCAGCGAGCAGGAGTTCGTGTCCGCGATGATGCCGGTGCTCAATCCGGCCGGCGTGCAGGACATCCTCGACATGGGGATCCTGGGCTGGGCGATGAGCCGCTTCACCGGCCGCTGGGTCGGCTTCAAGACCATCGCCGAGACGGTGGAGTCCTCGGCCTCGGTCAACGTCAACCCGCACCAGCTGCACATCGCGCTGCCGCAGGACTTCGAAATGCCGCCCGGCGGGCTCAACATCCGCTGGCCCGACCCGCCGCTCGACCAGGAATTGCGGCTGCACCGGTACGCGATGCAGGCGGCGATCGCTTTCGCGCGGTCCAACCGCCTCGACAAGATCGTGATCGACTCGCCGAAGGCGCGGCTCGGCATCGTCACCACCGGCAAGAGCTATCTGGACGTGCTGCAGGCGCTCGACGACCTGCACCTCACGCGCCGCGACTGCGAGGAGATCGGCATCCGCGTGTACAAGGTCGGCATGACCTGGCCGCTGGAGCCGGAGGGCATCCGCGCCTTCGCGCGCGGACTGGACGACATCATCGTGGTCGAGGAGAAGCGCTCCTTCATCGAGTCGCAGATGAAGGAACACATGTACAACTGGGACCAGGCGCGCCGCCCCAGCATCGTCGGCAAGTTCGACGAGGAGGGCAACTGGATCCTGCCCAGCACGCACGAACTCACCCCGGCGATGATCGCGCTGGTGATCGCCAAGCGCCTGGCGCGCTTCTTCACCAGCGAGGCGATCCGCGACCGCATCGCCTTCATCCACGCCAAGGAAGCCGAACTGGCGCTGCCGCGCGCCAGCTTCGCGCGCCCGGCGCACTACTGCTCGGGCTGCCCGCACAACACGTCCACCGTGGTGCCGGATGGTTCGCGCGCGCTGGGCGGCATCGGCTGCCACTACATGGTCACCTGGATGGACCGCCGCACCGACACCTTCACCCAGATGGGCGGCGAAGGCGTCACCTGGTGCGGGCAGGCCCCGTTCACCCACGAAAAGCACGTGTTCCAGAACCTCGGGGACGGGACCTACTTCCATTCCGGTTCGCTGGCGATCCGTCAGGCGATCGCGGCCAAGATCAACATCACCTACAAGATCCTCTACAACGACGCGGTCGCGATGACCGGCGGCCAGCCGGTCGACGGCACGCTCAGCGTGCCCGACATCGCGCACCAGGTGCGCGCAGAAGGCGTCAGGACCATCGTCGTACTCAGCGACGAGCCGGAAAAGTGGTCGCGCCACGAGTTGTTCCCCGACGGCGTGGAGTTCGGACATCGCGACGACCTCGACGCGGTGCAAAAGCGCCTGCGCGAGGTGCCCGGCGTGAGCGTGCTGATCTACGACCAGACCTGCGCGGCCGAAAAGCGCCGCCGCCGCAAGCGCAAGCTGATGGTCGACCCGCCCAAGCGCGCGTTCATCAACTCGCTGGTCTGCGAGGGCTGCGGCGACTGCGGCGTGAAGTCGAACTGCGTGTCGATCGTGCCGCTGGAGACCGAGTTCGGCCGCAAGCGCGCGATCGACCAGAGCTCCTGCAACAAGGACTTCTCCTGCGTGAAGGGCTTCTGCCCCTCGTTCGTCACCATCCACGGCGGCGGCTTGCGCAAGAACCAGGGCAGCGGCGAGGCGGACTTCTCGACACTCCCGGTGCCGACCCTGCCGGCGCTGGACGAGCCCTACAACATCCTGGTCACCGGCATCGGCGGCACCGGCGTGGTCACCATCGGCGCCCTGCTCGGCATGGCCGCGCACCTCGAGCACAAGGGCGCCTCGGTGCTCGACCAGACCGGGCTGGCGCAGAAGGGCGGCGCGGTGACCACCCACGTGCGCATCGCGAAGGAACCGAAGGACATCCACGCGGTGCGCATCGCGGCCGGCGAGGCTGATCTCGTGCTCGGCGCCGACATGGTGGTGGTCAACGACTACTGGGCGCTGTCGAAGATCCGCGCCGGGCGCGCCAAGGTGGTGCTCAACACGCATGAGGCGATGCCCGGCACCTTCACCCGCAACGCGGACCTCAGGTTCCCCGCCGCGCAGATCGTCGAGGCGGTGCGGCAAGGCTCCGGCGGCGTGGCGCCGGAGATGATCGAGGCCACCGACCTCGCCACCGCCCTGCTCGGCGACTCGATCGCCACCAACCTGTTCATGCTCGGCTACGCCTGGCAGAAGGGCCTGGTGCCGGTTTCGCTGGCAGCCATCGAGCGCGCGATCGAGCTCAACGGCGCGGCCGTGCAGATGAACCTCAAGGCCTTCGCCTGGGGTCGCTACGCCGCCCACGACGTCGACTTCGTGCGCCGCGCCGCGGGCCTCGAGAAAGACCCGAAGGTGATCCACGCCGCCGTGCTCGACGACCGCGAGATCTCGCGGTCGCTCGATGAGGCCGTCGCCCGCCGTGCGGCGTTCCTGACCGACTACCAGGACAAGGCCTACGCCGCGCGCTACGCCGACCTGGTGGGCAAGGTCCGCGCGGCCGAATCGGCGGCGGTCCCCGGCAGCACGAGGCTCGCCGAGGCGGTGGCCCGATACGCCTTCAAGCTGATGGCCTACAAGGACGAGTACGAGGTCGCGCGCCTGTATACCAACCCGGCGTTCTGGGACGAGATCGCGCGCACCTTCGACGGCGACTACCGGGTTCACTTCAACCTCGCCCCGCCATTGCTGGCGCGGCGCGACGCCGATGGTCATCTGCGCAAGGCCGAGTACGGGCCGTGGATGCGCCACGCCTTCCGGCTGCTGGCGAAGTTCAGGTTCCTGCGCGGCAGCGCGTTCGATCCGTTCGGCCGTACCGCCGAGCGGCGCGTGGAGCAGCGGTGGATCGCCGATTACTTCGCGGCAATGAACGAACTCGTCACCGGGCTGACGCGCGAGAACGTCACGCTGGCGGCCGAGATCGCGTCAGTGCCGGAACACATCCGTGGCTTCGGCCACGTCAAGGAGCGCCACGAACAGGCCGCGCGCGAGCAGTGGAACGCCCTGCTGGCGCGTTGGCGCCACCCGCAGGCGCCGCGCGCGGCGGCGTGAAACCCTGCGGCCGCCGCGCCCGCCGTCAGCCGCCGGCCAGACGCACCCATCGGGTGCCGCGGCCGCGGCCCTCGGTGGCGAGGCGGCCCTCGGCGCGCAGCGCGTCCAGTACGCGCCTGATGCGCGCCGGGTCGGCCTGCGGCACCCAGCGGCGCAGCAACGCCGCCTCGAAGCGAGGCGGCAATTCGCGCAGTGCGGCGAGCCGGATCCGTTCGTCGACTCCGCCTGCTGCAGCCTGCGGTTCGAAGCGCGCCACCGGTTCCTGCACGCTGTCGGGAACGACTTGTGCCAGGCGCGCCGCAACCGCGGCGAACCAGCGCTGGGTCCATACGTTGGCCAACTTGCGGTTGCCGGCGAACACCACCGGCAGGTTCGGAAACAGCGCGCTCGCCTCGGCAACAATCCGCAGCAGGTGGGCGGCAGGCCAGTCGCCGATGCGCGCCGGATCGCCAAGGTCACCGTATTGGGCTTCGACCACCAGCGCCGCGTGCGGCCAGGCCGACAGTTCGGCCAAGTGCTGCTGAAGCCCCTTCCACTGCGAGAGATCGGCAAGCAGGTTGGGCAGGGTCTTGCGTTCGGCGATCGCCACCACGCGGTCGTCGTGCAGCAGCGCGTAGTCGCCGACCGGCAGGCGGCGCCGCACCACGCGCGCGCCGGGGAAGGTCCACGGATACCGTTCGGCGCTGTCCACCGCGACATCGATGACCGCCTCGCGTGCGATGCTCAACTCCGCCCGTTTCGCGGTGCGATGCGCGCGCACCGCGGCTTCGGTGCGGAAGAACACCTGCTCGTAGGTGCCGCTGCCGTCGCGCAGCGGCTTGTTCAGGACCAGGAACTCGCAGCGCTTGCGCTGCGCACGGTCGAGCGTCACCGACAGCTTGGCTCCGAGTCGGGCCAGATGGCGCACCGGCACGCGATCGAGCGTTTCCAGCGGCTCGCCGGGATCGGACTCGCGCTCGCGCAGGCAGAACACCTGCGCGCCCGGGCCCGGCCACGCCGCCTTGGCGCGGAAGGCGAACAGCACGCGACCGTCCTGCTCGATGACGATGCGAAACGGGAACCGCGGGTCCTGTGTGCGCTGCTCGACCCAGACAGCCATGACCCGGGTCAGGATCCGGCGGAGTCGCCCGGTGCCTTGATCCAGGCCTCCACCTTGCCGCGCAAGGTGAAGGTCAGCGGTTGGCCACGGCGGTCCAGGGCTTTGCCGGCGGGCACCTTGATCCAGCCTTCGCTCAGGCAGTATTCGTGCACGTCATGCCGCTCCACGCCGTTGAAGCGGATGCCGATGCCCTGCTCCAGCAGATCGGCGTCGTGGAACCGGCTCTTGGGATCGGCGCACAGGCGATCGGGCAGGATGTCGGTCATCGTGGGGTCGGTCGCAGCGCCGCGGGCCGCGGCGGACGCGGACGATACCGCAGCAAGGCCCTGCATCGCGAACGCGCCGTGTCAGCCGATTCCTACACGCACCCGCGCGGTCTGCCGCTGGCGACCACGTCGCGCCCGACCCATCCTGCGCCGGGGCCGACGGAGCCGGCCCGGGAGGCGGGCGATGGAAGGGCACCGGCTGGCGGCTGGGATCTGCGGCATGCTCTGCGCGTTGTCGGCCGCCGCGGCCGACATCCATCAATGCCGCGGCGCGGGCGGTGTGATCGCGTTCCAGGACCGTCCCTGCCCGCCGGAACAGCAGGCCTTGTCGGTGCGCGCGGCCGGGCGCGCCGCCCCGTCGGCCGCCGCTGCCGCCGTTGCGCGTGCCGAAAGCGACCGCATCGAGGCCTGGGCGCGCGCCTCGCGGCTGCGTCTTGCGCCCAGCCTCGGCGGTCGCGCCGCGCCGGCCGCTCCCGCCACGCCGGCGCGCGCCGCACCGCCCGCGCGTCGCGACGCGGACGCCTGCGCCCATGCCCGGGCGGTTCGCGAGGCAGCTTATCGTCGTGACGGCAACCGCATGGGCTTCGACCGGCGACGCGAACTGCAGGACGCCGTCACGGCCGCCTGCGGACTGCGCTAGCCAGCCATGGGAAAACGTACTGCCCTTGCGCGCCACGGAAGTCGCGCGCGCGGAATCGATCGCGCGCGCGACAGGTCCGCCGGGAGCGGGATCGGACCGGCGCCGGACCCGCGGCGTTGCGCCGGTCCGCGACGGCGTTCAGCGACGATTGCCGCGCGTTGCGCCGGACCGTCGCGGCTTCGGCGCGCCTGGGCCGGTCAGCCCAGCACCTGCCAGCGCCACAGCAGCGCGGTGGCGGCGAAGAACACCAGCACCGCGCCGGTGTGGCGCAGCTTCGGCCATCCGCGCCACGCGCTGCGCCAGACCGCAGGCAGGGCGAGCACCTCCAGCGCGGTCGCCAGTGCGGCCACCAGCGCCAGCCACAGTGCGGCACGCAGCGCCGTCGAGGGGTAGGTGAACAGCGCCGCGCTGCCTTCGCCAGCCATCGACAGCGCGCCGTAGGCGAACAGCGCGACGAAGGCGAGCCACGCCAGGCCCGTGAACCGGGCCAACATCTTGGCCCGGCGCAGCCCGGGTCGCGGATCGGGTCTGCGTTTCGTCCGCCGCAGCGCAGGCAGCAGGCGGCCGAGCGCGACCAGCAGGGTCCCGGCGCCGAGTGCGAGCAGCAGGGGCATGCCGTCTACCACGCGCACGCGCTCCATCACCGCGATCCCGGGACCGGCAACGTAGCGGTCGGGCGCGCCGTCGGGCCCGGCAAGGAACTGCAGGCGCACCGGGCTCTCCGCGTCCTGGAACACGTCCGGCGCCACCGGCAGCCAGCGCGTGGTTTCGCCGCGGACGCTGATCCGCAGCGTGCCGTCGTCCGCGGTGGCCACCGTGGCGTCGCCGCTCGGCCCGAGGAGCAGCTTCTCCACCGTCGAATAGGAGCGCCGATTGCTGCGGTAGGTGCCCTCGTAGCGTGCCAGCGCGGTGGGCTCGACGCGCATCGCGGCGTCGATGGCCGCGCCGCCGTCGCCATCGTCCACCAGCAGGCGTTGCAGCACCAGGTGCGCGAAATCCGCGACCGGGCCGCGCGCGTTGTCGGTGTTGGAGGACACGAACACGCCGATCCCCTGCGTGGGAACCATCAACATCGCGGAATGGAAATACAGCGTCGCGCCGCCGTGTCCCCACGTCTGGTGCGGGCCGAACGACTGGGTCAGGAAACCGTAGGCGATCCCGCCGGCCTGCGGTGCGTTGCGGAACAGCACCTCACGCATCGACAGGGCGACCGCCTCGGGCAGCACGCGCACCCCGTCCAGCACCCCCGCGTTGAGGTGCATCCGCATCCAGCGCGCCATGTCGGTCGCCGTGGCCGACATGCCGCCGGCCGCGGCGCCGTGGCTGATGAACTCGAAGGGCCCGGGTTCGAAGGCGCCGGCGCGGCGCCGGTAGCCGGTGGCGATCTCGGCGGCCAGTGCCGGATCGAGTGCCCGCGGGTCGCCTGCGGCCAGCGGTTCGCGGAACGTCGCGCGCCGCATGTCGAGCGGGCCGGTGATGCGCAGCTCGACGTATTCGACGAACGGCAATCCGGACACGTGGGCGACCACCGCGCCGAGCAGCGCGACGCCGTAGTTGGAGTACACCGCCGCCGTGCCCGGGGCGCGGACCCGCCGCGGCCGATGGCGCAGCAGGTACTCTTCCGGCGCCAGGACCTTCGAGGCATCGCGCTGGAACAGGTGGCCGAGCGCGGAATCCTCGAAGCCCGCGGCGTGGGTCAGCAGGTGGCGGATGCGGATCGGTTCGCTCCAGCCGTCATCTGGCACGGCGAGCGCGGGGGGCAAGCGATCGTTGACCGCGTCGTCGAGCGCCAGCCGGCCCTCGGAGACGAGCTGCATCGCAGCGGTGTAGGTGAAGGTCTTCGCGACCGACCCGATGCGGAACATCGTGGCCTCGGGCTCCACCGGCCGCGGCGGATCGAACGTCGCCATGCCGTAGCCGCGGGCCAGCAGCATGCGGTCGTCACGCACCACCGAGACCACCAGGCCGGCGAGGTCTTCGCGCGCCAGCGTGGCCGCGGCGAGTCCGTCGACATAGGCTGCGAACGCCCCGTCCGGGGCCGCGTCGGTGTCCGACGGCGCGGTGGCCCCGCTCGCCGGCACCGGCGCCGGCTCCGCCTGCCGGGCGGTCGCCCCGGCGGTGGCGCCGAGCAGCAGCAGGCAGAGCACGAGGGACGACTTGCGGTGCATGGCGTTCTCCCGCCCCGAAAGCGCCGAGTCTAGCCGGGTCGACGTCGGGTCAAGCGCGCCGCCGGATGCCCGGCGCACGCCGTGGTGCGGACGCGCACACAAAGAACGCGGATGTGGATACTTGTTCCGGGGCTCACTAGATTCAGCCGCTCCGACCAGCGCCCCGCGGAGCACCGGCCCCACATGACGCACGATCCCGCCGCCGAAAACCAGGGCCTCGTGCTCCCGCGCGGCGCCGACGGCAAGCGCAGTTCGATCGCCTTCGGCCGTGCGGTGTTCGCCGACGCCCTGCGTGCGGTGGACGCCGATGGTGCGGCGGCGATCGAGACCGAGCGGGACTGGCACGCGAACTACCCCGCTCACGTGCAGCGCCTCGTCGCCGTCGGCGCGGCCTCGGCGGCGGCGACGCTTGCGATCGCGCGCGCCGGACTGTCCAGCGCGCGCGCGCGGCTGCGCTTCGCGACTGGTGGCGTCGAGGCAACGCTCGACGAGGCGCTGGCCGCGCGCGGCCACGACTGGCGTGTGGCGCGGCTCCCCGGTCGCGGCGCGGCGCGGCCCGCGCCGCTGGAGGTTCCCTATCGCGGCGAGTTGCTGCGCGGCGACGCGATCCTGCGCCAGCTGGACGCCTGGCTCGCGACCGGCCGCATCGAGCCCTCGCACGCGGCCATGGTGCGCTGGGTGCTCGACCATCCCGCGGCGCTGGACCTGTCCGACCAGCGCGTCGCCCTGCTCGGCGCACGCGCCGAAATGGGCCCGCTGCCGCAACTGGCGCGCTGGCGCGCGCAGATCGTGGCGATCGACTTGCCGAAGCCCGACATCTGGCGCCGCATCGTGGCCGACGTCGACGCCGGCAACGCCACCCTGTATGCACCGCTGCGCGAGGGCGCGGGCGACGACGCCGACGCGATCGCCGCCCACGGCGGCGCCGACCTGCTGCTCGACACGCCGGGCATCGTCGACTGGCTGTGCGAATCGGACTTGCCGCTCACGCTCGGCGCCTACGCCTACCTCGACGGCGCACTGCACGTGCGGGTCAGCGCGGCGATGGACGCGATCCAGGCCGCGGTGCTGGCGCGCCGCGCGGACAGCACGCTGGCGATGCTCGCCACACCGACCGACATTTACGCCGTGCCGGCCGCGGTGCGCGCCGCCGCGCACGCGCGTTTCGCCGCGCGCGGCTCGGGCGCAAGGGCCACCGCTGTGCTGTCCCGCGGACGGTTGATGCGGCGCAACGTCGAACGGGAGATCGTCGCCGAAGACGGCGCGCGCTACGGCATCGCCGACAGCATGGTGGTGCAGCAGGGGCCCAATTACGCGCTGGCCAAGCGGCTGCAGCAGTGGCGTGCGCTCGATGCGCGCGCCGCGGGCGCGCGGGTGTCGATCCACGTCGCGCCACCGGCGACGACGCTCTCGGTGGTCAAGAACCGGCTGCTCGCCAACGCCTACCGCGCCGCGATCCGATTCGGCGTCGAGGCCTTCGAGCCGCGTACCGCCAGTGCCCTGATGGCCGCCTGCCTTGTACACGATCTGCGCAACCCCGGCGCGCCCGCTCAGCCCGCCACCCCGCTCGCGCACCCGCTGGAGCTGCTGATGCACGGTGCCGCCCATGGCGGCCTGTGGCGCATCGCGCACCAGCCGCGCAGCGTGCTGCCGCTGGCGGCGGTGCTGGGATCGATCGGTCTGGCCTGAGGAGCCTCCGGACGACGCCCGCACGCCGGGTCGTCAGCGCGGGCGTCCGCGCCGGTCCGGGCCGGCGTGGCTGGCCGTGCGTCTGCATCGATTCATGCAACACTCGACGGCGCCGCGCGGCAGGACCCGGTCGTGGCAGGGTCAACGGGTGCTTTTTCCCCCGCGCCGGGAGGCCGCCGGGCACGCGGCGTCAATTTTCTGCCGACACATGTGTGCGGTATCGCACATCGGTTTGGGCATGGTCTGCCTATCCTCGCCTGTCATCTCGGTGTGTCCGACAGCAGGGAGCATTCGCATTTCGTGAGCCGCATTACGGCGTCGAGGGACTCGCGCCCCAACCGGCTGCTGGCGATGCTGCCGGAGCCCGTGCGCGAACGGGTGGTCGCTGCGGCGGAATCCGTCGACCTCGCGGTCGGCCGGGTGGTGCAGGAGCCGCGCGAACTGGTCCGCCATGCGTGGTTTCCCGAGGACTGCATCATCTCGCTGGTCAATACCGTTGCCAACGGCGACACCGTGGAGATCGCGGTCGTCGGATATGAGGGTTTCGTGGGCCTTTCCGGGGTGCTCGGCGCCGACGGCTCTCCCTTCGAGGCCGTGGTGCAGGCCGCCGGCTCCGCGTTAAGGGTCCCGGTGGGGCGCGTCGCGGAGGCGTTCCGCACCGACCCGGAAGTGCGACGGGTGGTTCTGCTCTACGACCAGGCATTGCTCGCGCAGGTCGCGCAGACCGCGGTCTGCAACCGTCACCACACCATCGACCAGCAGGTCGGGCGGTGGCTGCTGATGTCCCTCGACCGCCTGTCCGGCGAAGACGTGAGCGTCACCCAGGAAATGATCGCCAACATGCTCGGGGTGCGACGCGAGGGCGTTACCGACGCCGCGCGCAAGCTGCAGTTGCAGGGGATCATCGAATACAGCCGCGGTCGCATCCGGGTCTGCGATCGGGCGGCGCTGGAGCGCGCCACTTGCGAGTGCTACGCCGTGGTCCGGGACCAGAGCCTGCGCCTGCTCGGTTTTCCCGAGACGCCACGCTGATGCGCCGCCGTTGCCGGATGGCGCACGGAAGTGTGCCCTGCGTGACGCCGTAGCGTCCCGGGATTCCGTCCGTCGCAGCAGCGCCGCATGTTCCGTCGTGAACCCTCGCCCGCCGTTGCGACGGCCGCCTGCATCGATGCTTGCCTCGCTGCCGCCGCCGACCTGCGCCGGCTCGGCGAGCACCTGGTCGCCACGCGTGGTCATGGGCCGCCGGCCCGGCTGATGCGCGACTGCGCCGAGGTCTGCAGCGCCACCGCGGAATACATGCGCAGCGAATCGGCCTTCCGGGCGCGCATGCTCGCCGCTTGTGCCGAATTGTGCGACGAATGCGCGGTCGCTTGCGCTGCCGCGCCCGGCCTCGCCGCCGCGGTGGCGGCCTGTCGCCGCTGCGCCGAGTCCTGCCGTGCCGCCCGCGCGGCGTCGCCGGCCGACGGCTGAGAGATCGATGCGGTCAACGCCCGCTCCGGCCGATGAACGGCCGCTGGGCGGCTGGGAGCGGCCAGCGCCCCGCCGCGCGGTTGCATGCGGACTCGGTCCAGCAACGCGACCCGGAAACCCCCGCAGGGCCGTCGTGGCCTGACGCTGCGCCCTCAGCCGCGGCGGCCCGCCGCGGAGACGGGCAGTCGCACCTCGACGCGCAGTCCGCCGAGCGGCGAGGCATCCAGCCGCATCCTGCCGGCGTGGCGCTCGACCACGCGCTGCACGATCGACAGCCCAAGTCCGCTGCCGGTGGCGGCGTGGCCGAGCCCGCGGTGGAAGCGTTCCAGTACCCGCTCGCGAGCGTCCTCGGCGATGCCCGGTCCGGAGTCGTCGACCAGCAGGCGCACGACCTCGCCGGCGGGCTCGACGCGGATCACCACCGAGCTGCCTTCCGGCGTGTAACGCAGGGCGTTGTCGAGCAGGTTGCGCAGTAGTGCGCTCACGCCGGGCTCCTCGGCTTCGACCACCAAGGTGTCCGGCGCGACCAGTTCGAGCGCGATGCCGCGGTCCAGGCCGGCGACCCCGAGTTCCGCGATTTCGCGCCGCGCGCAGGCCACCACGTCCAGTGACACCAGGCGCGCCGGCGCGCCGGCTGCGCCTTCCTCGCGCTCGAGCTCGAGCAGCTGCGAGACCAGGCGCTCCATGCGCGCGATCCCCTCATCGAGCCGGCGCTGCGCGCGCGCGCGCTCGGACGCGTCGGTCGCGGTACGCAGGTTCGCCGCATGCACTCGCAGCGCGGCCAGCGGCGTGCGCAGTTCGTGCGCGGCGTCGGCGATGAAGTGCCGTTCGCGGGACAGGGCGCCACGCAGACGTGCCAGCAGGCCGTCGATCGCCGCCACCAGGCCGCGCAGTTCCTCCGGCACCCCGTCCGGAGAGAGCGGATCGAGGCTGTCCGCAGCGCGCCGCTCCACCTGCGCCGAGACCCGCGCCAGCCCCCGTCCGGCCCAGTTCACGATCGCCCAGACCAGGAGCGCCAGCAGCGGCAGCGCGACGCCCATGGGCACCATGGTGCCGAGCGCGATGTCGGCGGCGATTTCCTCCCGGATGTCGGCACGTTCCGCGGCCTGCACCCAGTGCGCGCGGGCCGAGCGCAGGGTGAACACGCGCCACGCCTCGCCGTCGATGGTGGCATCGACGAAGCCCGGCGCCAGCGGTGCCAGCCGTTCCTGCGGCCCGCTGTCGGAGCGCAGCAGCAGCCGGCCCGCGTCGTCGCGCACCTGGAAGGCGAGCCGCGTTTCGTAGGCGTGGCCGGCCGCGGTGACCAGCGCATCGCCCTCGCCCTCGACGGCGCCGTGCCAGACCCGGATCGACAGCGGCGCGGCGGCGGCCGAGTGCGTTGCGTCCACCTCGGGGTCGGCGAGCGCGGCGAGCACTCTCGCGGAATGCGCGAGTTTGGCGTCGAACAGTTCGTCGGCCTCGATCCGGCCCTCGCGCCACGACAGCGCGGC
>DHLY01000001.1 GCA_002405525.1 Proteobacteria bacterium UBA4656
TCCGGTTAAATGGAGAGCCCTGGGGACTTCAATGCGGATCGGTTCCACCATCGCGCACGCCCGTACCACAATCGCACCGCTGAGCAAGCTGACTTTGTCTCTTACTGGGATCAGTTCCACATCGATGCGTCGATCGCAGGGCGATTCGGCAGTGACGCCTGCAACAGGTACATGGAATGGACGGTGCATCTCATCGATCGGTGGGCGCCACGTGCGTTTCGCGACATCGAGAGTGGAACCCCGATCTTTCGTTCCCGATGCTGGCAAGACAACTCGTTCTACGACGAACTACGCGAGCGTCCAGCCCATGCCCTCGGGGCGCCGGCGGCAAACATTGCACGTGCGGGGCGCGCGAATCCGGATCGTGTACCTTGCCTTTATGGGGCGTTTGAGAAGAACACCTGCGCCTCCGAGTTGCGTCCGGCAGCAGGATGGACGATCGTTACCGGGCGATTTGAGACCACTCGCGCTGTTCGCGCGCTCGACCTGACGATGCTGGACGTCATCCAGAGCGAGACCAGTATCTTTGCCAATTCCTACGCGGACGACCTCAGACAGATTGGGTTGCTGCGCGGTATCGGTCGCGAGTTCTCGGAACCCGCGTGGCCCGGCAGTGAGTTGGTCCATTACCTAGCCCCGCAGTACTTCGCTGAGTACTTTCGTCGAAAGCACGAGCCTGCTATCGGGGCACTGATCTATGCGTCGACTCAGCGCTCAGGAGGAAGGAACATCGCGCTCTTCGGTGGACCGGAGTTGACTGAACCGGATGGCATTCTCAAGTGCATTGGATTCGATTCAGAGGTCGTCACTTCAATTCAGGTCGGCGTGCAGCCGGTGCATCTGATGTGAAGCGAGGCTACGCGGACCTTGGTGCACGACGGAGTAAGTCGATTTCGAATTTGCTTCATTCGAGCAACCTATAACTTGCTCGGCCACCTGCGAGGGTGGCCGGGCATCTGTGGTCACGATGGTCCCGCTGGGCCTGATTCTTGGGCTTGGTCAGGCCTCCGCCTGTCGGTCGCGAATCCCATGAGTCGGTAGACTGGGTCGTCATCAAGCCGCCTCGACCGCCACACTGACCCTTCGCCCCAATGCAGTGGCGATATTGACCAGCGCATCCAGCGAGAACCGCGACACCTTTCCGCGCAGCAGGTCGTTGATCCGCGGCTGCGTGACCCCGCAGCGCTGCGCGGCTTCGACCTGCTTCCAGCCGTGATCGTGGATGATCGCAGTGATCTGGCGCATCAGGTCGGCACGGGCCCTGAGGTTTGCAGCCTCCGCGGGCGTATCGGCGAGGGCGTCCCAAACGCTGGCGTACGGCTTGGCCTTGGCTTTCATCAACGGTCCCTGATCAGGTCTGCGTAGCAATACCTCGCAATCTCGATGTCCTTTCTTGACGTGGCTCGCGTCTTCTTCTGGAAAGCATGCAGCACGAAGACGGCTTGGTGGAATCGGGCGATATAGATGACGCGAAAGGCACCGCTCTCGTCACGCACTCGCAATTCCTCAACGCCTTTGCCCACCGAGGGCATCGGCTTGAAGTCGGCCGGTTGCAGGCCACGCTGAACCTGGTCGAGCTGATAACCGGCATCCTGCCGCGCATCGTCCGGGAACTCACGCAGCGACTCGAGCGAGTTTCCGAGGAACCGGATCGGCTTCATGGCTCGAAAATACTGGATTGGATACATCGCTTCAAGGTGTTGCTCGACGACGACCTGGCCCGGGTTGGAAGGCGACGCCTCCGGCGGTGCGTGGAATTCACGCCGCGGACAGCCGCCCCGCGGGTAGCCAACCACAGCCACGGCGGCTGGATCTGGATGCGAAACGCATGCAGAATGCATCTATGGCCACGCTCCAGATCCGCGACCTCCCGGACGACGTCTACTAGGCGATCGCCGCTGCAGCCCGCGCCGAGCAGCGCAGCCTGTCGCAGCAGGCGATCGTCGGGCTGCGCAGGGCGCTGGCGATCGGCTCCGACGACGCGCGCGCCGCGGTGGTGAAGCGCCTGCGTGGCAGCGGTCGGCGGTTGCCGAAAGCCGCCGCGACCCCGGAAGCGCTGTTGCTCGAGGCGCGCGACACGCGGTGAACACCGTGCTGGTGCTGGATGCCTCGGCCGCGGTGCGCGCGGTGATGGACGCGGGCGCGCACCCGGGATTGATCGATGAACTGGCCAACGCCGCGGTGATCCTGGCACCCGCACTGCTACGGATCGAAGCCGCGAACGCGCTGTGGGAGTACCAGAGCGCCGGGATCATCGAAGCGCCTGTGGCGCACGAACGCCATGCGGAAATCTGCGCGCTGGTGCATCGCTTCGTCGACGAGCAGGCTTTGTTTCCAGAGGCGTTGCAGCTGGCAGCCGACCTCGACCACCCAGTTTACGACGCGGTCTACGCCGTGGTCGCGCGGCGCCACGCGGGTACCGTGCTGACCTTCGACCGACGACTGCAAGCGCTGTGCGAGCGCGCGGCGATTCCGAGCCGGCTGGTCGGGTGATGACTGTCGCCGACGGCGCGCCAGCGAACACGGGGGAGCACGCCGGAAGCGACGCGTGCGAGCCCGCGAGGCTGCCGCGCGGCGCCACCCGCTGAGATTGCCGTTCTCCCGCGGCCCCGGCATGATCCCGACATGCGCCTCGTGGCCGACGAACGCGATGCCCTGTTGCGCAAGGCGGCTTTCGACCACGTCCGCGCCCTGGTCGCGACCCATGGCACGCTGACCGCCGCGGAGCTGCGCCCCGGCTTCGTCTTCGACGGAGAACGCGTCCCGCTGCTCAATCCGCAGCGCGGAATCTTCAAGCCGAGGCAGGCGCGTTATCTGTTGTCGATCCGGACCGTCTATCCGAAGCCGGGCGCGAAGGTCTGGTACGACGACCAGCGCCGGGTTCATGCGCAGATCGACCGCGGGGATGAGCTCGTCGAGTACGCCTTCCAGGGGCAGGACCCGGATGCCCACGACAACGTGTGGCTCCGCGAGGCCTTTGAACGACGCATTCCGATCATCTACTTCGTCGGGGTGTCCCCGGGCCGGGTGATGCCTGTGGTGCCTGCGTACATCGGCGGCTGGAGCGCGAAGGACCTCAAGGCGTTGGTCGGTTTCGGCGACCCCACGCAATACGACGCCACGCGCTTCCCGGACGTTCCTGCTGCGCGGCGGTATGCGCTGCACGCGGTCCGACAGCGGCTGCACCAGGCCACCTTCCGGCAAGCGGTCATCACGGCCTACGGAGGGCGCTGTGCCATCTCGGGCCTCCCCGAGCCCATGCTGCTGGATGCCGCCCATATCGTTCCCGATGGCGACATCGCCATGGGTCAACCCGTGGTGCCGAACGGGCTGCCGTTGACCAAGCTGCACCATGCGGCGTTCGATGCGCACTTGATCGGCATCGATCCGGACAGCCGGCTGCATATCTCGCCGCGCCTGCTCGGCCAGCGCGACGGGCCTTTGCTGGAGGCGCTCAAACAACTGGACCGGCAACTGATCCGCTTGCCGGGACGCGAGCGCGATCGACCCGACCGCGACCGGCTGGCGCACCGGTTCGAGCAGTTCAAGGCGGCGAACTAGCGTCGGTCGCTTCGGGGCCGGACCAGGCCGTCCGACCCCGTCCCGCGACGGCAGCAGCAGCCCGCCTGCGGGTGCGTCGCTGGCATATGTCGGCGGGCCGTGCAACCGTCGGCGGCACGGCAATCCGATCCGCGAACCCACGGGACTCCCCATGCACCTCCCCGCCTCCCACACGCTGTGGCGCGCGCTGTGGCGCGCGCTGTTGGCCTTGCAAACCACGACACGTATGGACGCCCCCGGTCAA
>DHLY01000156.1:0-6804 GCA_002405525.1 Proteobacteria bacterium UBA4656
TTCGGCCTGCTGGCCTTCGGCGCCACCTCGTCCGATGCGATCCAGGTCGGCAGTGCGATCGGCAACGTGCAACGCAATGCGCCGACCGTGATCGCCAACCTGCTCGGCGTGTTCAGCCTGCTGGGGCTGTTCCTGATCGTGATCTTCATCGCCAACGGCCTGCTGCGCGACCACGAGTTCGGCACCGCGGAGCTGTTCTTCGCCACCCCGATGCGCAAGGCGGATTACCTCTTCGGCCGCTTCGCGGCGGGGCTGCTGGCCTGCCTGGTGATCTTCGCCGGGGTGGCGATCGGCATGATCGCCGGCCAGTTCATGCCGTGGATCGACCCCAAGCGGCTGGGCGCGTTCTCGCTCGATCCCTTCCTGTGGTCGTTCGCCGTGCTGGTGCTGCCGAACCTGCTGTTCGGCGGCGCGCTGCTGGCGCTGCTGGCGGCGGTCACGCGCAGCCTGCTGATGGTCTATGTCGGCATCCTCGCCTTCTTCGTGCTGTGGATCGTCGCCGGCAACCTGACCCGCGAGATCGACAACGCCTGGGTTGCCGCGCTGATCGACCCCTTCGGCCTGCGCGCGATGGGCCGCGCGGTGCGCTACTGGTCGGTCGAGGAGCGCAACACGCGCCTGCCCGAGATGGCCGGCTACCTGATCGCCAACCGCGCGCTATGGAGTGCGGTGGCACTGGCCCTGTTGGCGGCGACTTTCAAGCTGTTCAAGCCGATGCGGGCAGGCACAGGCTCGGGCCGCCCTGCGATGCGCAAGACGGCTCGCGCGTCCGCCGCCGCCGAGACCAACGGGCTGCCGCAGGTCAGTGCCGCCCACCCGCCGCGCCGCTTCGACCTGCGCACCGCGCTGGCACAGTTCTGGCGCCTGCTGAAGTTCGACACCTGGGGCGTGCTGCGCAGCGTGCCGTTCCTGGTGATGCTCATCTTCGGCGTGGTGAACTTCACCGGCGGGGCGCAGTTCGTCGATTCCCTGTTCGGCACCAAGGTCTATCCGGTCACCTACCTGATGCTGGAGGCCCTGCAGGACAGCATGGGGTTGTTCCTGTTCCTGATCGTGACCTTCTACGCCGGCGAACTGGTGTGGAAGGAGCGGCAGGCGAAGATCAGCGATGTGTCCGACGCGCTGCCGGTGCCCGACTGGGTGCCGCTGGCGGCCAAGTGCGGCGCGGTGCTGGCGGTGGTGGTGGCGTTCGGTGCGGTCGGCGTGCTCGCCGGCATGGGCTTCCAACTGTTCCGCGGCTACACCCAGTTCGAGCCGGGCGTATATGCCGCCTCGATCGCTATCGGATCGATGCCCTTCGTGCTGATCGGCCTGCTCGGCGTCGCGGTGCAGGTGTTCACGCACAACAAGTTCGCCGGATACCTGGTGGTGATCCTGGTCTACGTCTCGCAAATCGTGCTCGGACTGCTCGACGTCGATCACAACCTCGTGCAGTTCGGAAGTGCGCCGATCGCGCCCTATTCCGACATGAACGGTTTCGGCCATTACCTCGTCGGCTGGGCCTGGCCCACGTTCTACTGGCTGCTGTTCGTCGGCGCGCTGCTGCTGCTGGCCGCGGCGTTCTGGGTACGCGGCACGGCACCGTCGGGCCGCGAGCGGCGGCGCCAGGCCGCCGCCCGGCTGCGTGGGCCTCTGGGTGCGGCGCTGGCTGCGACCGTCGCCGTCTGGGCCGGGGTCGGCGGCTGGGTGTTCTGGAACACCAATGTGGTCAACGACTACGTGTCCGGCGATACCTTGCTCGACCAGCAGGCCCGCTACGAAAAAGACTACGCGCAGTATGCCGGCCTGCCGCAGCCGCGCATCCTAGCGATGGACACCGAGGTCGACATCCGCCCCGAGACGCGCAGCGTCACGATCCGCGGCAACTACCGCCTGGTGAACCAGCACACGGTCCCGATCGAGACCTTCCACGTGCAGACGCCGTCGGCGATCGAACTGGCCTCGATCGACTTCGCACCGCACACGCTCGACCGTTTCGACGAGCCGCTGGGCTACCGCATCTACCGCCTGCGCGAGCCGATGGCGCCCGGGGCCGAGATGACCCTGCGCTTCGAGGTGCGCGGCGGCGAACGCGGCTTCGGCAACAACGTGCTGCAGACGCAGGTGGTCGGCAACGGCACCTTCTTCAACTCCAGCGTGCTGCCGTCGTTCGGCTACAACCGCAACGGCCAGATCGTCGACCGCAACGAGCGCCGCAAGCGCGGGCTGGGCGAGGTGCCGCGGATGGCGAAGCTGGAGGACGATGCCGCGCGTGCCAACACCTACATCAGCGACGACGCCGACTGGATCGACTTCCGCACCAAGGTCTGCACCGCGCCGGACCAGATCGCGCTGGCGCCGGGCTACCTGGAGGCCGAGACGACCGAGAACGGTCGACGGTGCTTCGCCTACGCGATGGACCGCCCGATGCTGCCCTTCTTCGCCTGGCTGTCGGCGCGCTGGGAGGTCAAGAAGGACAGTTGGAACGGCATCCCGGTCGAGGTTTATTTCCACAAGACCCATCCGTACAACGTCGACCGCATGATCGAGGCAACCAAGGACTCGCTGGACTACTTCACGGCGAACTTCACGCCCTACCAGCACAAGCAGGTGCGGATCATCGAGTTCCCGCGCTATGCGCGCTTCGCGCAGAGCTTCGCCAACACCATCCCGTTCTCGGAGTCGATCGGCTTCATCGCCGATCTGCGCGACGATGACGCGATCGACTACGTGTACTACGTCACCTCGCACGAGGTGGCGCACCAGTGGTGGGCCCACCAGGTGATCGGCGCCGACATGCAGGGCTCGACCGTGCTCAGCGAGTCGCTGTCGCAGTATTCGGCGCTGATGGTGATGGAGAAGAAGTACGGCCGCGAGAAGATGCGCCGGTTCCTGCGGTACGAGCTCGACCGCTACCTCAGCGACCGCAGCGGCGAGCTGGTGGAGGAACTGCCGCTGTACCGGGTGGAGGACCAGCAGTACGTCCACTATCGCAAGGGCTCGCTGGTGTTCTACCGCCTGCGCGAGGAGATGGGCGAGGAAGCGCTCAATCGCGCGCTCAAGCGCTACCTGGAGGACAAAGGGTTCCAGCAGCCGCCCTACACCACCTCGGCGGAACTGCTGGACTACATCCGCGCCGAGGCGCCGGCCGAGGCACAGGCGGTGATCACCGACCTGTTCCAGAAGATCACCTTCTACGACAACCGCGTGGTCGATGCCACGGCGAAGCAGCGCGCCGACGGGCGCTGGGATGTCACGCTCTCGCTGAAGGCCGCCAAGCTCTACAGCGACGGACTCGGCAAGGAGACGCCAGCGGCGATCGATGACGTGGTCGAGCTCGCGGTGTTCGCGCGCGCGCCGGGCGCGAAGGAAAGCGACGAGAAGGTGCTGTTCCTGGAGCGGCGCCGGATCACGGAAGCCGAGCCGACGATCACGGTCACCGTGGACGAACAGCCCTTCGAGGCCGGCTTCGACCCGTACAACAAGCTGATCGACCGCGTGCCGTCGGACAACCGCAAACGGATCGACGTGGTCGAACCCTGACCGCGGACCCCGGGAGCCTCGGCATGGGGCTCCCGGGTGGGGTGGGGGCAGCGCGCGGCGCGACGCCGCGCCGGCTACGATGTGCGAATGCACATTCCGCTGTCGCTATACATCCACATCCCGTGGTGCGTGCGCAAATGTCCGTATTGCGACTTCAACTCGCACGAGCGCGCGGGCGCGCTGCCGGTCGACGACTACGTCGCGGCACTCGAAGCCGACCTCGCCGCCGACGCGCCGTACGCCGCCGGCCGCCGCATCGACACCGTGTTCTTCGGTGGCGGCACGCCGAGCCTGTTCCCGCCCGAGGCCATCGGGCGGATCCTCGAGGCGGTCGACCGCCTCGTGCCCTTCGCGGCCGACGCCGAGGTCACGCTGGAGGCCAATCCGGGCACCATCGAGCACGGCCGCTTCGAGGGCTATCGCGCGGCAGGCGTCAATCGCGTCTCCTTCGGCGTGCAGTCCTTCGACGACGAGGCACTCGCGCGCATCGGCCGCATCCACGACGCGGACGAGGCGCGCCGCGCGGTGCGCGAGGCGCAGGACGCCGGGCTCGATAACCTCAACATCGACCTGATGTACGCCCTGCCGGGGCAGGACCTCGAGAGTGCGCTGCACGACGTGGCGCAGGCCGTGGCGCTCGCGCCGACGCATGTCTCGCACTATCAGCTCACGCTGGAGCCGAACACCCTGTTCGCCGCGAAGCCACCGAAACTGCCCGACGACGACGCGGCCTGGGCGATGCAGGAGGCCTGCGAGGCCGCGCTCGCTGCGGCCGGCTACGCGCAGTACGAGGTCTCGGCCTATGCGAAGGATGGAAGACGCTGCCGGCACAACCTCGCGTACTGGTCGTTCGCCGACTACCTCGGCATCGGCGCCGGCGCCCACGGCAAAGCCACTCGATCGGACGGCGCGGTGCTGCGCACCCGCAAGGCGGCGCTGCCGCGCTCCTACCTCGAGCGCGCGGCCGCGCGGCAGCGATTCGGCACGACCGAACCGGTGGCGCGAGAACAACTGCCCTTCGAGTTCATGCTCAACGTGCTGCGCCTGCTCGATGGTTTCCCGGAGGACGACTTCAGCGCGCGGACCGGCCTGCCGATCGACGCGATCCGACCCACCCTCGACGCAGCCTTCGCGCGCGGCTGGCTGGAATCGCGTGACGGGCGCATCCGCGCCACCGCGCTCGGCCAGCGCTTCCTCAACGACGTGATCGGATCCTTCCTGCCATGAGCACTGCATGGGTGACACTGCACTGCCCCTATTGCGGCGAGGGCTTCGACAGCCGGATCGACCTGTCCGAGGGCGACACGACCTACACCGAGGACTGCGCGGTCTGCTGCCGCCCGATCGTGGTCTCGGTGCGGGTCGAGGACGACGAGACCCTCGGCGAGGTCCGCACCCGCCGCGAACAGGACTGACGCGGGGGAGCGCGCGTCCCCACGAATGTCAACGTTGCATCGAAGCCGCGCACGCCCCTAGAGTCCCGCCATCGGAAGGTGCCTGCATCCACGCGATGCGGGTGAAACGGGAAGCCGGTGCGAATCCGGCGCTGCCCCCGCAACGGTGAGTCGGCACGACGTCGCCCATCCAGCCACTGCGCGCGAGCGTGGGAAGGCGGGCGACGGGGCACCGCGAGGTGCCACCGACGAGTCCGGAGACCGGCCTGCCGACCGTGCCGCAGCCTCCCGCCGCGGCGCGGGCCGGTTCGCGCTGCGGTGGGCAGCGGCGGATGGGTTCGCCCGCCGACCGAGACCGCGTCCGCGCGCGCCCGCCGCCGAAGCTCCGCCGCACGCCCCGGCAAGACGCGCGGGTGTGCGTTGCGAGGAGCTCCATCGATGCGTTCCCTCCTGCTGTGCGCGGCGCTGTGCGCCGCATCGAATGCCGTCGCCGAAACGGCGCGGCAACCCGAGGTCGTCGTCACCGCCACCCGCCGCGCGCAGACGGTGGACGACACCCTGGCCACGGTCACCGTGATCACCCGCGAGGACATCGCGCGCAGCCACGCGCCCGACCTGCCCACCCTGCTGCGCGGCGTGCCGGGCGTCGATGTCGCCCGCACCGGCGGCGAAGGCCAGCAGACGGCGGTCTTCCTGCGCGGCGCCAACGCCAACCAGGCGCTTGTGCTCATCGACGGCATCCGCGTGTCGTCGGCCAACACCGGCGGCTTCGCCTGGGAGCACCTCCCGCTCGGCCAGGTCGAGCGGATCGAGATCGTGCGCGGCCCGCGCGCCGCGTGGCACGGCTCGGACGCGATCGGCGGCGTGGTGCAGGTGTTCACCCGCGACCCGCGCGGCGCCGACGCGCGGCTGGCGCTGGGGCGCTGGGACCGCCGCGAGGCGCAGGCGTCCTGGGGCACGGGCGACGACGCGGCCGGCTTCGGCGCGGTCGCCGGCGGCATCGACTTCGACGGCTTCTCGGCGCAAAGGCCGGGCGGGTTCTCCTACGATCCCGACGCTGACGGTTACCGCAACCGCAACCTCGGCCTGCGTGGCCACGCCACGCTGGGCAGGCAGCGCGTGGCGCTGAAGACCTACTCCACCCGCGCCGACGTCGAGTTCGACCGCGGCGAGACCATGATCGACACCGACGTGGCCGGCCTCACCGTCGAGGGCCCGCTGGCGGCGACGCTCGGCCAGCGCCTCGTGCTGGGCTTCAACCGCGAGGCGCTCGACACGCCGGCCTTCGCCGCCGCCTTCCGCTCGCGGCGCAGCAGCCTCGACTGGACCGGCGACCTGGCGCTCGGCGCCGACGCCAGCCTGGTGTTCGGCCTGAACTGGGTGCGCGAGCGCGGCGAGTCGCTCGACACCGCGGGCGGCGGCTGCACCTACTGCGAGTCGCGCCGCAACCTCGGCCTGTTCGCCACCGCGCAGGGCAGCCGCGGCGCCTTCGACTGGCAGGCGGCCGCGCGCCACGACGACAACTCGACCTTCGGCGGCGCGACCACGGGCCAGTTCGCGGGCGGCTGGCGCTGGGGCGAGGCCACGCGCGCCTTCCTGTCCGTGGGCCAGGGCTTCCGCGCGCCGAACTTGAACGAACTCTATTCCCCGGGCTTCGGCGGGCTGTTCGCCGGCAATCCGGCGCTCGACCCGGAGCGCTCCGACAGCGTCGAGCTCGGCATCGACGCCGCCGCCGGCGCGCACACGATCGGCCTGCGCCTGCACCGCACGCGGGTGCGCGACCTGATCGCCTTCCAGGGTGGCCAGACCTTCCAGGCAGTGAACGTCGCGCGCGCGGCGATCGACGGCGCGGAACTGACCTGGTCTTGGCGAGCGGGCGACTGGCGCC
>DHLY01000156.1:7011-11742 GCA_002405525.1 Proteobacteria bacterium UBA4656
CGGCGCGCTGACCGCCGGCGCGGACCTGCATTACGCCTCGCCGCGACGCGATTTCGCCGGCCCCCTGCCGGGCTACGCCCTGCTCGACCTGCGCCTCGACTGGCCGCTGGCCGGCGGCTGGCGGGTCGGCGCGCGGCTCGACAATGCGCTGGATCGCGACTACGAGCTCGCCGCCGGCTTCGCCACCCCGCGCCGGGCCCTGCTGCTGGACGTCGGCTGGCGTGGCCCCTGACCGAGGTGATCGGGACATGGCCGCACCCTGCGGCTGGCCCGTTCCTTGCTGGCCTTCGGGTCCGGTCCACGGCTAGAATCAGGCGTCGCGAGAGGGACCGTGCCACGCATGGAAATCTCCGGTTCGAGCGGCGGCCGTCGACCGTCGACCGGGCACCTGCCCACCCTGCGCCATTGCGGCCTTGCGCCGCGGCCTCGCGCCGTGCTGGAGCAGATGCTGTCGACCGCTTCCGCGATCCTGGTGCCCGGCATCGGCGCCAGCCTCGCGGACGCCGAGCAGCAGCTGTTCAAGCAGGCCGAGCAGGCGCGGGCCAACGACCAGCGGGAGCACTGTTTCGCCGCCCTGCGCGAAATCCGTCGCGGCCGCGCCGACGTGGCGCCACGCTTCATGCTGCGTCTCGAGGCGGCGCTCGCCTCCATCGACCAGTCGCTGGCCTCACCGGATTTCTCGCGCGCCAGCCGCGCACCAGACACCGCCATGGAGCTCAATCTGGTCGACGAGGCGGAGTTCGAGGAATCGCTTGCGCTCCGGGAAATCGCCAGTCGCAGCGAGATCCGCAACAGTGGCCTGCTTTTCGCGCTGGGTCGGCGCATGGCCGTTCTGGCGGGGAGCAAGGCGTTCGAGGCGGATGAACTGCCGCTCGGACCGCACCGGCTGTGCGAGTGCCTGCGCGAAGCGGTGGGCTGCCTCGACCTGCCGATCGAGTTCCGGATCGTCCTCTATCGCGCCTTCGACCGTGCCTGTTCGCCCGAACTCACGCGGCTGTTCGGATCCCTGAATCAGGTCTGCATCGAGCAGCGCGTACTACCGCACCTGGCGCTGTCGGTTGCACGCGGGCCGCGCAACGCGACGGCCGCCTCGCCCACGCCGGACGAGAGCGGGCCGACACCACACACCGCCCGCGACCCCGCGAGAGGGGCGACGCCCCCGCCCGACGTGCCGCGCAGGCCCGCGGCCGCCGCAGCTGCGGCGGCCGCGATGCCGATGCCGGACCTGTCCGGGATTCCCGGCGCGGCGGGCCTTGTCAACCCCATGACCGGCTGGCCCGGCGCGGCTGCAGCGACGGCGGGACCGGTCGATTCCGCGCAGGACGCTCGCGACGTCGAAATGTTCGAAACCATGCGCGACCTGATGGCAGGGCGCCGCCAGGTTCTCGGCCTAGGCCCGAAGTCGGCGCCGGACCAGGCGCACCCGGTGCACACCGCTGACGTGCAGGCGGTCCTCGGTGCGCTGCAGGCGAAGACACCCTCGACGATCCGCGCCGGCGGCAGGGTCGTTCCGCGCAGCATCGCCCATCTGAAGCAGGAGCTGCTCGGCCAGCTGCGTCAGCTCACGCCCGCCGACAAGACTCCGCAGCTGGACGACGTCGACAACGACACCATCGACCTGGTCGGGATGCTGTTCGAGCACCTGACCAGGGATGCCAGGCCCACGGGCCCGGTGCAGGATCTGATGGCGCGACTGCAGGTGCCACTGCTGCGGGTGGCGCTGCAGGACAAGAGCTTCTTCACCCGCCGCTCGCATCCGGCGCGGCAGCTGCTCAATTCGATCGCCGAGGCCGGACTGTTCTGGCTGGAAGACGAGGGCGCCGACCGCCCGTTGGTCGACAAGATGCGGCTCGTTGTCGATCGGGTCAGCACCGACTACGACGGCGATCTCGCGGTGTTCGAGGAACTGCTGACCGATCTCGGCAAGCACCTCGGAACATTGGCCCGCAAGTCCGAGGTCGCCGAGCGCCGGCACGTCGACGCGGCGAAAGGCCGTGAGCGGCTGGATCTCGCACGCGGCGCCGCCACGCGGGCGATCAGCGAGCGGATTGCACACCGATCGCCGCCGCCCCTGCTGCGCACTCTCCTGGAACAGGCGTGGACAGACGTGTTGGCGCTGACCATCCTGCGCCAGGGCGAGCACAGCGCGGCCTATGCAAAACGGCTCGAGACGGCGGAACGGCTGCTGGACGCCTTCGACGGCGATTCCCCGGCCATCATCGAGGATGGCGGTGGCGCGCTGCGGTCCGATATCGAGAGCGGGCTGTCGCAGGTCGGCTACCACGGCGAGGACATCGGTGCCGTGGTGGGCCGCGTCTTCGGTGGCCAGGCGACCGCCACGACCGAAGCCGAGGCTGCGAAGGTGACCGAGCTTGCAGCCAGACTGAAGACGCGCTCGCGCCTCGGCGCGGACTCCGAGGCGCCGCCGGAGGAGCCCGTCAAGGCCGTCGAAACGAGGCCGCTCAGCGCCGAGGAGCAACGGGTCCTCGATCGCCTTCGAAGCGTGCCCTTCGGCACCTGGTTCGAGTTCACGGTCAACCAGCAGGGCGAGAAGGCACGTCGTAGGCTGTCGTGGTTCTCGACACTCACGGGGCGCTGCCTGTTCGTGAACCAGCGCGGCGTCCGCGCCGAGGACAGTACGCTGGAGCAGCTGGCGCGAGAGATCGCGCGGGGGCAGGCATCGGTGGTCGAAGCGCACAAGGATTCCCTGATCGACCGCGCATGGAGCGCGATCCGGAACACCCTCAAGGGCCTCGCAGGCGGCGCGCCGGAAGCGGCCCCGGTGCCCGCGTGAACCGGCCGGGGGCGGAAAAGCGGCGCTCGGCTCGCAGGAGCGTCGGCGACGTGCTGCAGGTCACCAATGCGATGACCGGGGTGGTCATGGGCAGGATCGGCAACCTGTCTCCGGACGGGGTCATGCTGATCTGCAACGCACAGGTCCGGAGCGACGCCCTGTTCCAGGTCGTGTTCCACCTGCGGGACGAACACGGGCGGCACAGGCCCATCGAGATCGGGCTCCATGAGCAGTGGAGCGAGCCGGCTGCGGCTCCCGGACAGTACTGGGCGGGCTTCAGCATCATCGACATCGCACCGCGGGACCAGGCGCTGCTCGCGGCCTGGGTCGAGGATCGGCGCTGAGCAGTAACGCGCCGGCCGCGGTCGCTGCGGTCGCCCTCGCGCTGGCCGCGTGCGGCGATGCCCCGCGGCTGGATCGCGAGTTCGTGGTGTTCGGCACCAGCGCTGAGCTGACCCTGCGCGGGGACGGCGATCTCGCGACGGCCGCCGACGACGTACAGCGCCTGCTCTCGCGCCATGAAGACGACTGGCATCCATGGCGCGAGTCGGCCCTCACGCGCCTCAATGCGGCGCTGGAGACTGGTGCTGCCGGAGTCACAGTGCCGTCGGTGCGCGATCTGATCCTGGTCTCGCGTCCGCTGGTGGCCGACAGCGGCGGTCTGTTCGACCCCTCCGCAGGCGCGCTGTACGCGGCATGGGGCTTCCACACCGACCATTGGCCCGCGCGCGGCAGCGTCGATCGCGCGCTGGTCGGTGGCTGGCCGCGCCTGCGCCCGCGCTTCGATTCCCTGCGCGTGGACGGACTGCTGGTCTCGCCGCAGCCCGCTGGGCTCCGTCTCGACTTCAACGCCGTGGCCGAAGGCGTCGCCGCGCGCGACGCAATGGCGCTGCTGCGCGCGAAGGGCGTGCGTCACGCACTGCTCGATCTCGGCGGCGACGTCGCGGCGCTGGGCGACGCCGGTCGGCGCGCATGGCGCATCGGATTGCGCGATCCGCGAGGCGGGGTGCTGGGCTGGGTCGAGCTGGGTGACGGCGAGGGGCTGTTCGCCTCGGGAGCCTATTCCAAGTATCGCGACGATGGCGGCGCGCGCCGGCCGCACGTGGTCGACCCGCGCAGCGGACAGCCGGTCATGGGCAGCTCGGCGAGCGCGGTGCTTGCTTCCGATCTGCCGCGGGCCGACGCGGCGGCCACCGCGCTGTTGGTGGCCGGGCGCAACGGCGCGGCTGCGCTCGCGACCGGCATGCGCTTGGGCTGCTGGCTGCTGCTCACTGACGACGACACGCTGCTGGAGACCGAGGGCATGCGCGCGCGGCTACAGCTGCTGCGCGAACCCGCGCGTCGCGAACTGCTGCCCGGTGCGGCGCGCTGCTGAAGCGGCGCCCGCACCGTGTCATCGCGTCCGGTCTGGGGCAGAATCCGGGTTCCACGCGACGGACGCCGCTGCCTTGACCGACACTCTTGCCGCACTGTATCCGCAGCACCTCGCCGAAACCATGGCGCGCGCCGACCGCGCGCTGGAACGCGGAGGCTTCGACCATCTTCTGATCGCCGCCGGCGTCGAGACATACGCCTTCCTGGACGACAACCCCTACCCGTTTCGCTGCAATCCGCACTTCAAGGCCTGGGTCCCGCTGACCGCCAATCCGCACTGCTGGATCGCCTACTCGCCCGGGCGGAAGCCGGTGCTGGCCTACCACCAGCCGGCCGACTACTGGCACTTGCCGCCGGCGCCGCCGACCGGCGACTGGGTGGAACACTTCGACCTGCGCATCATCGACCACCCGTCCGCGGCACGGGCGCATCTGCCGTCCGACCTGTCGCGCGCGGCCATCGTCGGCGAGCCGGGCGCGGCGATCGCCGGCGCGCTGCCGAACAATCCCGCGGGGGTGCTCGCCAGCCTGCACCTCGCACGCACCCGCAAGACGGCATACGAG
>DHLY01000153.1:0-18242 GCA_002405525.1 Proteobacteria bacterium UBA4656
GCGCGCGCGCTCCTCCTCGAGTTCGTCCATCTCGCCCCGGATCTTCATCTCCTCCAGGCGCGCCAGCTGGCGCAGCCGGGTCTCCAGGATGTACTCGGCCTGCACCTCGGAAAGACCGAAGCGCGCGATCAGCTTCGGCTTGGGCTCGTCTTCGGTGCGGACGATGCGGATCACCTCGTCGAGGTTGAGGTAGGCGATGCGCAGGCCTTCCAGCAGGTGCAGGCGCTTCTCGACCTTGTCGAGGCGGTGCTGCAGGCGCCGCTGGACGGTGTTGGTGCGGAACGTGATCCACTCCGACAGCAAGGTCTTGAGGTCCTTCAACTGCGGGCGGCCGTCGAGACCGATCACGTTGAAGTTCGCGCGGAACGACTTCTCGAGGTCGGTGGTGGCGAACAGATGCCCCATCAGCTCCTCGGCGTCCACGCGGTTGGAGCGCAGCACCAGCACGATGCGGCAGGGGTCGCGGTGGTCGGACTCGTCGCGGATGTCCTCCACCATCGGCAGCTTCTTGGCGCGCATCTGCTGCGCGATCTGCTCCTGGATCTTCGACGGTGAAACCTGGTGCGGCAGTGCCGTGACCACGATGTCGTTGCCTTCGCGGCGATAGACGGCGCGCGCGCGGATCGAGCCGTTGCCGGTTTCGTAGAGCGCGCGCAGCTCGACCTTGGGCGTGATGATCTCGGCCTCGGTCGGGAAGTCCGGGCCGCGGACGTGTTCGCAGAGGTCCTTGACCGTGCAGTCGGGTTCGTCGATCAGGTGGATGCAGGCCGCGGCCACCTCGCGCAGGTTGTGCGGCGGGATGTCGGTGGCCATGCCGACCGCGATGCCGGTGGTGCCGTTGAGCAGCACCTGCGGCAGGCGCGCGGGCAGCCAGGACGGTTCCTCCAGCGTGCCGTCGAAGTTCGGCGCCCAGTCCACCGTGCCCTGGCCGAGTTCCGACAGCAGCAGTTCCGAGAAGCGCGTCAGGCGCGACTCGGTGTAGCGCATGGCCGCGAACGACTTCGGATCGTCGGGCGAGCCGAAGTTGCCCTGGCCGTCGACCAGCGGGTAGCGGTAGGAGAACGGCTGCGCCATCAGCACCAGCGCCTCGTAGGCGGCGCTGTCGCCGTGCGGGTGGAACTTGCCGATCACGTCGCCGATGGTGCGCGCGCTCTTCTTCGGCTTGGAACCGGCATCGAGGCCCAGTTCGCTCATCGCATAAACGATGCGTCGCTGCACGGGCTTCAGCCCGTCGCCCACGAAGGGCAGGGCGCGGTCGAGCACCACGTACATCGAATAGTCGAGGTAGGCGCGCTCAGCGTAATCGCGCAGCGGCACGGTCTCGAAGCCGTGGAAGGTCGGGCGGATCGGGTCGGTCATGGGGGACGGGCGGCGCGCGGGGCCGCCATTATGCGGAGGCGGGCACGAAGGGCAACCCGAGCCCCCGGCGCGGGCGATGCATCGCCGACACCCGACCCGTTAAGGTGACGACCCCGCCCCGTCCCCGCGCGCCCATGTCCCGCCCGCTGCCCCCGCCCGACGAGCCGATCCTGCACGCCGCCCGCTTTCCCGACGACGCCGACGCCGGCGAGACGCGCGAATGGCTGGAATCCCTGCACGCGCTCGTGCGCGAAGCGGGGCCGGCGCGCGCGCGCTTCATCCTCGACGCCCTGCACGACGAGTCGCGCCGGCAGGGACTCGCCTGGCAGCCGCGGCGCAACACGCCTTACGTCAACACCATTGCGCTGGAGGACCAGCCGCCGTTCCCGGGCCAGCTGGAGATCGAGCAGCGCCTGGCCGCGATCATGCGCTGGAACGCACTCGCCATGGTGGTGCGCGCCAACGCCAAGCACGGCGAACTCGGCGGCCACATCGCTTCCTATGCCTCCGCCGCCGACCTGTTCGAGGTCGGCTTCAATCACTTCTTTCGTGCGCGCCGCGACGGCTTCGGCGGCGACCTCGTCTACTTCCAGCCGCACTCGGCGCCCGGCGTCTACGCGCGCGCCTACGTCGAAGGGCGATTGACCGACGCCGACCTCGACCACTACCGGCAGGAGATCGTCGCCGCCGAATCGGGCAAGGCCCGCGGGCTGTCTTCCTACCCGCACCCGTGGCTGATGCCGGATTTCTGGCAGTTCCCGACCGGATCGATGGGCCTCGGTCCCATCTCTGCGATCTACCAGGCGCGGATGATGCGCTACCTCGACGCCCGCGGCCTGCTCTTCGATGAAGGCCGTCGCGTCTGGGGCTTCTTCGGCGACGGCGAGATGGACGAGCCGGAGTCGATCGCCGGCCTGTCGATCGCCGCCCGCGAGCGGCTGGACAACCTCACCTTCGTCGTCAACTGCAATCTGCAGCGGCTCGACGGCCCGGTGCGCGGCAATGGCCGCATCGTCGACGAACTGGAGACCCTGTTCGCCGGCGCCGGCTGGCACGTGATCAAGCTGCTGTGGGGCTCGGACTGGGACGCGCTGTTCGCGCGCGACCGCACGCACGCGCTGGCGCGCGCCTTCGCGCGCACGGTGGACGGCCAGTTCCAGACCTTCTCGGCCAACGACGGCGCCTACAACCGTGAGCGCTTCTTCGGCCAGAGCCCGGAACTCGCGGCCCTGGTCGCCGCCATGACCGACGACGAGATCGACCAGCTGCGCCGCGGCGGCCATGACCTGGTCAAGATCCACGCCGCCTTCCATGCCGCCGCGAACCACCGCGGCGCGCCGGTGGTGATCCTGGCCAAGACCAAGAAGGGCTACGGCATGGGCCCGGTCGCGCAGGGCCGCATGACCACGCACCAGCAGAAAAAAATGGACGCGGAAGACCTGCGCGGCTTCGCGCAGCGCTTCCGCCTGCCGCTCACGGCCGACGACATCGCGCAGCAGCGCTTCTTCCGCCCCGCGTCGGATTCGGTGGAGTCGAAGTACCTGCACGCACGCCGGGCCGCGCTCGGCGGCTACTTGCCGCAGCGCACGTCGGCATGCCCGCCGCTGCCCGTGCCGCCGATCGAGGCCTGGGGCAGCTTCGCACTGGAGGGCGGGAACAAGGAGATGTCCACCACCATGGCCTTCGTGCGCATGCTGTCGGGCCTGCTGCGCGACGGCGCGCTGGGCCCGCGCATCGTGCCCATCGTGGCCGACGAGGCGCGCACCTTCGGCATGGCGAGCCTGTTCCGCCAGGTCGGCATCTACGCGCCTGACGGGCAGGTCTACGAGCCCGAGGATGCGGGGTCCATGCTCGCCTACCGCGAGGCGCGCGACGGCCAGATCCTCGAGGAAGGCATCACCGAGGCCGGCGCGATGGCCTCGTGGACCGCGGCCGCCACCAGCTACAGCACCCACGGTCTGCCGCTGCTGCCGTTCTACATCTACTACTCGATCTTCGGCTTCCAGCGCGTGGGCGACCTGATCTGGGCCGCCGCCGACCAGCGCGCGCGCGGCTTCCTGCTGGGCGCGACCTCGGGCCGCACCACGCTCGGTGGCGAAGGCCTGCAGCATCAGGACGGCAGCAGCCACGCGGTGGCCGCCACCGTGCCCAACTGCCGCGCCTGGGACCCGGCCTACGCGGGCGAACTCGCGATGATCCTCCAGCACGGCATGCGGCGCATGCTGGTCGAACAGGTCGACGAGTTCCATTACCTCACGGTGATGAACGAGAACCACGCCCAGGCTGCCGTGCCGGCGACCGACGCCGAGGCCGTCGTGCGCGGCATGCGGCAGCTCGCGCTCGAACCACTGGTGAAGCAGCCCAGGGCGCGCTGCGTTTTGGCCGCGAGCGGCGCGATCCTGCACGAAGCGCTCGCCGCGCGTGACCTGCTGGCGGCCGACTTCGGCATCGACGCCACCGTGTTCAGCGTCACCTCCTGGTCCGAACTTGCCCGCGACCATGCGACGTGGGAGCGCCGCCGACTTTTCGGCGGTGCGCGCGATCCGCTCCCCCACGCCACCGCGCTTCTGGCGCGCACCGTGGGCCCGATCCTCGCCGCCAGCGACTACGTGCGCGCGGTCGCCGAATCGATCCGCCCCGCGGTTCCCGCAGGCCGTTGCTTCGCCACGCTGGGCACCGATGGATTCGGGCGCAGCGATTCGCGCGCTGCGCTACGCCGCTACTTCGGGGTGGATCGGTATTGGCTGTCGACCCATGCCTTGCAGGCATTGGCGGACGATGGCGCGGTACCGCGGATGCTGCTGTCGCAGGTGCTGCGGCGCTACGGGCTTGCCGCCCGGGGCGCCGCCGCGGGCCCGTAGTTCCGCCTTGCGATGGCGGCGAACTGCGCAGGGCGCTGTTGTGCGCTGCGCGCCAATGAGTCGGCCGCGATGTGTCAGTCATCCGACCTCGGTCGGTGACCTGAAGCCGCAGCGGCGCAGCCGCGGTGCGGGTCGGCGCGTGCAGGAATGCCGGATATCGGGAAGGCATCTCGAATGCCTGTCGTCGGTGTCCACGACCGCATCCATGACCGCAGCACGTCGCCCGATTCGACGCCGTCCGGGAACGCCGGAAGGCATCGGGTCCGCTTGCACGGAAGGATCGCCGTTTTGCGCAGGGCATACAGCAGCCGGACGACGCCTGCTGCTAAGGGCACGCCGTCACCGTGGACTTGCCGGCGCTGCCCGTGTCGATGGCTTACCCAACCCCGGAGTTTCCATGTACCGATTGAAGCTTTGCATTCTGCCGATTCTCGTTGCCGTTCTGGTGGCCTGCGGCCGGCAGCCGTCCGTCGGCGAGGCTGGTGCGCCGCCACCCGTGGCGTCGGCGGCGGTGCTGGATCCCGAGTGGGAACGACTCAATGCGGTGGTCCCGCTCGATGCCTGCGCGCTGCTGTCGGCGGACAAGCTCGAGCCCCTCTACCCGGGCCTCGTTTTCGAGCTGCGCCAGAAGGTCGAACCGCGGCTGAGCGGCTATGTCTGGGACTCGCGTTGCACCTGGTGGGCGGGTGTGGGCAGCATCGAGTTCGCCAAGGATGCACCGACCCACACGGTCGAGATCTTCATCGCGACGGCAGTGTCGGATGCCAAGGCTGCGGCGATGCTCGCCTCGCGCCGGGAGACTGCGGCTCTGGTCTATGGTTTCCAGCCGCAGACAGCGCTGGGTACGCATGCCTATGCCATCGCGCAAACCGGCGTTGCGTCGCTGTTCTTCGTTCGCGGCGCGGCCGAGGTGCAGATCAAAGTGTCCGACCTCGACTCAGCGCCGGACGAAAAGATCCGTCTGGCGGTTGCGCTGGCCCGGTCGCTGTGAGCGGGAGCTTCGTCCGCTGGCGGGTCGGGGGGCGGCGAACGAGCCCGGTGCGGACCGGTCGCAGGCGACGCGCATCGACAGCGTCGCGTGGTGGCCGGCCCCCGGCTGGGGACCCCGTCAGCACCCTGCTTGCAGCTGCGGTCGGGTCGGGACGTGCCGGACGGGGAAGCCGGCGTGCCGCCTCCCGCGATCAGGCCGCGGTCTGCCGGCGCTCGATGTAGAGCGTGCGCGCGAGCATCAGCAGCAGGCCGATGCTGCCGGTGAAGATCACCATCAACACCCAGACTTCCGACTTCATCCCCACCGCGCGGGCGCGGTTCTGCAGCAGGAAGAAAGCCGCGGTGACGGCGAACAGCCGGTCGTACCAGAGCTGGATGCCCCAGGGCGACCCGGCCAGCAGCGGCCACAGGGCGTCGGCGCCCTGGGTGACGACCGCCAGCACCGTCCAGCCGGCAGCCACCGCGGCGAATGCGGCCGGCACGATCCAGCCGGGCCATGACACCCGCTGCTTGGTCTGGGTGACCAGCAGCATCACGATCGCGGCCAGGACCAGGCCCGCCAGCGCGGCGAGGTCGAGATGCATGGAAGCCTCCATCGTTCGTTCCGGGAAATGACGATGCGCGATCCGCACCGCTGGCGCATCCTACCCCGGCCGGTTCGCGGCATCCCGGATCGCGCCCGCGCCGGCCCGCGGCGCCGTCGGGGGATGCGCCGCGGGCCGGCCAGCGGGGTGGGCGGCGCGCACCCGGATCGGCCGTGCATGCGGGGCGCGGCGGGGCGGGCGCGGTTCCGTGCCTGCACGACCGGGCGCGTGCAGGGCGGCGGTTCCTCGCCGCCCGGTTAGACTGGCGGCTTGAATCCGCTGCCGCCCTGGTCCGATCGTCCCGTGCATCCGGTGCGCCTCGCCGCGCTGCTGGCGCTGCTGTCGATGTTCGGGCCGTTCACCATCGACGCGTTTTTCCCCGCCTACCAGGCGGTGGCGCAGGAACTGCGCGCCTCGCCGTGGGCGATGCAGCAGACGATCAGCGTCTACCTGCTGGCGTACGCGGTGATGGCGCTGTTCCACGGACCGCTGTCGGACGCCTACGGGCGGCGGCGCGTGGTGCTGTGCGGGGTAGTGCTGTACCTCGTGGCGTCGGTGGCCTGCGCGCTGGTGACCAGCATCGAGCAACTGTTGGCGATGCGCGCGCTGCAGGGCGTGGCCACGGGCGCGGGAATGATCGTCGGTCGCGCGATCGTGCGCGACATCTACGACGGACCGCAGGCGCAGCGGGTGATGAGCCTGATCACCCTGTTCTTCGGGATCGCGCCAGCGGTCGCGCCGGTGGTCGGCGGCGTGGTGTATGCGCTGGCCGACTGGCGCGCGGTGTTCTGGTTTCTCGCCCTGTATGGCGCGGGCCTGTGGTGGCTGTGCCTGCGCGTGCTGCCGGAGACGCACCCGGTGGAGCGGCGCATCCGCTTTGCACCGGCGCCCTTGTTCGCGGTGTATCGCACGATCGTCCTCGACGGGCGGTTCGTGCTGCTGGTGCTCGCCACCGGCTTCAACTTCGGCGCCAGTTTCCTCTACATCGCATCCGCGCCGGCCTTCATCGAACGGATCCTCGGCCTCGGCACGCTGGGCTATCCGTGGTTCTTCGTGCCGATGATCGCGGGGATGATGGGCGGCGCGGCGCTGTCGAGCCGGCTCGCGGGGGTGATGCTGCCGCGGCGCCAGGTCGCGATCGGCTATGCGGTGATGGCCGCCGGCTGCGCGCTGAGCCTTGCCTACAACCTGTCCGTGGACCGGCCTGCGGTGCCGTGGGCAGTGCTGCCGGTGCTGGTCTGCGCCTTCGGCATCGCGATGGTGTTCCCGGTGCTGACGGTGAAGATGCTCGATCGCCACCCGCGGCACCGCGGGTCGGCGTCGTCGATGCAGGCCTTCATCTGGGGCCTGTGCACCACCGCGATCGCCGGCCTGCTGTCGCCGGCACTGCAGGTCGGGCACGTCGCGCTTGCGATCGGCGCGGCCGCGCTGATCGCGGCGGGACTCGCCTGCTGGACGTGGTACGTGCGAGTCACGCCCGCATCGGCCGCCGAGTGCGACCCGCATCGGGTGGTCGAGGCTTCCTGAGTCGTGGAGCCTCCGAACAGGTCCCGCGCACCGCGTCGGGATCTTCGGCGGCAGCGGGCAGAGAAGGCGTCTGCGGCCGTGCTGGTTGCCCGCCCGGGACGCCCGACGCCTTCTGCCGGCGCTGCAGGCCCGAACCGGAAAGGGCCTGCTCTGGCAGTCTGTCGAGAGGTCGATTTCCTGCACTTTGTCTGCGTCGCGACTCCGACGCAGGTCCGGTCCGGACTCGCCGCTGCCGATTCAATCGCTCGCGCGGTTGATCCGCGAGCGCGGCATCCATGCCGCGCGCCGGCAGGGTGTGTCTAGGCACCCTGCCTGGGAGGCGCTGAACAAGTTCCCCGCGCCTGCGCCGGCCGTCTCGACCATGCGCAGCGCGCCATGGTGGCGCCGGCACCGGCGAACCACGGAGTCGGCTTGCCGATCCCGATCCGGGGAACGCTCGATCCGCCCCCTGATTCGCGGCTTCCCGACTTTCGGCGCGGCAGGCACGGCGTCGGCGCCGCCCGCCTCAGCGCGCGAAGCGCGCCACCGGCGCGTGCTCGAGGATCCAGGGACGTTTGCCCGATACGCGGACGAACCACGACGTCTCGCCGGCTTCGGCGTTACCTGTGCCGTTGGAATTGACGCCGGCGACCATCCAGCGGCCGTCGATCTCCAGCCAGGCCGGTCCGCCGCTGTCTCCGGAGCCGAGCAGGCCGGCAAACCGGCTGCCCGGCACGGTCGCGCCACCGTAGGGATTGTCGATCGACCCATCCTCTGCCGGCAGGAAAACGCCGAGATAGTTGCCGCTGTCTTCGTCGTCGCTCCCGCCCTTGACCACGTCGACCAGCCCCTGCGCGCCGGCCGGCGTCACCTCGCCGTCGTGGAACTCCTCGCTTTCGCCGACGCTCGAGATGCCGCGACTGCCGTAGCCCATGTAGGTCAGCAGCCGACCGCGCTCTTCGCGTCCAGCGTAGAGTTCCGGCGCCGGTCCGGCGTCTCGAACCGGCGCATCCAGCACCAGGATCGCGGCATCGTGGCCGGTGGTCGACGCGGTATCGACCCATTCCTCGTGGATGACGCTGTCGACCACGGCGTACTCGCTGCCGCCGCTGCTGAGTACGGCGAAGTCCTCGGGAGCCGCCTCGTCGAAGCAGTGGGCCGCGGTCAGCACGTAGCCGTGCCGGCGGTCGTTGCCGATCCACGTCCCGCTGCAGTCGCCCCACGTCTCGCCACCATCGGACGACAGTGCGACCAGGGCGCGGAACTGCGGCCGCTGCGCAAGTTCGATGGCGGCACCGAAACCCGCAGTCGGGTCGCGCTCGTCCCCGCCTTCCGCGCTCCAGGTCGAGTCGAGAATGACCACCGCCGATGCGGCGGCCGGCAAGGCGAGCGTCAGTGTCAGCGCGAAACGGATGAGTCGACGGGTCATTCGGTTGGGCATGGGAGCGGGTCCTTGGGCGTGGCGATTGTAGCCGCCGACACGGCACGGCGGCTGACGGAAGCGGGGCCGGAAACGGCAGAAACGGATCCGCACCGGAATCAGGTTCATCCGAGGGATGTGCTGCCGTTCTGCCGGGTTGGGCATTGCCCGAGCGGGTGCGCTGCCGAGCGGCGTTGCGCGGGGTGCGGCGCGCGTGTCGGTGGGCACGATGGCCCGGAATGCGGGTCGGCCGGAGGCAGTTTGGCTCGTTTCGGACCGCGTCTCGAAAGCGCATACTGCTCCGATGAACGACCCACACGCTGCCAGGAAGCCCAAGACCCAGATCGTCGTGGTCGGCGGCGGGGCGGGTGGACTTGAACTCGTGCGCCGTCTGGGCGCGCATTTCGGGCGCGAGCGCTTCGACATCATCCTGATCGAGCGCAACCACACGCACATCTGGAAGCCGCTGCTGCACGAGGTTGCGGCCGGGTCGCTCGACGCCAACCTGGACGAGGTCGGCTATCGCAGCCACGGGCATCGCTGGGGCTACCGGTTCTTTCTCGGCAGCCTGGAAAGCATCGACCGCGAGCGCCGGCGGGTGGGCGTCGCGGCGATCCGCGACGAGCGCGGCGAGATCCTGATCGATGCGCACGAGATCCGCTACGACTACCTGGTGCTCGCCGTCGGCGCGATCGCCAACGACTTCGGCGTCGCGGGCGTTCGCGAGCACTGCATGTTCCTCGACGACCGCACGCAGGCCGACCGCTTCCGCCAGCGCCTGCTCGACCACTGCCTGCGCGTCTCGCGCGGGCAGGTCGTCGATCCCGCGGCCGACCTGCGCGTCGAGATTGCGATCGTCGGCGGCGGGGCGACGGGCGTGGAACTGGCCGCCGAGCTCTACAACGCGGCCGCCGGCCTGCGCCACTACGGTCTCGAGACCTTCGACGAAAGCCGACTGCACGTGACCCTGGTCGAGGCGGGCCCGCGCCTGCTCCCCGCGCTGCCCGAGAAGCTCGCCGAGGCCGCCCGGGCCGAACTCGAGAACCTCGGCGTGCGTGTGCTCACGCGCACGAATGTCGTCCGGGCGACGCGCGAGGGCGTCGAAACCTCGGCCGGCGAGCGCATCGCCGCCGACATCCGCGTCTGGGCCGCGGGCGTGCGCGGCGCGGAGTTCCTGCGCGACATCGCGGGGCTGGAAACCAGCCGCAGTTGCCAGCTGGTCGTCCGGCCCACGCTGCAGACCACGCGCGACGAGCGCATCTACGCGATGGGGGATTGCGCCTGTCTGGTGCCGCCGGGCGAGACGCACCCCGTGCCGCCGCGCGCGCAGGCCGCGCACCAGATGGCCGCCACCGTGTTCGCCAACCTGCGGCGCACGATCGAAGGCGGCGCGCCGCTCGAGGACTTCGTCTACCGCGACAAGGGATCGCTGGTGTCGCTGTCGCGCTTCTCGACGGTCGGCAGCCTGATGGGCAATCTGGTCGGCGGGCGGATGGCGATCGAAGGCCGGCTCGCACGGCTGGTGTACATGTCGCTCTACCGGATGCACCTGATCGGCATCCACGGCTGGCTCAAGGGCCTCGCGCTGATCGCGATCGGCCACGTGAACCAGGTGGTGCGGCCGCGGTTGAAGCTGCATTGAGGCAGGGCCGGCATGCGCGAGGCCGGCCGGCTGAAGCGACGACGACCGGGCTCTCGCGGGCGCCGCCCGTCAACCTGGCGTTGCGGCGGTAAACGGGCGGTAAACGGAGGTGCAATCCGCAAGCAGATTCGACAGGATGCGTCACGGCCCGGCGCGGATCAGGCATCGGGTGTTGCCCGGAAAGCGCGGCGGATCAGTCCACCCGGCTGAACACGACTGCCGCGTTGCCGACCACCGCGCGCCCACGGAGACTCTGCAGGCCGACGTCTTCGAGGGTGGCGATCAGCACGCCGTTGTCGAAGTACTCGCAGCGCTGCGGCAGGGTCTCCGGCTTGTCCTGCACGATCGCGCAGCGCAACTCGTGGCGGAAACCCGCATCCATGACGCCGATCAGGTTGGTGGCGCCGTAGCGGTGCCGATTGAACTTGACCAGCCGGGCGGGCCGGTCCTCCACCGCGATCATCCACTCGCCGGCCAGGATGGCGTCACGCGCGCCATAGGCGTAGTTGAAGCGATTGACCGAGATCGGCATCAGCTTGAGCGGGTCCAGCAGTCCGGAGCCGCTCGGCTGGCTGAACCAGAACACGGCGGTCGAGGCGCTCGTGAATTCGGCCTGCAGGCGACCGACGGGTCCGATCTCGCTGGGCGCGCGGTGCGATGCGAACAGCGGCTGCCCGCCCCGGGCCTCGAGCAGTTCGCCTTTCATCGCGCCGGCGGTGACCGGTCCCGAGGCGATGTACCAGCCGGACTTGCCGTCCTCGCGATAGACATTGGCGGCGATGAACAAGAGCCGGTTCTGCAGCTCGAAATCGAAGCCGATGCCGTCGCCGCTGGTGTCGAAGTCGCCGCCTTTCTCGGCCGCCCAGTAGCCGGACTCGGGACGCGCGCCCGGGTTGGCGGCGTCGCCGACCGGGACCAGTTCGAAGGCGAGCAGCCGCCCGCTGCCGCCATCCATGCCGATCACTTCGAAGCGCACGCGGTAGACGCCCGCGGCCGGGCTGCCGCCGTTCAGGAAGGGATTGGCGACGACTTCAAACGGGAGCACGACCGCCGGGCAGACTTGCCCGGTGTTGCGGCGGACCCGGATCGTGATGTCGAGACCGTTGCGGACCACGTTGTCGACCTGCACGGGGCAGCCATCCGGCCACTGCCCCCGGACCAGCACCGTGAACGGATTGCCGGGGCCGGGTTGCGCGGGAACGGTGCTGATGCGCGGCAGATTGTCTTCGATGCCGGCCGCGCCCGCGATGGCGGACCACAGCAGCGCCGCAGCGATGGTCCACAGTGCGCGCATCGTATCTCTCCTCACCCATTCGACGCCGACCGGTCGGCGTGGCGGACCGCCCTGGTCGGGGCCGACTCTCGCCGCGGCATTCTGGCACGAAAGGCACCGGTTCGTTGGCGTTGATGCGCGTCCGGGCCAGGCAAGACCGATGCCCATGCGCGGGCCGATGCGGGTGCCTCGCGCGCGCCGGCGCCCTGGTGGCCCCGTCCGGCGCGCGGCACCGAGTCCGTGACGGGCCCGGGTCGAGTCGCAGTCCTCCGGATTGCCGGGCGGTCCATCCGGGCAGCCGTCCCCACATCCGCAGCCGGCCTGCGTCGACGATGATGCGATCGGAACCCGAACGGCGTACAAGTCAGCGACGGGCGGCGCGGTCTGCCCGAGGGAGGCGCCATGGCTGCAATCCGGCTGTTCCTGTCCCTGCTGCTGCTTGCGGCCACGATCCCGGCATCGGCTCAGCCGGCTTTCACCGTCCAGCCGGGCACCTCCGGCGCCTGGTTCGATCCGGCGAAGGACGGTCAGGGCTTCATCTTCCAGGTGATCGACGCGCGCACCGCGCTGACCGTCTGGTACACCTTCGACCCGCAGGGCAACCAGGCCTACCTCGTCGGCGTGGGCGAGATCCAGGGCAACCGGGTGGTGATGACGAACCTTACCCGCACCCGGGGCGGACGCTGGGGTGCGGCGTTCAACGCGACCCAGGTGGTCCGCGAGGACTGGGGCGACATCACCTTCACCTTCGCGAACTGCGACCGGGCCACCGTCGTCTATTCGCCGGGCAGCAGCGGCTGGCCGGCCGACACGCTCAACCTGCAGCGGCTGACCGCGCCGCGCGGCGTCGGCTGCAGCAACGCGGCGCCGGCCGACGCGCCCAAGTTCCTGCAGGGCGCGATCACCGGTGCCTGGTTCGACCCCGCCCGCGACGGCGAGGGCTGGCTGGTGGAGGTCATCAGCCCCGATCTCGCCGTCGCGTACTGGTTCACCTACACGCCCGATGGCCGCCAGGCATGGATCGGTGGCCTTGGACGGATCGTCAACGGCTCGATCATCGTCGACGAGGCCACACAGCCGATCGGTGGCCGTTTCGGTCCGGCGTTCAACCCGGCGCAGGTGCAGCGTCGCCCGTGGGGTGCTTTCGCGTTGACCGTGAGCGGCTGCCGCACGGCGGTCGCGTCTTCGTTCGGGCCGTCCGACTACCCGCCGTTCCAGTACGCGAACGTCCAGCAGCTCACCAGCATCGCGGGCACGCAGCCGTGCGCGTTCACGGTCGGCAGCTTCGCCCTCTCCGGCAGCGGCCGGGCGCTGCCGAACACGGCGATCGATGGCGATGTCAACAATCCCGAAGTCGCCAACCGGGACAACGACACGCCGGTACAGGTGCAGGCGCTGCCCAGTCCGGTCGTGGTCTCGGGCTACGCGACGGCGCGCGCCACCGGTCGGACGGGCGATCGCTTCGCCGCGTCGACCGACGTGTTCGATGCCTATCGCCTGAACCTCGCCCAGGGCCAGGCGCTGACGCTGGCGGTATCCGACTGGAACCCCGGCGCGCAGACCTCGGTCGACCTCGACCTCCTGCTCTACCGCGCAGGCGATCCGAGCACGCCGGTCGCCAGCGCGCTGGGTACCGGGCCGACCGAAGTGATCAATGTCGGTCAGTCCGGCAGTTATGACGTGGTGGTCACGGCGGTCGCCGGTGCTTCGAACTACGTGCTCAGCACCGCGACGTCGGCGCCACGCGCGCTGACCGGCGCGATGGCGCTCGAGTATGCGATGCGCGCCGATGAAGTGGTGGTCGACTTCGATGCGCCGCCCGGCGACCCGGTGCCGCCGGAGCGGCGCGCTGCCGGCCTGGGCATGAAGGCGCGGGGCGGCGGCGGAGGCATGCCCGCTTTGCTGCAGGTCACCGATCGGAGCAAGGCGCTCGGCAGGCTCGCGAAATCGCCCGACCCTCTCGCTGCAGCGGGATGGGGGCTGTCGGTTGCCGCGCGCGCGCACTGGGACACGATCCGCATCGTGAAGGGCTTGCGGGCGCGCCCGGACGTTCTCGCCAGCGACCCCAACTACGAGATGGCGCTGCGCTCGGTGCGCACGCCCAACGACCCGGGCTACCCGTTCCAGTGGCATTACGACCAGATCAACCTGCCGCAGGCTTGGAACCTGGCGACCGGCAGCCGCAACGTGGTCGCGGCGGTGATCGATTCCGGCGTCGGCAACCTGCTCTCCGGATCGCCGCATCCGGACATCGTCGGCAACATCGACTACTCGCTGGGCTGGAACTTCGCGCGGCCGGGGCTGGCCGCCGGCAACGACGGCAGCGATCCCAGCTTCCACGGCACGCACGTCGCGGGCACTGTCGCCGCCGACGGCAACAACGCCACCGGCGTCACCGGCGTGAACTGGCAGGCGACCATCATGCCCATCGTCTACGGCAGCGCCGGCAGTTTCGGGTTCATCCAGGGTCCGCTGCGCTGGGCGGCAGGACTGACGCCCAATGGCACGCCGACCCAGCCGACGCGCCGTGCGGCGGTGGCCAACCTCAGCTACGGCAGCGATTTCCGCCCGTGCTCGCAAACCGAGCAGCAGGCGGTGAGCGCCGCGCGCCAGGCCGGGTTGATCATGGTCGTGGCCAGCGGCAACAACAACACCTTCCTGCCCGGCTCCCCGGACAGTTGCGAGGGCGTGGTCAACGTGAGCGCCGTGAACCGGCAGGGCGTGCTCGCGTTCTATTCCAACTGCGGACCCACGATCGACGTCGCCGCGCCCGGCGGCGAGATCGGGCAGCCGTTCGAACTGCCGGACCGCGACGAATTCCCGCAGTTCGCGAACGCGCGATGCCAAGCCACTCCCGGCCGCGTCTCGCGCGTGGAGGATCAGGTGGCGAGCACCGTGTTCCGCGGCCCGAACGGTGGACCGTTCGAGCCCACCTACGGCTTCCTGCAGGGTACCTCGATGGCCGCGCCGCATGTCACCGGCGTCGTCGCGCTGATGAAGGCCATCGCCCCGGGCATGACGCCCGACCAGTTCGACCAGCTGCTCGCCGCGGGACGCCTGACCCGCGACCTCGCCAACAACGGCGCCAACGAGCGCGACGACGCGTACGGCTACGGCCTCATCGACGCCTACAAGGCGGTGCTGGAAGCGCGTGCGCTGGCCGGCGCGGCGGCGGCGCCCGCGGTGGTGCTCGCCGCCCCGACGAGCTTCACCTTCGCCATCGCCGACAACAGCCAGCGGCTGGTGCTGTCGGCCGGCGGCGGCGGTGCGGTACAGGTTTCCGCGGTGACCGACGATGCCCCATGGCTGAATGTCGTCGCGGTCGGGACCAATGCCCAGGGACTGGGCAACTACGACCTGGTGGTTTCGCGCGCCGGCCTGCCGGCCGCGGACTATCGGGCCACGGTCACGGTGCAGGCCGGTGCCGCCGGCACGCTGCGCATTCCCGTCAGCTTGCGCGTGGGCCAGGACAGCGTGCCGGGCGATGCCGGGACCGTTTACGCGCTGGCGCTGGACCTGGCCACGCTGGTGCCGGTCGGCGAGGCCTCCACGAATGCGGCCAACGGCTACCGCTACAGCATCGGCAACCGCTTTCCCGGCGCCTACGCGCTGCTGATCGGGAGCGACAACGACAATGACGGACAGATCTGCGACGAGGGCGAGAACTGCGGCATCTATCCATCGATCGGCGAGCCGCAGCCGGTGCTGGTGGGCAACGCTCCCATCAGCCTCGGCATCACGTTGATCGAGCCCGATCTCAGCGGCTTGGGCGCTTCCCCCACCGGCAGTGCGCCGGTGGCGAGCGCGAACCTGCGCGCGATCGCGCCGGGAGCGGTGGCGGCGGCGGGTGTTCGCGATCGACTCGTGCGACGCAGCGCTTCGGCGGCGGACTGACCACGCCGCGCCGGCGACTTGCGACGGGCCGTGCGCGCGGAGCCGATGACGCCGCGCGCAGCCGCATGCCGCAGCCGCCTGCCGGGGTGCCAGCCTCGGCCGGGCGCCCGGTGCCGGTCGGGCGCGGTCGGCAGCGGGTTCGCCGTGATTGCGTGGCGTTGGTCCGGGTACGGCGGGCACCGCAGGCAGTCGCTCGCGCACCCTTGGTCCTGGCCTTCCCCTGCGGGCGCCGGGGTTCCCGGTTTGCGCCGCGATCGCGTCGCGCGCCTGCGGAATGCCTACTCCGCGCGGGGGCCGGATGCAGCGCCCGGTCGGCAGTCTGGGGCCGCCGCCCGCGCCCGCGCCGCCCGTGGGGACGGGTTGGACACACTACGGGATTTTCACGTATTGTCCCGGCCCCGTGCCTTTCGGAGCCGAGTTCATGCGCTTCCCGCCCGTGTTGCAGCCGCGCCGTCCGCGTCGCGTCCTTGCGTGGCTGCTGCTGGTTGCCGCCGCCTTCCTGCCCCCGGCGTGGGCGGGCGAAGAGGACACCAAGACCGTGGTGATCGACCAGTCGCGCGGCGTCGACCAGCGGGTCGACTATGCGGCGCTCACCGATCATGGTCCCTGGGACGACCGCAACTACCAGTTGCGCAAGGAAGACCTGGCCGTGCTGCCGAAAGACGACCGCTACCTGCCGACCGTCCCGGCGTTCTTCAAGGTCATCAAGCGCAGGGAGATGATCGCGCAGGGCTTCCCGCTGATCGACATCTATCCGCGCGAGATCGACAAGGAATTCCAGTACCGGCATGGTGGCTTGCTGCAGAACGGCGAACTCAAGCTCACCGAGCGCGGACGCCACCACTACATCGGGCCGGAGAATCCGAACCCGGCCAGCCCGGGCCTGCTGGCGACGGACCCCATCGCGCGCAACCCCGCACCGGCGCCGTGGGCTGCGCCCGTGCTCAGCGAAGGCCCCTTCGACGGCACGCTGAGCAACAACGAGACCACCATCGAGTTCCATCCGACCAATCCGAACATCGCGATCGCCGGGTCCAACGGCAGCGGTGGCCAGCGCATGTCGTTCTCCAGCGACGGCGGCGTGACCTGGGGCAATTCGGGCGCGCTGGCGGGCACCTGCTGCGATCCCGCGATCGAATTCACCAGTAACGGCGCCATCGCGTTCGCGGCCACCCTCGGCCAGTCGGCCAGCGGCTGCGGCTTCAGCCTGTGCTCCACCGTGTACTGGTCATTCAACAACGGCCAGACCTGGCTGGGTCCGGTCCACACCTCGACCGCCAGTTCGGACAAGGAGTGGATCCATGTCGACAAGTCGCCGGGGTCGCCCTATCGCGACCGCGTGTACCTGACCTGGCACCAGGGCAACGTGATGCAGTTCGCGCGCTCGACGGCACTGCCCGTATCGGGCGGCAGCGGGCTCACCTTCGCGCCCACCATCGCGTTTTCGGCGGACGAGCGCGGCATCGGCAGCGACATCGCCACCGACCGCCAGGGCCGCGTCTACTACGTCTACCCGAGTGTCACCACCGGGTCGGCCGAGATGTACCTGCTGCGCTCCGATGACGGCGGGCAGACCTTCGTCGATCTCGACCCCGCGCGGGCGGGACTCGGCAAGGTGATCTACGACCTGCACGGTCGCTTCGACTTCGCGATTCCCGCGATGGAGTCGCGCCGCGTGTTCATCTATGCGGTGGTCGACGTCGATCTCAGCGGCGGCCCGCGCGATGGCCGAATCTACGTGGCGTTCACCGACGAGAACCCAGGCGCGGGCAGCCCGGGCAATGGCACCGGCACCGCCGCCGCAAGCCACGGCTGGATCCGCGTGATCTACTCCGACGATCAGGGCCAGACGTGGTCGGGCGGCAGCACGCCGCACCCGCTCGCCGACCAGGTCACAGTCGACCGCTTCCAGCCGTGGATGAAGGTCGATGGTTTCGGCAACGTGCACGTCGGCTGGCAGGACACGCGCAATTCCGGCGCCGGCCTGCGCGACAAGGCCGACTGGTACTACGCGGTGTCCACCGATGGCGGCAACACCTGGCGGGAGGAGACCCGCGTGTCGTCGGTGGTGTCGCAGAACATCGCCAACGGGCAGGAGTGGGGCGACTACAACGGTCTTGCCCTGTCGTCCGACGGCCAGACCGTGGGCATGACGTGGACCGACAACCGTATCGTGACGCCGCCATCGACCACCTCGCAGCGCTCCTTCGCCGGTCGGGTGGGCAACCTGTTCGCCGGTCCCTCGTACGCGGTCGCACTGCCCGGCGCCAGCCTCTCGCTGTGCGCGGGCGCTCCGGTGCCGCCGATCGACGTGACGCTGTCGGCGATCAACGGCTTCACCGGACAGGTCGCGCTGAGCACCCCGGGTCGCGACGCCGCGGTGTTCCCGACCGCGAACTTCACCCCCAATCCGGTCTCGCCGACGGTCAGCGGCGTGGCGTCGACGCTGCAACTCACCACGGCCGCGGGCGCCACCACCGGCGGTTACACGGTTTCCGTGCAGGGCGCCGATGGCAGCACGCCGGCCATCGTGCGCGGCGGCACGCTGCAGATCGACGTGTCCGGCGGTCCGGTGGCCGCACCGGCGCTGACCACGCCAGCCGCTGGTGCGACCAATGTGGCGACCGGCACCAGCTTCACCTGGAGTCCGGGCGCCAACGCCATCGACTACCTGGTCGAGATCGCCACCGATGCCGCGGTCAGCAACATCGTC
>DHLY01000153.1:18361-18577 GCA_002405525.1 Proteobacteria bacterium UBA4656
GTCGTCAGCAGCGTGACTCGGCAGACCACCTTCACCCCGACCCAGCCGCTCAATTCCGCCACGCCCTACTTCTGGCGCGTGACGGCCCGCAACGCCTGTCCGCCGGTGGAGGTGATGTTCGCCAGTGGATTCGAGCTGTCGGGCGCTGGTGGTACAGCCACCGCCAGCGGCAGCTTCACCACCCAGCCGGCGCCGGGTGACTGCCCGACCGGCGGC
>DHLY01000153.1:18874-19113 GCA_002405525.1 Proteobacteria bacterium UBA4656
CGGTGGGCAATGGACTGACTTTGTCCTTCATGAGCCGCCAGGAGATGGAGCGGCGCACCGCCGGTGGCTGCTGGGACGGCGGGTTCATCGAAGTCTCCACCAATGGCGGGACCACCTGGACCCAGATCACAAGCGGCCTGCTCACCGACCCCTACGAAGGCGCGCTGGCATCGCCGAATCCGGCTGCGCCGGCACCGGACTGGTGAGGCGAACAACAGGACAACCTGAAGTCGGTGATA
>DHLY01000077.1:0-1725 GCA_002405525.1 Proteobacteria bacterium UBA4656
ACCGGGTGGCGGCAATCGCGGACCTGGCAGTGGCAATCACGGGCCGGGCGGTGGCAATCGCGGACCGGGTGGTGGTGGCCGCGGCCCCCGGGGACGCGGCACGCCGCGCGTCTGATGCCCCCGGCAGACCACGGCGACGGCCGCGGCGCGACGATCGCCCTGCGGACGCCCTTACGTCGTGGCAGCGGTCTCAGCGGGTGTTTCCCAAATGAATTGCAAGGGAGCCTCTGAACAAGGATCCACACCCGCGTCGTTCCTGTGCGCGTCCGCACCAAAGCGGGCGCCACGCCGGGGCGTGGTCGTTCCACGGCCAAGGCGGCCAATCCGGGCGCGGGCGCGCACAGAAGCAACCCGCAGGGGCGGGATTGTGCGGCCATCCAGCCTCGTTGCGCGTCTTGCGCGCTGAACCACCGCGCCCGGCAACGCGCGCCTTGCTGGCCGGCGCGGAACCTCCGGCGCGGGTGCGGATCCTTGTTCAGAGGCTCCCTAGGCTAATCGTGTGGCGAGTGGATGCGCGCGTCAACGAGCCAGACCCACGCCAAAGGCGCCCAATCGGAACGATCATGGTTGGGCGATGAGGCGTCTGGCACACTCGTTCCATGCGTGTCTCCGTTCGACAGCCCAGCGCTTGGCTTGAACGACGAAGCCGGGCGAGGGTTGAGTGGGCCACAGGGAAAACTGTGAGTCGTGTGGGGTGCCCGTGCTGCGCTTAGCGGGATGGCAGACGATCTCGGCCTTGAGATTCGGATGAGCGGACTCGACGGCCTGCGCACAGCGACCCGCATACGCGGCGTCTGCGTAGAGTTTTGCCAGGCCGGGGGCTTTCACGACGGCGCGGCCCACCACCTCAGGTGAGGCATCGCGGTCCTGGATGCTCGCGGCGGTGAGGGTGATCGCGATGAGCAGCCCGAGCGCATCAACCACCAGATGACGCTTGCGGCCCTTGACCCTCTTGCCGGTATCGAATCCCACCATGCCGCCCTGCGCCGTGCTGCGGGTGCTTTGCGCGTCGATGATGGCGGCCGTGGGTTCGGGCGCCTTGCCGACGCGTTCGCGCCACTGCTTGCGCAACCGGTCGTGCATGGCTTCAAAGCGATTGGCTTCAGCGCAGTGCTTGTAGAACCTGTAAACCGCCAGCCAAGGCGGGAAGTTCCTCGGCAGCAGGCGCCACGCACAGCCTGTGCGCACGACGTAGCAGCAGGCGTCGACCATCAACTTGCGATTGTGGTCCGCCGGTCTGCCGCGTTTCCCACGCTGATCGAACAGATCGGATACCAGGGCCCACTCGGCTTCGATCAGGTCGGTCTCCATGCCGCCGCCTGCGCTCTTGCGACGATGCGGGTTGGGGTATCCGTAGCGCTTGGCGACGGAGGCCTCGGCGGCTCGGCGCGGGTCCTCTGGCCGGCGTGGAACGCACAACGCCAGCACCGCGCAACGCCTTGCGAACGGTGGCGTCACAGACCCGCACATCGCAACGCACCTGCAGTTCGCGCGTGATCTCGCCAAGCGACGCATGAGTCCGTTCGGCGACGATCGACTCCAAAGCGCGAACATCCACCGGATCGAGGGAAGGCTTCCGTCCGACTCGCTTCCGCACGGCTCCCAGCGACCATCTCGCGCTGTTGGGCGTGCGCGCAGTATGCCGACGAATGCTTATTGCGGGGTCTCCCTCTCAGAGGCTGTGAAAAAACCGCAGCCCGTGGGTTTTTCCAGTCGCGAGTCCGG
>DHLY01000077.1:1834-45430 GCA_002405525.1 Proteobacteria bacterium UBA4656
CATTGCGAGTCCGGCGCAGGTCCGGACTCGCTCCCGCTCCCGCGGGTGATGCCCTTGCGTGCATGACCCGCACGCGGGCCATCCGTGGCCGGCCTGAGAAGCTGTGCTTTTTCTCAGACTGTCAGTCGTCGAGGTCGAGCGCGCCTCGCGTCTTCTCCCGGCGGCGATTCTCTTTCGCGTCGTACTCGGACTCGCAGCCATCCTGCTGCACCATCACGCAGGACAGATAGTCGGTCGCCTCGACCAGTGCGGCCCTGATCGCTTTGCCGGCCGGGGTCTTGTTCTCCTGCGACAGGGCGCCGCCGAAGCCTCCGCGGTAGAGGCCGATGCTCATCCCGCCGCCCTTCGCGTTGCCCTCGATCGTGCGCACGAAATCGACCTCGCCGGTGGTGGCGTTGATCACGCGCAGGTCGATCGCGAGGTAGGCACGCTCCGACTTGCCACCGAGCGAGACACCGCCGAACGAGATGCCACCGCCGGTGCTCGAGGTTTCTTCCTCGTAGGCGCTCACCGTGCCGGTGATGAGGTACTGCGCACCGGTCAACTTGCCGATCTTGGCACCGGTCCCAGGCGCGACCCGGCCAGACGCGGCGAGGTTCTGCTCCGACAGCACGTCTTCGATCTTGTTGCGCTCGACGACCTTGAAGTCACCGGTCGACGCCAGTTCGTTGGTCAGCATGCCGGCAAGTTCCCAGCCGACGCCGCCGCGCCACCATGCCGCACCAGATTCGTTGCGGAACTCGGTCACCGCCACCACCGGTTTGCCGCTGCCGCGCTGGGCCATCACCGGATCCGCCACCGCCAGGCCCGCCAGGGCCAGTGCCACGCAAAGCACACGACTCATGACCATCCCCTCGCAGGATTTGGGTGTTCCATCGCGGCGTTGGGTGCCGCCGCGCAAAGCATAACATCGACCACCACGACGCCCCCGCAGCGACCTGACGGCCGCACGGGGCGGCCGCGGCAGACACGCTCCTGCAGGAGTCATTCCACGAACAGCGACAACGCCGGCGACCTGGAGCGCCCGATCAGCCGCCGTCCGCGCCGCCCCGCAAAGCCCGCAGCCCAGCCACGCGGCGCGCGAAGCGGCGCGGCGGTTCGATGGCGATGCGGCGAGCGATGCGCAGCGCACGCTCCCGCAGGCGGGCCCGCAATGCGGCCACGTCGGCGCGCACCGCCGGCAGGGGACGCCCCCCGGGCATCACCCCGCGGCGGCGCGACAGCCACGCGTCGAGCAGTTGCAGATCCCGTTCCTCACCGAGCGACTGCGAAAGGCGTTTGGCCTCGGCGGCGAGGGCGCCCAGGACCGCGGGCCAAGCGTTCGCTACCAGCTCGAGTTGAAGCCAATGGACCCGCGCGCGCTGCCGCAGTCGATGCCAGGCCGCGCCGTCGGGCGGTGCCGCGAGGGCATCGTTCAGGGCGCGATCAAGACGCGTTCGGCCCGCCGCGAGGCCGCGCGCCAGCGCCTGCTGGTCGAAGCCTTCGAGCGGCCCCGGCCCGTCGTCCGCCGCGCGCGCAACCCATCGGCGCGCGCTGTCCAGCGCAGGCCCGCCGGCGCCGACGATCCGATCGCGGCGCGAGCGCAGGCTGCGCAGCAGGCGCGAGCGCTCCGCCTCGTCCAGCGCGACCCCGGCCTGCGCCAGGTGCGCCTCGATGGCCTCGACCACCGACTGCGCGTCGCGCAGCGGCGACAGCAGAGCGCCGGCCGACCGCAGGCTGGCGCTGCAGGCGGTCCATCGCTCGCGGTCGAGCCGCGGACGCAGCAGCGCCTGCGCTGCGCGCGCGCGCCGCATCGCGCGTCGCGCGTCGTGGATCGCCGCGTGGACCTCGCGCGCCGGCCGATCGAGGTGCGCCCGCGCTGCGGCGACCTGCTCAGCGAAGACCCGCCGCAGACCAAGGGAAGGCGAATCGCCCGGATCGATCTGGTAAGCCATGCGGCACCCACCCTTCGCGCGCGGAGCTCAGCATGTGCCCGGGGCGGGGGCGTGCGCAAGCCGCTTGGAGACGGCGTGCCCGAAGCGCATACTGGAAAGCCTCGCGGAGCGCGAACCTTGACCATCCGTGCCTTCGCCGCCACCCGACCCGCCGGCCCGCTCGCAGCGTGGTCGTACGAACCCGGCCGACTGCCGGACGACCATGTCGAGGTCGCGGTCGAACACTGCGGCGTCTGCCATTCCGACCTGTCGATGCTCGACAACGACTGGCGGCGCACTGCCTATCCCTTCGTCCCGGGGCACGAGGTGGTCGGCCGGGTGGTCGACACGGGGGCCGCGGTCCGGCGGATCCGGGTCGGTGATCGGGTCGGGGTCGGCTGGTATGCCGGAAGCTGCATGCACTGCATCGATTGCCTACGCGGCGACCAGCACCTGTGCGCCGCCTCGGCCGGGCTGATCACCGACGGCCACGGCGGCTTCGCCGACCGCGTGCGCTGTCACTGGGTGTGGGCGACCCCGCTGCCCGAGGGGCTCGATGCGGGCAGCGCGGGCCCGCTGTTCTGCGGCGGCATCACGGTGTTCGGACCGATCCACGCGTTTGGCGTGAAGCCGACCGATCGCGTCGGCGTGGTCGGCATCGGCGGCCTTGGCCACCTGGCGCTGCGGTTCCTGCGCGCGTGGGGCTGCGAGGTCACCGCCTTCACCTCGACCGAGGCCAAACGTGTCGAAGCGCTCGCGCTCGGTGCGCACCATGCGACCGGAACCCACGACGAACGCGCCCTCAAGGCCCTTGCGGGCCGCTTCGACTTCATTCTCGTGACCGCCAATGTCGCGCTGCCTTGGGCCGGTTTCCTCGGCGCCCTCGCGCCGCGCGGGCGGCTGCATGTGGTCGGCGCGGTCCTGGAGCCGATTCCGGTTCCGGCCTTCGCGCTGATCGGCGGGCAGCGCTCGCTGTCCGGCTCGCCGCTCGGCAGCCCGGCGACAGTGACCGACATGCTGGCCTTCTGCGCCCGCCACGCCATCGCGCCGGTGGTCGAGAGGTTCCCGCTCTCGCGCGTCAACGACGCGCTGGAGCACTTGCGCGCCGGCAAGGCGCGATGGCGCGTCGTGCTCGACAACGACTTCGGCTGACCGCGACGGTCGCGGGACCGCGGGCCGACCGCGCCCTCCCCCGCACGCCGGTCGGAATCGGGAAGCACCGATCCGGACGGACCGCGACAGAAATCCTCACCACGACGCCGGGCAGCGCAGCCGCGAGCCGCCCGGCAGCCGACCGCACCGGCCACGGCCGCCGGCGGCGCGCGGCTCCGAGACTGGCTTTTTTCCCGGGGCAGGGTTATCGTGTTTTCGCTGCGCGTGCGCGGCCGCTTGTCAAGTCCCGGCTCCCGCGAGGGGACTGGGCATGCAAACCGGCACGGGCGTCAGCGTCGTAGTGCGTCGACGGGGACGCACGTTACCGAGAATTGTTCGAGGCAACAGCAATGAGCGACCAACAGATCGGCACCGTCAAGTGGTTCAATGACGAAAAGGGGTACGGCTTCATCAAGCGCGACAACGGACCCGACGTCTTCGTGCACTTTCGCGCCATCGTGAGCACGGGCCCGGGTCGGCGTTCCCTCGCCGAGGGCCAGAAGGTGCAGTTCAAGGTCGTGCAGGGCCAGAAGGGCCTGCAGGCCGAGAACGTCGTTCCGATGTAAGTGGTGGTCCACCGCGGAGCCGGCAAAGCGCGGGCCCGGGTGCCCGCGTTTTTTTTGCACCGCCTTCCGCGGACTACCAGTCGAAGGCGGCATCGCTCGACAAACCGCCGTCGCCGGTGAAGTTCCGTTCCTGGATCCGCCCGCGCCGGGCGGCCAGTGCGAGAAGCGTGCTGCAGCGTGTCTCGTAGCCCGCCGCCACGATGAACGCGGCCGACAGCACGCTTTCCCAGGTGCGCGGAATGCCGGTTCCCGGCAGTCCGTGGTCGGCAGCCCGGGTCCGGTCGGCAAGGGCCTCGAACAGGCGCACCATCGGATCGGCCTGGATCAGCGCCGCCTCGAGGCGGCCACGCAGGCGCCGCACCTTCGGCCAAGGCGTGTCGAGCGAATGGTTCGACAGCACGTAGGTGCCCGGCGCAAGTTCCCGCGCGGCGCCCGAACGACTGCTGACACACCACAGCGACCCTGCGTCGCCAAGCAGCAGGTTGAAAGCCCGATAGTCGCCCGTGCGCGCGACCGCGGCGGCCGCGAGTGCGGCCGGCGGCGTGTCGGACGCGAGGAAGTCCGCGACCAGTTCCCCCCCGCGAACGCCGGCCCGGAGTCGCCTCCGGGGGACCGCGATGGTTGGTCACCGCCGCGAAGCAGCCATCGGGGCGCGCGCCCAGCCAGGTCCCGCCTGCCGCCAGGTCACGCCCGGCAAGGAAGCCTTCCGGCCAGCGAGCCAGCGGCGCGGCCGGCCGATGGTGGAACTCGTCGCGATTGGCGGCGACCAGCAAAGGCCAGTCCTGGCGCTCGCGCCAGGCGAGTGCAAGCAAGCACATCAGCGCATCTTGGTGGTGCGCATCGAGAGCACGGTCGAAGGCGCCTCGAAGCTGTCGGCGCGCGCCACGTCCCAGAACACCTTGAACACCGCGTGGGAACGCTCGGCCCCCAGCAGTTCGCCGGGCTTGACCCAATGGTGCATGGCAGCCAGCGAACGCACCTCGGTGGCCGACAGGCGGTGCACGATGTGCTCGGGTCCCACTTGCTCCGGGTGCGAGAGGCCCGCGGCCGCGATCAGTTCCTTGAGCGCCTTGAGCGTGTTCTGGTGGAAGTTGAACACCCGGTCCGCCTTGTCCGGCACCACCAGCGCCCGGTAGCGAGCCGGGTCCTGTGTGGTCACGCCGGTGGGGCACTTGCCGGTGTGGCAGCTCTGGGCTTGGATGCAGCCGAGCGCGAACATGAAGCCGCGCGCCGAGTTGCCCCAGTCGGCGCCGAGTGCGAAGGCACGCACCAGATCGAAAGCGGTTACGATCTTGCCGCTGGCGCCGAGCCGGACCTCGCCACGCTTGCCGATTCCGACCAGGGTGTTGTGGACCAGCATCAGGCCCTCCTGCAGCGGGGCGCCGACATGGTCGGTGAACTCCAACGGCGCCGCCCCGGTACCGCCCTCGCCGCCGTCGACCACGATGAAGTCCGGAACGATCCCGGTGTCGAGGATCGCCTTGGCGATGCCGAACCATTCCCACGGGTGGCCGATCGCCAGCTTGAATCCCACCGGCTTGCCGCCGGACAGGGTGCGTAGGCGGGCGACGAACTGAAGCAGTCCAATCGGCGTCGAGAAGGCCGAATGACGCGGCGGAGAAATGCAGTCTTCCCCCACCGCAACACCGCGCGCTTCGGCGATCTCCCGGGTCACCTTGGCACCGGGCAGCACGCCACCGTGCCCCGGTTTGGCGCCCTGCGACAGCTTGATCTCGATCATCCTGACCTGCGGCGATGCCGCGTTGGCGGCGAACTTCTCCGCACTGAAACTGCCGTCCGGGTTCCTGCAGCCGAAGTAACCCGAGCCGACCTCCCACACGAGGTCGCCGCCCGGCTCGCGGTGGAAGCGCGAGATCGATCCTTCCCCGGTGTCGTGGAAGAAACGCCCGCGCCGCGCGCCCTCGTTCAGTGCCAGCACCGCGTTCGGCGACAGTGCGCCGTAGGACATCGCCGAGATGTTGAACACGCTGGCCGAATACGGCTGCGCGCACTGGGCGGAGCCGATGTCTATGCGGAAGTCGTGACTTTCGATGTCGGTCGGCGCCACCGAATGGTTGATCCACTCGTAGTCGGGCCGGTACACGTCGGCCTGGGTGCCGAACGGGCGTTTGTCAACGATGTTCTTCGCGCGTTGGTAGACGATCGAGCGCTGGTTGCGCGAGAACGGCTGCGCCTCGGTGTCGGACTCGAGGAAGTACTGGCGGATCTCCGGCCGGATCTCCTCGAGGAAGAAGCGCAGGTGCGACAGGATCGGATAGTTGCGGCGGATCGACTGCCGGGTCTGGACGAGGTCCCGCGCGCCGACCAGCGCCAGCAGGCCTGCGATCAAGCCGATCCATGCGAAGACCGCGCCGTGCCCGAACCAGGCGAGCGCCGCGCATGCAAGGGCCGCGAGCACGCAGCCGGCGAAGAACCCATAGCGCGAAGGCAGTGCCCGGAGCATCGCTTCCCCCCTGCTGTGCTGGTCTGTGCCGATGATGCCCGCTCGGCGTTGCGCTGCAAACCGGCGGCGGCTGCCAGTTCGGCATGACTTCCGGCAGCCGCAGGTTCAGCATCGGCCTGCGCATACTTCGGGCGCCTATCCAGGAGCCCACCATGAACCGCCTCCCCGCCGCCGCCATCGCCACCGCGCTTTTCCTGTCGCTGGACATGTCTGCGTTCGCCCAGTCCGAGCGCGCGCCGCTCGCAGCCGAGGTGCAGCAGGTCCGAAACCTGCTCGGCGCCAACAGGACCGACGAGGCGATCGCGCAGGCGGAAAAAGCCACCACGGCGCGACCGGATGATGGCAAGGCTTGGCTCTGGCTGGGCAACGCCTATGGTCAGAAGGCGCTCGAGGTCATGATCCTGGCCAAGCCGAAGTGGGCGGGAAAGTGCCGCGACGCCTACGAGAAGGCCGTGGCCGTGTCGCCTGCCGACCCGGACCCGCGGCTGCAGCTGATCCAGTACTACCTGCAAGCTCCCGGCTTCATGGGCGGCGGCCGCGACAAAGCCGAGGCGCAAGTCGAGGCCCTGCAGGCGATCGGCGCTGTCTGGGGCCACATCGGCCAGGCAGCGCTGCTGCTGGCCGACGACAAGCGCGAGGAAGCCATCGGCGCCTACGCGGACGCGTTCGCCGCCGATCCAGGCAACCGCCGGGCCACGCTGGGGCTGATTTCGATGTACCTGCGCGAACAGCGCTTCGCCGACGCCCGGACAGTGGCCGAGGCTGCCCTCGCACGCGACCCGCGCGACGCGATCGGTCTGTACATGCTCGGTCGCATCGCGGTCGACGATGGTCAGCGCATCGAGGAGGGCATCGAGAGTCTCGCAACCTACATCCGCCTCGACAGTCACCCCGAGGAGCTCGGCGTTGCCGCCGCCTGGTGGCGGAAAGGCCTGCTGTTCGAGAAGGCCGGACGCCAGGAGGAGGCAGTGCAGGCCTTGCGCACGGCGATCGGACTCGACGCGCAGTTGGAACAGGCGAGGAAGGATCTGCAGCGCCTGGAAAGTTGAACCGCGGCGTAGCGACGCATCGGGATCGGTCATTACCGCTGCCGAGCTTCTTCGGGTGCTCCGCAAGCGGGACCCGCGCCATAGGCGCGCCCGACCGAAGGGACTCAGGGCACGATGTTGCCGAGTTTGAATCTCATGGCGGGCCGGATGCCGTTGCTCGCGCGCATCCGGGTGCCAGCCTGGAAATTGCTGCCACCGTGACGACCGAGGTCGTTCTGCGACACACCGGTCGTGGATGCTTCGCGCAAGCGCATGCGGCCGATCGCCGCGCCAGCCACATCATCGGGCCCGCGCAGCGCCCGCCCGCCGCCCGGACGAGGCGGCCGCTCATTGCCTGCAAGAAAAATCCCATCCTGTGGACCGTACCAGTCGCGAGTCATGCACTTGCGAGGATGACCCGCGCGCAGGCCACCCATGGCCTGCCTGAGAGGCTGTTTTCTACAGCCTCTCAGCCCGCACGCCCACGGTAGATCCCGGTCAGGCGGGCAATGAGCAGGGCAACGAACAGGACACCGACCACCTGCACCACCATGACCAGCGAGCGCGCGTGCGACGTCACGGGGGTGATCTCGCCGAAGCCGACGCTGGTAAGCATGGTGAACGAGAAGTACACAAGGTCCCACCAGTTGACCTCGCCGTCGATGTTGTTGGTGGGATTGATGAAGAACGACCCGGGTGCTGCATGCTCCAGCACCGAGAACAGGCAGGCGAAGGCCATCGCCAGCAGCACGTACATGCTGGCCGCGGCGAACAGCTCGTCGGTGGTGGCGACCTCGTCCTGCATCACGTAGAGCATCAGGCACCAGATCGCGTACGCTTGGAAGGCGCACAGCGCGAGCAGCGCGACCGCCCCGAGATGGCCGATCCCGCTGGCGAAATCAGCCACCTGCGCCGCCGCCACGGCCAGCGCCAGTCCCAGCGCCACGCGCTGTCGCCCGGGCGTGCGCCCCACAGCACGCACGACCAGCACGATGACCGTCAGGTGCAGGGCGTCCAGCAAGAGGTTGCCTGCGACGCCGTGTTCGAGCCACGGGAAGGCGAGGATCAGCAGCAGCTGCGAGAGCAGCAATTGCACGCACGGCAGGCGCAGCAGTCGCCCGTCCAGCGGCATCGCGGAGACCTCAGGGGGCGGCGGGGCCGGCGAGGTACTCGGCCGCGGCGTGCAACATCGCGCGCAGCCCGGTGTCCAGCGCCTGCTCGTCGACGAAGTAGAACGGCGAGTGGTTGGCCGGCGCCTTGCGCGGGTCCTGGTCGGCCGGCGTGGAACCGACGAAGAAGAAGAATCCCGGCACCTCGGCGGCGAAATAGCCGAAGTCCTCGGCCACCGTCTGCAGCGGCATCAGCTTGGCGTTGCGTTCGCCCACCGCGCGCGCCAGCGCGGGCTGCAGGCGGCGGGTCAGCGCCTCGTCGTTGCGGTTGACGTTGGTCTGGCGCTCGAACACCACCTCGGCGCTGGCGCCGGCCGCCTGCGCCGTGTGCTCGGCGATGCGGGTGATCTCGGCGACCACCGCCTGGCGCGTTTCCTCGTCGAAGGTGCGCAGGGTGCCCAGCAGTTCGGCCTCGGCCGGGATGATGTTGTGGCGGTTGCCGGCGCGGAACGCCCCGACGGTGACCACCGCCGGTGATTCCACGGTGTTGATGCGCCGACTGACCACGGTCTGCAGATTCATCACCAGCTGCGCGCCGACGACCACCGGATCGATGCCGGCCCACGGCTTGGCGCCGTGCGTCTGAACACCGCGCAGCACGATGCGGAAGCGCCCCGACTCCGCCATCGTCGGACCGCCGCGCACGCCGACCTCGCCCGCGTGCAGGGTCGAGAAGACGTGCAGGCCGATGATGGCCTGCGGCTGGTGCTTGCGGAACACGCCTTCCTTCAGCATCAGCGCCGCCCCGCCCTCCTCGCCCTCGGGCGGTCCTTCCTCGGCCGGCTGAAAGATGAACACCACGGTTCCCGGCAGATCCTCGCGCACTGCGGCCAGCGCGGACGCCGCACCCATCAGGATCGCGGTGTGCGCATCGTGGCCACAGGCGTGCATGACGCCGACCTGCTCGCCCCGGTACTCGGCCTTCGCCACCGACCTGAACGGCAGGTCGACCTGCTCGGTCACCGGCAACGCGTCCATGTCGGCACGCAGGGCCAGCCGAGGCCCGGGTTTGCCGCCGCGCAGTACCGCCACCACGCCGGTGTGGGCGACACCGGTCTCGACTTCGAGACCAAGCTCGCGCAGGTGATCGGCGACCTTCGCTGCAGTGCGGAATTCGCGGTTGCCGAGTTCGGGGTGCTGGTGCAGGTCGCGCCGCCACGCGACCACGTCGGGCCGCAGCGCCACCGCCTGTTCGTCGAGGCGGTGATCCAGCTCGGTCGCGGTGGCCGCCGGCGCCAGTGCGCAGAGGACCAGGCAGGGCAAGGCAGGGCGCATGAGATCGCTCCGGGCGGGACCGGTGCGCAGCATGCACGGGCCGCGCCCCCACGGCAACGCCGCTTGTGCCACGGCGGTCGCAGGCCGTAGGCTCGCGCGTCAGTCGGGGGCGCACATGAATCCACATACGAGGGGGGGCGCGCCGACCGGCGCCGAGTCGGGGCTGGTGCGCGCGGTCGGCTTCGGCGGCCTCACCGCGTCGGTGATCAACGTCATCGTCGGCGGCGGCATCTTCATGCTGCCGGCTGCACTGTTCATCGGCATGGGGCCAGCCGCGCCGCTGGCATTCGTCGCCGGCGCATTGGTGATCGTTCCCGTCGCGCTGTGCTTCGCCGCAGCCGGCAGCCGTGTGACCTCGACCGGCGGGCCCTACTCCTACGTCGGCGCGGCGTTCGGGCCCTTCGCCGGTTTCGTCGCCGGCGCGCTGATGTGGATCACCAACGTGACATCCAGCGCCGGCGTGGCCGCCGCCCTGACCGAGCAGGCGCGCAACGCCAGCGACCTGTTCGACGGCAGCGGCCCGCGCGGCGCCCTGCTGCTCGCCGTCTACGCGGTTCTCGTGTTCCTCAATGCCAAGGGCGTGCGGATCGGCACCCGCGCGATCGTGGTGCTGGCCACGCTCAAGCTCACCCCGCTGTTCCTGCTCGCCCTGATCGGCGCCTGGGTCGTCGACTGGGCACAGGTATCGTTCACTGCCCTGCCCTCTTTTGCCGCGCTGGGCTCGGCGATGGTGCTGGTGATGTTCGCCTACTCCGGCATGGAGACCGCGCTGATCCCCAGCGGCGAAGTCAAGGACCCCTCGCGTGACGTGCCGCGCGCGACCATGACGGCGATCCTGCTGGTGGTGCTGCTGTACATCGGCATCCAGGTCGTGGCGCAGGGCGCACTTGGAGCGGCGATTGGCGAGAGTACCGCCCCGGTCGCGCAGACAGCGGGCGCGTTGTGGGGGCCCGGCTTCGGCCTGCTGCTCGCCACCGCCTCGGTGTCGATGCTTGGCTTCCTGATGGGCAACCTGCTGGGGTCCTCGCGGATGCTGTACGCGCTCGGGCGCGACGGCTGGCTGCCGGGCCCGGTGGGGCGGCTCACCGCGTCGCGCAAGGTGCCACTGGTCGCGGTCTGCATTCACGGCGGGGTGGCGTTTCTGCTCGCGCTCGGTGGTGACTTCCAGTCGCTGGCCCTGATCTCCGGCGGCGCGATCTGCCTGGTCTACGTCGGTGTGTCACTGGCCGCCTGGCAGCTGCAGCGCCGCGGCCACGTCGACCAGGGCGCGCCGCTGCGCCTTCCCGGCGGCCCTGTGATTCCCCTAGTGGCGGCGGTGGCGATGCTCGCCATCCTGACCACGCTCAAGCCCGAGGAATGGCAGGCCATCGGCTGGTCGCTGGCCACGATTGTCGGTCTATACCTGTTGCTTACCTTGTTGCGCCGGCGTTGAGCCGACGCGCCAACCCGGAGGTGTCCGGATGCGCCGCGCCATCGTCCTGCTGTTGCTCTGCCTGTGCCTGCCGCTCCCACTGCTCGCCGCGGGCGGGCCGTCGGACCTCGATGCCGAGAAGCCCTATGGCGCCCTGCAGTGGCGCCTGGTCGGCCCGGCTGTCGGCGGCCGCATCAGCCGCGTCGCCGGCGTGCCCGGCAACCCGCAGGTCTACTACGCGGCCGCCGCGCAGGGGGGCGTCTGGAAGAGCGAGAACGGCGGCCGCGACTGGAAGCCGATCTTCGACGACCAGCCCACGCAATCGATCGGCGCGATCGCGGTCGCCCGCTCGGACCCCAACGTGATCTACGTCGGCGGCGGCGAAGGCAATCCGCGCGGCAACGTCGCGATCGGGCTCGGCATCTGGAAGTCGATCGACGCGGGTGCGACCTGGCAGCACGTCTGGAAGGGCCGCGGGCAGATCGGCGCGCTGGCCGTGCATCCGCGCCATCCCGACATTGCCTTCGCCGCAGTGCTGGGCTCGCCCTTCGGTCCTGGCGCCGAGCGCGGCGTCTATCGCACCACCGACGGCGGCGCCACCTGGAAGCAGGTGCTGAAGAAGGACGCCGATACCGGTGCCTCCGACGTGCACCTCGACCCGAACAATCCGAACATCGTCTACGCCGGGATGTGGCAGTTCCGGCGCAGCCCCTGGGTCACCACCAGCGGCGGTCCCGGCAGCGGACTGTGGCGCAGCAGCGACGGCGGCGAGACCTGGAAGCAACTCACCGGCAGCGGCCTGCCGGAGGGCGAATGGGGCAAGGTCGGCATCGGCATCGCACCCAGCGACTCCAACCGCGTCTACGCCCTGATCGAGGCCGAGGAAGGCGGCCTGTTCCGCTCCGACGATGCCGGCGGCTCGTGGACGCGGATCAACGCCCACCGCAGCCTGCGCCAGCGCGCCTGGTACTACACCGTGCTCACCGTCGACCCGACCAACCCCGACGTGCTGTGGGTGCCGCAGGTGCCGCTGCTCAAGAGCATCGACGGCGGCAAGAGCTTCACCCAGGTCAAGGGTCCGCACCACGGCGACCACCACGATATCTGGATCGACCCGAAGGACCCGCGCCGTGTGATCAGCGGCAACGACGGCGGGGTGGACATCAGCACCGACGGCGGCAAGACCTGGTTCGTGCCGCCGCTGCCGCTGGCGCAGTTCTACAACATCGCGGTCGACGACCGCGTGCCCTGGCACGTGGCGGGCACCATCCAGGACTGGGGAACGGCGGCTGGGCCCTCGCGCTCGCTCGCCAACGACGCCAACGGCCTCGCCAACTGGCTCTACATCGGCGGCGGCGAGGCCGGTGACGTGGTCTGGGACCGCGCGCGCCCCGGTGCGATCTTCGCCGGCGAGTACGGCGGCTACATCTCCTACCACGTCGAGAACGGCGGCTGGTACCGCAACGTGTCCGCCTGGCCGGCGAACCCGTCCGGCATCAAGCCCTCCGAGTACAAGGTCCGCTTCCAGTGGACCGCACCGATCGCGCCCTCGCCGCACGATCCTGATCTGGTCTACCACGGCGCCAACGTGTTGTACGCCAGCCGCGACCAGGGCGCCTCGTGGACCGCGATCAGCGGCGACCTGACTCGCAACGACCGCAACAGGCAGGGCTGGTCGGGCGGCCCGATCACCGGCGACATCACCGGCGTGGAGACCTACGGCACGATCTTCTCCATCGCCGAGTCGCCCGTCGCCGCCGGCACGATCTGGGCCGGCAGCGACGACGGCCTGGTGCACGTGACCCGCGACGGCGGCAAGACCTGGGCCAACGTCACTCCGAAGACCATGCCCGAGTGGGGCACGATCGAGGCCATCGAGCCGTCCCGCGCCGATGCAGGCACGGCCTACGTGGTGGTGCACCGCTACCGGCTCGACGACTTCAAGCCGTATCTGTTCCGCACGCGCGACTTCGGGCGCACCTGGGACAGCCTGGTGCGCGGCATCCCCGACGACCTGCCGCTGTGGGTCGTGCGCGAGGACCCCGACGACGCGCGCGTGCTCTACCTCGGCACCGACCGCGGCGTGATGTGGTCGACCGATGCCGGTGCCACCTGGCGCGACCTGCGGATCAACCTGCCGGCGGTGACCGTGACCGACCTGGAGGCGAAGCACGGCGACCTGGTAGCCGGCACGCGCGGACGATCGATCTGGGCGCTGGAGGGTCTCGCCACGCTGCGCGGACTGGACGCCGTGCGGGTGCAGGGCGCGGCACTGCTGCCGGTAGCACCCGCGTACCGCTTCGGAGCCGACACGCGCTGGGATTTCCTGGTGCCGGGCGCGATCCCCAACCCACCGATCGGCGCGGTGATCTCGTACTGGCTGAAGGACGCACCGAAAGACCCGATCACGCTCGAGATCACCGACGCCTCCGGTGCGGTGGTCCGCACCTTGTCCTCGGTCGCGAGGACCGCGAAGTACGGCAAGGACGATCCGGACGAGCCCGAGGATGAGGCCAAGCCTGCGCTCACCACCCACGCGGGACTGAATCGCGTCGCCTGGGACCTGCGGCACGAGGGCGCGCGACGGATCGCCTCCAAGCTGGACGCCGGCAATCCGGAGCGCGGACCGCTGGCGGTACCTGGCCGGTACACCGCCACCCTCAAGGTCGGCGACCGATTTGCCAGCACCGCCATCGACGTGCGCGCCGACCCGCGATCGCCGGCGGGCGCAGCGGACTTCGCCGCCAACCTCGCCTTCGCGCTCGACCTGCGCGCTGCGCTCGACCGCACGCTGTCGCTGGTGGAAACCTTGCAGGCGATCCGGGCGCAGGTAGGCGACCTGAAGTCGCGCGCCGGCGGGCGCACCGAACTGGTCGGCGCCGCGGACGCGGTGCTGGCGCGTGCGGCGGCGATCGAGGACGCGCTGCACAATCCGGAGGCCGAGGTCGTCTACGACATCCTCGCCGGCCGCAGCGGCGGCGCGAAGCTGTATTCGCAACTGGCGCCGCTCTATTCGTGGGCGCAGGACAGCGACCACGCGCCGACCCGGGGCATGCGCGAGCGCCGTGACGAGGTCGTGGCTGAACTCGAACGCCAGGAACGAGCCCTCGCCGCGCTGCGCGACGGTGAACTCGACGCTTTCGAGCGCGCACTCGCTCGCGCCGGCCTGCCGCGAGTGATCGTACCCGGGACGTGACGCCCGGGCACGCAACTTGCTGACCGGGCCCTGACGGCGAACGGCAGGGCAGCCCGATGCAGATCGCAGGCCCTCCTCGCGAGGCGCAAACGCAGTTGGCAGTGTCGACCGCCCTGCTGGCCGCCGCCGCACTCGCCGGCGCCGGCGCGCTGGTCGGTATCGGTCGGGCGATCGAGCGCGTCGACGATGCGGCATTGGCGGCGCAGCAGGCCCAGGCCGTCGCCCTGCTCGAGACCCATCGCGATCGGCTGCAGGACGCCCTCGAGGCGACGGCTCGGATCGGCGACCTGACGGGCGTAACGGCCCTCGCGGACCGTGGGTCTACCGGCGCCATCCGTCCCGACGCCGCGTCGACGCCCAGGTCGGGGATCGACCGCATCGTCATCTTCGACGATCGGGACCGGCCGGTGCACGCCATCGTCGACGGGAGAGCGGCCGATGCATCGGCGACTGCGGAATGCGTGAGTCGCGGCACGCTCCTTGACGGCTCTGGCCCGGCGGCCGCCCCGCCCGCCGCGAATGCTGTCGCCGCGCTTCCGATCGCGCGCGCCACCGCGGGCGCCGCTTTCCACTACTGCGCAGGCGAGGCGCTGATCGAGGCGGTGCTGCGGCTGAAACCGGCCGCCGAAGCTGCGCCGGCGGCGGGCCAGCGCAGCGCCCCGGCTCTGGTGGCACAACGGCGACTCGATGCTGACTTTGCCGCGCACTTCGGCAACGCCCTGAAGCTGGATGCCTTGCGCATCGTGCCGCCCGGGTCGGAGTCGGACGGGGTGGCCTTCGTGGCGCTGGCCGCGGCGGACGGTTCCGAGACCGCGCGTCTGCAATGGCGTCCCGCACTGCCGATGCGCGCCCTGTTTCGCGAAGCGGCGCCCGCGGCGACGATCGGCCTCACCAGCCTGCTGCTCTTGGCGCTGGCCGGCGGTGCGCGCCGCCGCCGCGCGAGCGATTGGCTCGCCCGAGCCAGCGCACGCAGACAAAAGGACATCGAATCGCTGGAGCGCATGTCCGCGATGAGCCGGATCGGCGCCTGGGAGACCGACGCCACCGGCGAACGGATCGTTCTGTCGCGAGAGTCGGCGCGGATCATCGGGCTCGGCGATCCCGGGCCGCGACCGCTTTCCGAACTGCTCGCCCGGCTGACCCCGGACTGCGCCGAGCTCCTGCGCGATGCACTCGAGGAATGCCTGCGGCACGGCACGCCGTTCGAGCTCCGTGCCGGAACCGTGGCCGCGCCAGGCACCCTGATGCTGCGCGGACGCCAGGTCACGGACAGCGCCGAACCGGCAGTCGCCGGAACCCTGCAGGACGTGACCGAACAGGTCGCGCAATTGCAGACCCAGCGCCGCAATACCGAACTGCTCGAGCGCATGTCTCGGCTGGCCAACATCGGCGGCTGGGAGTACGACCTGCAAAAGCGGAGCATGACCCTCACCGCGCAGTCGTACCGGATCTACGGCTTCGCGCCGGACACTCCGGTGTCGTTCGACGACATCACCCGGCTCTATGCGCCCGAGGACGCCAAGCGCATCTTCGAGACGATCGACCGCGCTGCCCGCGAGGGCACGTCCTGGGAGCTGGAGCTAAGCCCCACCACGGCCGACGGAAGGCGAATCCGCGTCCGCGGGTTCGGCGAGGCGGAGCGGGTCGCGGGGCGCGTACGGCGCTTGTTCGGGACGCTGCAGGACACCACCGAGTCGCACGTCGCGGCGGAGAAACTGCAGGAGGCGATGCAGAGCGTCGCGCAACGCAATGCGGAAATCCAGCAATTCACCTTCGCCGCCTCGCACGACCTACAGGAGCCGGCGCGCAAGGTGCAGGCGCTGGGCTCGCTGCTTCTCGCCCGGTATGGCGCGCAACTCGACGCCGCCGCCCGCGACTGCGTGCAGCGAATGCAGCGTTCGTGCGAGCGGATGTCGGTCCTGGTCGACGACGTGCTGGCCTTCTCCCGCATCGCGCTTCGACCCGCAGAGGCGCGCACGGTGGACCTGCAGTCCACGGTCGCCGAGGTGGCGGACGATCTCGAATCCCTGATCGCGGGTAGCGGTGGCCAACTGCAGATCGGACCGCTGCCGCAGGTCGCCGGCGACCCGCTGCAGATTCGCCGACTGCTGCAGAACCTCCTCGCCAATGCCTTCCGCTACCGGCACCCGGACCGTGCGCCCGAAGTCACGGTGTCGGCCGCCCTGTTCCAGCCGGAGCCCGGCATTCCGTGGTGGCGTCTCGAAGTCGATGACAACGGCGTCGGCTTCGACGCCCGCCACGCGGAACAGATTTTCCTGCCCTTCGTCCGCCTGCATTCCGGTAACGAGGAGGCACTCGTACAGGGCAGCGGCATCGGGCTGTCCATCGTGCGCCGCATCGTGGAGTCGCACGGGGGGCGCGTTCGCGCCGAGGGACGACCGGGGGTGGGCGCGCGCTTCATCGTCGAGTTGCCGCTGCGCACGCCACCGGCGGCCGGTGCGATGGTCGATTCCGCCGGCGGCGCTTGAGCCCGGGCCGGCAAGGCCGCATGCTGGTCGGGTGCACCTGATCGACAGCCACTGCCACATCGACGCGCCGGAATTCGACTCCGATCGGAACGCCGTGCTGGGCCGCGCGCACGATGCGGGCGTGGTAGCGCAGGTGGTCCCGGCGGTCGCTGCGGCGGGCTGGAGCAGGCTGCGCGCCTTGGCAGCGACGCACCCCGAACTCAAGCCCGCGTACGGACTGCACCCGGTCAGCCTCGACGTGCACCACCCTGCCGACCTCGAAACGCTCGCCGAGTGGATCGACCGCGAGCGACCCGTCGCGGTGGGGGAATGCGGCCTGGACTTCTTCGTCGAAGGGCTGGACCCGGACGCGCAGCGCGCCTTTTTCCGCCGCCAGCTCGAGCTCGCCCGCGACTTCGGCCTGCCGGTGGTCGTGCATGCGCGCCGGGCGGTCGAAGAGGTCATCGCCACCGTGCGGCGCATCGGTCGGCTGCGCGGCGTGGTGCACTCCTACGGCGGCAGCGCCGAACAGGCGCGCCAGCTACGGGCGCTCGGCTTCCGGATCGGGGTTGGCGGACCGCTCACCTACCAACGCGCGAGCCGGCTGCGCGCGGTGGTTGCCGCGGTGCCGCTGTCGCAGCTGCTGCTCGAAACCGACGCGCCCGACCAGCCGGATGCCGCGCATCGTGGTGAACGCAACGAGCCCTCGCGCCTGCCCGCGGTGCTGGCCGCAGTCGCCGCCGCCCGCGGCGAGTCGCTGGAACTGGTCGCCGAGGCGACCACCGCCAACGCGCGCGAACTTTTCGGCATCGAATGATCTTCACGCGGATCAGGATTGCAGGTCCATGGCCCCCATGCGTGAGTCTGGACCCGCGCCGGACGCGCGACCGGAAGGATGCCCTGGTTGCGAGTCGCCGCACACGCCCCGATCCCCGGAGGTCACCATGCCGCAACCCATCGTCGCCCTGATCCTCTCCCGTCTGCGCGGCCTTCGTTTTCCGACGCTGGCCGCGCTGACCGCCCTCCTGTTCGTGGCGACGCTGCTGGTCCCCGACCCGCTGCCATTCGCCGACGAACTGCTGCTCGGCCTGCTCACCCTGCTGCTGGCGACCTGGAAGCGGCGCCGCCTGCCGCCCGATGCCGCGGACTGAAGCGCCGCGTCACAGCGCCGTGCCCCCAGAGCCTGCGAAAGAACCCACATCCAATGGGTTTTTCCTGTCGCGCGTCCGGCACCGGTCCGGACTCGCTGCCTCGAATCATGCAGTGGCGTGCATGACCCGCGCGCAGACCATCCATGGCCTGCCTGAGAGGCTGCTTTGCACAGCCTCTCAGCGCGGCCGCTCGCCCTTCGCCATACCGACCAGCCGCGGGATCAGTTCCGCCACCGCGATCATCGCGAAGGCGGCTGTGACGTGCATCGCGGCCCCGAGGCCGCCAACGCAATCCAGCCGCGCGGCGTCATCCATCGAATCCGGCTTCGCACAGGCGGTGCTGCCATCGGCCTGCGGATAGCGCGGCTGCTCGGTGGAGTAGACTGCCGGCACGCCGAAGTAGCGCTTCGGATTGCGGGTCCAGCCGAACTGGTCGCGTAGATTGCGGCGGATCATCGCCAGCAGGTAGTCCTTCTCGGTCTTCGCCAGGTCGCGCACGCTGATGAGGCGCGGATCGGTGCGTCCGCCGGCGGCACCGACCACCAGGATCGGGACCCGGTTGCGCCGGCACCAGTAGATCGCCTCGACCTTGACCCGGAACGCGTCGCAGGCGTCCAGCACGTAGTCGAAACCACCGCCGAGCACTTCACCCAGGTTGGACGGCGTCAGGAAACGTGCGATCGGGTCCACGAGCGCGGACGGATTGATCGCCCGCAGGCGTTCGGCGAGCACATCGACCTTTGTGCGTCCGTACTGCCCATCCAGCGCCATCGATTGCCGGTTGGTGTTGGACAGACACACCTCGTCGGCATCCACCAGCGTGATCCGGCCGAGCCCGCTGCGCACCAGGGCTTCGGCGGCCCAGGAGCCGACCCCGCCGACCCCGACCACCGCGACGTGCGCACGGGACAACACGTCGAGCGTGCCGGCGCCATAGAGCCGATCGATGCCGGCGAAGCGCTCGCGCACGTCGCCCATTGCTCAGGAACGCATCACCAGCGGCACCAGCCACGACACGATCTGCTGCGCGCCGAGCGCGCCGCTGTGCCGGCCGAGTTCACGCCCGCCGCCGAACACGGCCAGTGTCGGGATGCTCTGGATGCCGAAGCGGGCGCCGAGCTGCGGATGCGCCTCGATGTCGGCCTTGATGACCCGCAGTCGTGGTTCGAGCCGAGCGGCGACCTGTTCGATCTGCGGCGCCATCGCACGACAGGGCGCGCACCAGGGCGCCCAGAAATCGGCCAGCACCGGCAGGTCGGTGTTGGCCAGCATGGCGTCGAAACCGGCAGCGTCCACCGCCATCGCATGACCGGTGAACAGCGGCCGATGACAGCCGCCGCAGTTCGGACCGGCGTCGATGCGGTCCGACGGCACTCGGTTGGTCGCGAGGCAATGCGGGCAGGCCAGGTGAATGGGGGCTTGGGCGTCCACTGGCTCATCTTGCGGGCCCGACCCCGGCGGTTCAAGGCGGGCTCGCCAGACGCCGACTCACCCGCGTCGGGCGCCCTCTCACCGCCTGCCGCCGCCATCGGAGGGGGGCGGTCGTGCGGGCCGGACCACCTTCCGTTCGACCCTGCGGGGCCCCGTTCCGCCGGACGCGTGGACCCTGGCATCCATCAGACCCGCGCGACGGCACGCAGCAGCGCGCCAGCCGCTGCCACGCCCGACAGCCACGCATCCTCCACCCTCGGCCCGCGCAACCAGTCTCCGGCCATCGCGAGCCCGAGCGATTCGTCGAACGCGTACTCGTGGCCGGCCGCTGCCACCGTGCGCGCGAAACGCCAGCGGTGCGCTTCGGCCTGTTCCACGACGAGCCCTTCGCCGGCCGCGCCCAGCGCGCGGCGCCAAGCCGCCACCAGGGCCTCGGCGGCAGCCTCCCCAGCCACCTCGATCTGGCCGGCGGACCACGTCGACGACGCATGCAGCACCCAGTACCGGCCTTGCCCGGCCCGCCCTGCGTGGCCGCGATCGCCGCCGCACCAGCCCAGCACGGCGTCGTCCACCGTCGCCTCGTCGAACGGCAATGCGGCCGGCGCCGCGAGGCGAACGCGCACCGACCAGCAAGGGTCCATCGCCGCGCCCTCCACCAGCGCCCGAAGCACCGTGCTGGACGCCACCAGCGGCGCGGCCTGCGCCGGCGGCAGCGCCACCAGCACCGCGTCGGCCATCGCGCAGGTCCCGCCGTGCTCGGCGTCGAGCCGCCACACGCCATCCACCCGCCGCAGAGCGACGATGCGGGTGTCGGTCGTAACGTCGATTCCGTCCAGCAGGTCGCGCGCCGGTGCGTTGATGCCAGGAACGCCGACGTAAGTTGCCGCGCGCGAGCTGGCCGCGAGAAAGTGTCCAGCGGCCAGGGTGCCGGCACGAGGTGTGTGTGTCGCGACCACGCCGCGGCGGACCCAGTCCGCAACCTGGCGCGAGAAGCGGGGGTCGCCGACGTCGAACGCCGGGGCCCCGAAGTCCCATGCGCCACCGGCGTCACGCCGGGTCGCCATCCGGCCGCCGGCGCCGCGCGACTTCTCGAACACGCGAACCCCATGGCCGTGGGCGGCGATCACGCTGGCCGCCGCCGCACCGGCGATCCCCGCGCCGACCACCGCAACGCGCAGCCGCCGCCTCCCGGCCGGGCGATCGACGATCCGCCGGTAGGCCGCGAGGTCGAGCCGCGCCGCATGCGCCCCGGGGTCGCGCGGCCGCAGCGTTCCCAGGACCGGCCGCGCAGGCGAGAACGGGCGGTCGAACAACCCCAGGCACCAGAGCAGCCCGCCGTACGATGCCGGATCGTTGCCGTCGAGCGCATGCCGGTGGTTGAGGTCGACCAGGGTGTGCAGAGCTTCCGTCGGCGAGCCGGTCCAGGCGACGATGGCCTTGCCCCAGGTCATGCGCAGGTTGTTGTGCAGTTCGCCGTGGCGGCGCAGCGACGCCTGCGCCGCGTCCCACAGCGCGTCGCCGCTGGCTGCGCGCTCCAGCGACCCCGGCGCCACGGCCGGCGCCCGCGCGTCGCCGGCGTGCTCGGCCAGTGTGTCCCGCGCCCACCCCGGAAGGGCGGACAGCGACTCCGGATCGGCGGTGTGAGCGCACCAGTGGAAAGCGAGTTCGCGCCAGACCAGCAGTTCGTCGAGGAACTTTTCCGCGCCGGGCCCGCCTGTGGCATGCGCCTCGCGCGCGATGCGGAATGGCGACACCATGCCATGGTGCAGATACGCCGAAAGCCGCGACACCCCGCGCGGCCACGGCACCGCCGCGTCGTTGCGCAGCCGCGCGTAGGCGGCGAGCCCCTCGCGGCGAAACATGTCCCAGCGCGCGTAGCCCGCGCGACTTCCACCGGGCGTGTGCCCGACCGGCCCGACCCCGTGGTCGATCGCGCAGTCCGCGATCGCGGCGTCGAGGTCGCCGTCGAGATCGAACGGGGCGAAGCCGACGTCGCCACCGAACCAGGCGTCCGCGCCCGTCGGCGCGTCCGGCCACGCGGCGTCGAGCCACTCCCGCCAGCGCGGCCTGACCGCGTCGCGGAAGGCGAAGGCGCGCTCCGGCCGCCGTGACAGGCTGCGCTGCGGCACCAGGCACGCGGCGTCGACCGCGATCGCCGCACAGCGCGCGCGGCGCACCCAGCGCGCGGTCCACCGCGGGAACGGCGGCGCCGGGAAGTCCTCGCAGACCAGCGCCGCCGCACGCGCCAGCAGATCACGCAGCGGACTCGACGCGCCTGGCTCCCGCGGCAGATGAAACACATGCCGGATACGGCGCGCTCGCAATTCCCCCTGCGCATCGCGGGCCCCTTCGAGGATGAAGCGATGGTGGCGGTCACTGTCGTAACGATGGTTGCCGCCAAGCCCCTGATACACCAGGACCGGTCGGCGCAGCCGGGCGCCGATTGCCAACGCCGCGTCGAGGGCCGGATTCTCGTGCCCGCGTGCGGCGTGGTGCATCCAGTAAAGGACGAAGACCCCGTCCTCGCGCGGCTGCAGATCGTTGAGCGCGGTGGCGCGCGCGGCGAGGTGTGCGGGCAGGAGGGCGAGGGCGGCTTCCACTCCGGCATTGCATCATCCCGGACGTGAGAGGCTGTGAAAAAGCAGCCTCTCGGGCAGGCCGTGCATGCCCCGCGCGCCGGGAATGGACGCAAGTGCATGATTCCCCAGCTCTGAACGACGCATGTGCGGCCATCGACCGTTCACCCGCGATCGGCGATCCTTGGCGCGATGCGCCTCAACCTGCCCTTCCTCGCCGCTCTCGGGACCGCACTCGCCGCCCACGGACAGGGAGCGACGTCCAGCGCGTCGCCGGTCGAGCCGGATGCCGACTCGCCACTGCGACGGGGGGTGGTCGAACTCGAACTGACCGGCCTCGACGGCGATCAGCGCACGGCCGCGCTCGCCGCGCTGGACATCGCCGCGTACACGGGCCGCGCCACCATCGGCAGCGCACGTCTCGAGCGCCTGCTCGGCGAGGCGCCGGAGGAGATTCGCGGCGCCCTGGAGGTTTTCGGCCATTACGGCGCGAGCGTGCGCGTCGAACGCTCGCCGCTGCCCGCACGCCGGCACCGGGTGTCGATCGCCGTCGAGCGCGGCGAACCGGTGCGGGTGTCCGAAGCCGACGTGGCGATCGAGGGGCCCGCCGCCGCCGAGGTCGCGGTCGCGCGCCGCGTCGGCGCCTTCGCGCCCGCGCGCGGGGCCGTGTTCGACCACCGGATCTACGAGGCCGGAAAGGCCGGGATCGAAAGCAGCCTGCAGCGCCTCGGCTACTTCGACGCGCGTCTGGTCGAGCATCGGGTCGCGGTCTCGCGCGGAGCGCGGACTGCGACCATCCTGCTGCGCTGGAACTCCGGCGATCGCTACCGCTTCGGCGACACGACCTTCGAGGGCGCCCAGTTCCCCGCCGTCTTCCTGCGCCGTTTCCGGCCGTGGGAGGACGACGAACCCTACGCGCAGTCGCAGATCGAGGTGATGCAGCAGCGTCTTGCCGCCGCAGGCTATTTCTCCGGACTGGAGATCGAACCGCGCCTCGCCGACCGTGCCGATGGTCGCGTGCCGATCCGCGTGTCGCTGGTCCCCGCACCGCCGACTGCTTGGACCGTCGGCGCCTACTACGAGGCCAACTATGGCGGGGGTCTGCGCGCAGGGCTCGACCGGCGCTGGCTCAACGCGGCCGGACACAGCATCCGCACCGACCTCGAAGCCGCGCGGTCACTGCAGGGGCTAAACTTCGAATACCGCGTCCCCCACCACAACCTGTACGGCGCCGCCTGGGTCGCCGGCGTGGGGTTGCGCAACGAGGATTCCGCCGTCATCGACGGCCGCAGCGGAATGCTGCGCGGCGGCCTGCTGGGCGCGTGGCGGGAATGGACCGGCATCGCCTCGTTGAACGCCCTTCGCGGCAACTTCCGCCTCGGCGCGCGGCGGGACGCGCCGGAGCGCGAAACCGCGACCGTGGTCTATCCCGAGGTTTCGATGGGCCGCGTGTTCGCGCGCGACCGCATCCGGCCCAAGCAGGGCGCCTCGCTGCGCTTCACCGCCCGCGCGGCGTCGGCCGCGCTGGGCTCGGACGTCGACTTGCGTCAGTTGCGCGCGGAGGGACGCTACGTGATGCCGGTGGGCGAGGCCGGACGGCTGCTCGCGCGGCTGGAGCTGGGCTGGACCGGCAGCAACCGCTTCGACCGCCTGCCGCCCGATCTGCGCTTCTTCGCCGGCGGCGACGGCAGCGTGCGCGGCTACGCCTGGCAGGACCTCGGCCCGCGCGACGCCAGCGGCAGACCGACCGGAGCACCGAAAGTCGCCACCGCCAGCCTCGAATACGAGCACGCTGTGCGGCCCGCCTGGGCCTGGGCGGTGTTCATCGACGTCGGCAACGCCTTCGAAGCCGGCAGCGTCGCGCCCGAGTGGGGTGTCGGTGCCGGCGTGCGCTGGAGTTCACCGATCGGTCCGGTGCGCCTCGACCTGGCGCACGGCCTCGACCATGAACTCGGCGGCTTCCAGTTGCACTTCTCCGCCGGGCCCGATCTGTGATGCGCCGCGTTCTCGCCCTCGTCGCGCTGCTGGCCACGGCCGGGCTGCTCGCCGCGGGATGGCTGCTGGGGACCGCCTCCGGAGCCCGCTGGGTCGCGACGCGAGCGGTCGCTGCGGTGCCCGGCCTCGCGCTGGACACGGTGGAGGGTTCGCTCGGCGGCACCTTGCGCGTCGGCGCGCTGCACTGGGAGGACGGGCAAATGCGGGTCGCGGCGCGGGGCCTGAGCGCCACGCTCTCGCTGTCCGCGCTGGCCAGGGGCGAGGCCGTGCTGTCCGGCCTGGTCGCCGAACAGGTGACGGTCGAGGTCGGCTCGACGCCAGCGCCCGTGCCGGACGGTCAGGCCACGCGCGCACAGCGGTTCGACCTGCCCACGCTGCGCATCGACGATGTCAGGCTCGCGCGAGTGCGCGTCGAACTGCAGGCCGCGGCCGTGGAGCTTGACCATCTGCACGGTCGACTGCTCCTCGACGGCCCGCGGATCGCGGTCGAAAGCCTCGACCTGGCCGGCCCCGACGGACGCGTGGCGGGAGCACTGTCCCTCGATCTCGGGCGCCCGTTCGCGATCGCCGCCGCCGACCTGCGCTTCGACGTCGCCGTGCGGCAGCGGCGCTGGGCAGGCGAGGCGCGCCTTCGCCCCGGCGCGGGCGGGGACGCGCTGTCCGCCACGCTGCGCGCGCCGCTCGCGGCCTCGCTCGAGGGCGACGTCGATCCGGGCTGGACGCGCGCCCGCCTTGCGCTGCGACTGCCACGCCAGACCGGCGGCCCCGTGGGCGTCGACGGCGCGCTGGAAGCCGATCTTCGCGCCACGCTCGACGACGGCCGATGGATGCCGCGCGGCACGCTCGCCGCCGGCGCGGATACGCTGTCGCTCGACGACGGCGCCCTTCGTCTCGCCGCGGATCATGTCGCCGTCGAAGGTCTGCGCATCGCCTCGACCCACCACGGCAGCGTGCGCATCGATGGCCGCGCGCCGCGCGGCGCCGGCGACTGGGCCCTGCGAATCGACGCCGACGACCTGCGCTGGCCGCGCGATGGAGCGCCACCCCTGCGCATCGCCGGCGGCGTGGCGGTCGACGGCGCGGCGGATGCGCCGCGATTCAGAGCCGCTTTCGATCTGGCCGCCGATGACCTCCCGGACGGCCGCCTGAGCGGTCTGATTGCGTGGACCGGGGGCGGATTGCGTTTCGAAAGCGTCCGTCTCGACCTTCCGCGCGGCGGCGCCACGATCGACGGCGCGCTCTCGTTCGCCGCACCCGCCTTGCTGGAGGCGCGCATCGCGCGTTTCGATCCGGCCTTGTTCGCCCCGGCATGGCCCGGCGCCGTCGACGCGCGCGTGCGCTTCGACGGCACGCTCGCGCGCGGGGTGGCGACAGGCGACCTGCGCATCGACGCAATCGGCGGCACGCTGCGCGGCCGTGCGATCGGCGGCGACGCCCGGCTGCGCTTCGTGGAGGGGCGCTGGCGCGACGGCTCGGTCGCGCTGTCCGCCGCCGCGGCGCGGCTCGTCGCCACAGCCGGCGACGCAGGCCGCCGCATCGACGCGCGGCTGGAAGTGCCCGAGATCGGCGACCTCTGGCCGGATGGCGCCGGGGCGATCGACGCCCAGTGGCGGCGCGACGGCGGGGACCTCCTGCGGCTGCGCCTGCGCGACGTTTCGGCGAGCGGCGCGCGCATCGCCGAGGGCGACGCCGAGCTTGCACTCGCCCCCGGCGCCGACGGTCCGATCGCCGCGCGCATCGTGGGTAGCGGCGTCGGGATCGGCGGCCAGAAGCTCGTGCGCCTCTCGCTCGCCATCGAGGGCACGCGCGGCGCCCACGTGGCTGCCCTGCAGGTCGACGGCGGGCGGATGCGCGGGGCAAGCGCGCGGCTTGCGGGCGGCTGGCGGGACGGCGGCTGGCGCGGCCTCGTGGAGACCTTCGAGGGTCGGGCCGGCGCCGCCGGGCTGCGGCTGCGCGAACCCGCGGCACTGCGCGTGTCGCCGGACGAATCCGCAATCGGACCCGCCTGTCTCGACCTCACCGGCGGCAGCCTGTGCCTGACCGCGCGCCATGCCGCGACCGGCGGCGACGCGCAGTTCGCCCTGGAGGGCCTTTCGCTCGGCGCGCTCCGCGAATGGCTGGGCGACGAACGGGTGCCCGCGCTGGAAGGACTCGCCAGCGGCGACGGCATGCTGCGCTGGGACGGCACCGGGCTCTCGCAGGCCCGAGCCACCCTGTCCTCGCCGCGAGGACTGGCCCGCCTGCCGCGCCGCCCCGACCTCGACCTCGGCTACCGCGACCTCACCCTGGCGGCGCAGTTCGCGGATGGCGCGGGGCGCGTCGAGGGCGGCGCGCGACTGGTTCCGGAAGGCCGCATCGACCTCGTCGCCGAACTGTCGCGCCTCGGCGATCGCATCGGCATCGACGCCGTGCTGGACCTGCGGATCGCCGACCTGTCCGGCATCGAGGCCTTCACTACCACGATCGCTGAACCGGAAGGCGAGGTGCGCGGCCAGTTGCGCCTGCGCGGCGGCGCGCTTCCCCCCAGCATCAGCGGCGCCCTGGCGCTGACCGGCTTCACGGCCCAGGTACCGGCGCAGGCGCTGCGCCTGCGCGACGGCGTGCTGGTGCTCGCCGGCGTGCCCGGCAAGCTGGTGTTGCGCGGTTCGGTGGTGTCGGGGGACGGAACGCTCACGGTGGACGGCCGCATCGATGCCGGCGATCCGGTGCCGGCCCTGCTGCGGATCGGCGGCGCGCGGGTGCGGGTAGCGAACACCCCGAACCTGTCGCTGCTGGCCTCGCCCGACCTCACGCTGGCGCTGCGCGACGGGCGCTGGCAGCTGGATGGGGCGGTGGATATCCCGCGTGCACGGATCGGCGCCTCGAAGCTCGAGAGCAGCGCTGACCGCAGCCCGGATGTGGTGGTGGTCGACGATCCGGAGCCTCCCGACCCGCAGCGGCCTTGGCGGGCGCGGGTGCAGGTTACGCTGGGCGACGACGTACGGCTCACCGGCTTCGGCTTCGACGGCACGCTCGCCGGCGCGCTGGAGGTGACGCAGCGACAGGGCGCGCAGGCGCTGGCCAGCGGCGAGGTGACCCTGCTCGGCCGCTACTCGGCCTACGGCCAGCGGCTCGACATCCGCCGCGGAGGGCTGCGGTGGGCCAACAGCCCGGTGGCCGAACCGACCCTCGACCTGCGCGCGGAACGCAAGGTGCGCGGCGAGACGGTCGCGCTCGAGGTCCGTGGCAGCGCCGCCAGTCCGATCTCGCAGGTCATCGCCGCACCCGGGACCAGCGACAGCGAGGCCCTGGCGTTGCTGGTGACCGGCCGCCCGCTCAATCGCGCCGGCGCGGAGGACCGCGCGCGGCTGTCAGAGGCCTCTGCCGCACTCGGCGCCGTGGGCAGCCAGCTGCTCACCCGCAGCCTCGGCGGGCGCCTCGGCCTGGACGAGATCGGGGTATCCAACGACACCCGGCTCGACGGCGAGGCCTTCACCCTCGGCAAGTACCTCTCACCGAGACTCTACGTCGGCTACGGAATCGGCATCCTCACCCGTGGCGAGGTGTTCACCGTGCGCTACCTCGTCACCGACCGCATCGAGATCGAAGCCAACACCGGCGCCACCCAGCGCGCGGCGCTCAACTGGCGCATCGAACGCTGACGGCCGGAGAGCCCGCCTCAGTCGATGCGGCGCTCGAACAGGCCCAGGTAGAGCGCGCGGTAGATGTCGGTGGAATCGATGGTGCCACGCACCAGGTCCGCTCCCGGCCCGAAGGCGTGCGCCACCACACCGCCGCTGCCGTCGCTCGACGAGGCCCAGGTGGCGATGAACGGCAGGCGCACGCCGGCGCGGTCGGGGGCGGCGAGGAACGGCAAGCCGTCGGGCCCGCCGTCCTGCGGCGCGCCGTTTTCGCCGCGCGGCGCGACCTTGCGACCCACGACCACGTCGTCGCCGGTCACCAGCAGCCCGCCGCAGTCCGAGTCGGACGCCAGCACCAGCGTGGTCTGGCCGTGGCGCCGCGCGAATTCGAGCGCGACGCGCACCGCACGGTCGGCGCCCGCGCCTGCGTCGAACACGGCGCCGGCATGGTTGTCGCCGCCGAAGTTGTCGGTCGCTTCCTCGTTGCCGACCAGCAGGAAGCCGTCGGCATCGCGCGACAGGCGCGCAATGGCGAAGGCGATCATCGCGTCGAAGCGTGGTGCCTGCGGCTGGAACGCCGGCAGCCGGCGCTTTCGCAGCTGCTCCTCGTTCCCCTCATTGAAGGTCTCCTCGGCTGCGAACAGACCCAGCACCAGCGGCGTGTCCGGCGACAGTGCCGCCAGCTCGTCGGCGGTGAAGACCACCGCATAGCCGGCCGCGCGCGCCTCCTCGACCAGGTTGCGGTCGTCGGTGCGCACGCCCTCGCCGTGTCGCCCGCGCACGCCCTTCGGCAGGAAGAACATCTCGCCTCCGCCGAGCGCGACCTCGGGCTTCGCGGCGAGGATCTGCGCGGCGATCGCCGCCTCGTCGTCGCGGTCGGCCACCGAGGCGAGGAAGGCGCCGGTGCCGGGCTCGGTGACGCTGGAGGAGTTCACGATGCCGACCGCCTTCCCGGCGTGCTGTGCCTCGCGCATGATCGATCCGGCGAAGCCCGAGCGCGCGGCCGGCGGCGCCTTGCCATCGATGCTGCCGTAGGATTCCACCTGCGCGCGCAAACCCCACGCATGAGACGTCGCGCCGCCGTTCGAGCTGGCGGTGACGCGGTCGGACAGCGGGCCGACGTAAGCCGCCACGTTCGGCAGTTCATCGATCGCGATGCGGCCATCCGGGCCGGCTTCCAGCAGCCGCACGCCCATCCACGTGTTGGCGCCCATGCCGTCGGGGTGAAGGAAGATCGCACTGCGCTGCGCCACCGCAGGTGCAGCGGCGAGGACCAGCGCGACGAAGACAACGGATCCTGGAGGTCTCACGCGGGGCTCCGATCACGGAAACGAAGGCGGCGCGCCCGTTGCCGGGCGCGCCGCCGGATACGCCGATTATCGGCTCAGAACGTGTAGCGCGCCACCAGCTGGAACACCGGACCGCCGGTCTCGGTCTCGAGTTCGTACTCGTCGTCGTCGCGGTCGAACTGTTCGTCGATGGTGTTGAACTTGTCGAACACCTCGTCCTTCGACGCGTCGTTGAGGTTCGAGCCGGTCAGGCGGACCGCGAGGCGCTCGCCGAAGCGCTTTTCGATGAATGCCTCGACATCGGCGCCGTAGGAGGTGGTGACCTCCTCGCCGACGATGCGCCCGAAGGCCTCGCCCTGCTTGCGCCAGGTCACGCCGAACGACGCGCCCCAGGCCGACAGGTCCTGGATGAAGCCGATGTTCGCGACGTAGTCGGACTGGTCGTTGAAGCGGCGCTCGCCGAACACGTCCTCGATCTCGCTGTCCAGCCACGAGTAGTTGAGGAACACACCGGTGTCGTCGAGCCCGAAGGCCGACAGCGGGGTCGAGAGGTCGAATTCCACGCCCCACACCTCGCCGTCGCCGGTGTTGCGCGGCTGCAGGACCAGGGTGCCGTCGCCCTCGCTGCCCTCGACGCCGGTGCTGGCCACCTCGATCAGGTCGGTGATGTCGCGGTAGAAGAAGTTGACGCCGAACACGCCGCGCTGGCCGAGTCGACGCTCGTAGCCGAGGTCGAAGCCCCAGGCCTTCTCGGGCTCGAGGTCGGGGTTGCCGAGCAGGTCGTTGTCGCCCAGTTCCGCTTCCAGCAGGGCCGGCGTGATCAGGTCGAAATTCGGGCGCCGCATGCTGCGCGCGATCGAACCCGTGACGCGGTCGTCCTCGCTGAGGTTCCAGCGCAGGTGCAGGGACGGCAGGAACTCGTCGTAGTCCTTTTCGCTGCGCGCCTCGTCGGCGTCCACCGTGGCGTCGTCGATCGACACGTCGGTGGTCTGCCAGCGCAGGCCGGCCTCCCACTCGAAGGCACCGGACACGCCGCTGGCCTTGACGAACGGATCGAGCCGGTCTTCCTCGATCGTGTTCAGGCCGCCCGGCGGCGGCAGAAAAGGACCGAAGGTGCCGGGGATCACCGGGCGCGCCGCGGGCGGGTTCGGAATGGTGATCCGGTTGCGATCGGCGAGGATCGACGTGTCGCGCTCCTTGCCGACGTACTGCACGCCGAACTTCCAGCGCAGGGCGTCGTCGCCGCGCTCGTGCCAGAACTCGGCGCTGAACTCCTTGTCGACCAGGTCGCGGAACTCCTGGTCACCGGTGAAGCGGTCGTCCTCCGGGAACGGGTTCGCGTCGCGCAGGTACTCGACCTCGTCCTCGAACTCGAACTGCTCGTCGTCGTAGCGCGCGTAGGCGATGCGAGCCTTGTTGTCGCCGCCGAAGGCCTCCTGCCGCCAGCCACCCTCGACGTTCCAGTTCGTGGTGTCGATGTCGATGTCGTTGGCGTTGATGGTCAGCAGGTTCGGGGTGGTCTCGATGCCGCTGCGGTATTCGATCGAATCCTCGTCCTGCAGGCGGTCGGTGCGCACGTAGAAGGCGCTGAAGTCGAGCTGGCCGCCGTCGATCGGCAGCACGTAGGACGCGTTCGCCGAGTAGTCGGTGCCGCTGCGCACATCGGTCTGCACCTCGGTGTTCTCGAGGGTGCCACCGGGCTCGTCGAAGCGCGCGCTGAACTTGTCCTTCGGGTTGCGGCGTCCCTGGACGTTGGCGCCGAGCAGCAGCCGGCCCGGGCCGAACTCGCCTCCCCACACCGCGCCGCCGGTGCCGCGGGTGACGTCGTCGTCGTAGCGCAGGCCGCCGAGGCGCACGTAGCCGCCGTCGAGCGAGTAGCCGTCGCGCAAGACGATGTTCAGGGTTCCGGCGATCGCATCGCCGCTACGGTCGGCCGAGTGCGCACGCACGATCTCGATGCGCTCGACCAGCTCGGCAGGGATGCGATCGACGAAGAACGAGCGGTCGAAACCGGCGCCGGGAATGCGCTCGCCGTTGATCAGGATCTGGGTGTAGCCCGGATCGAGGCCACGCATGCGCACGCCGTCGTACTCGAGCACGTCGGAGAGGAAGGCCACGCTCGGAACGCGCTTGAGCATGTCGCCGACGGTCAGCGGTTCGAAGCGCTGGAAGTACTCCAGGTCGTAGGAGAGTGTCGGCGCCACCGCTTCGGTGCGATCGCGGTAAACGTTGGCCGTGACTTCGACTTTCTCCAGTTCCCGCGGCGCAACCTCAGCTTTCGCCGACGCGCCGTCGGCTGCCTGCGGTGCCGCCGCCGCAGTCTCTGCGCGGTGCACGGCAGGCGCCAGGTACAACACGGAAAACAGCGCGATCGCGAGCCGGTTCCTGTTCATGGTCGATCCTCTGCGGGCGAAGCGGCCAGCGTCAGGGCGCGGCGTTGCAAGGCCATGACCGCTCGGTGACGATCGAGACGCGTCCGTTGCGAGCCCCGCCATCACCTCTCCATTCGACCCGTCCGAACAGCGATACTGTCGAGCTTATCGGGGACCCCACCACGACAATGCGAAAACCCCGGTTGGCAAGCCTGCTCAAACCGGGCATCTTGCGCAGGAGAGGCGCGGGGCGCAGTGATTTGGCGGGAAGAGGCGGTGGCTGGTTCCACCATCTTGCCCTTCCAGTGGCCGCGGGGGTTGACGGACCGTTTGCTGTCGTAAGCTTCGCTTACAGAGTAAGCAAATCTGTTGATAACCGAGCAGAATCACTGTTCTGCCCTACTTGCCCGACGCTCGCGCAGCCCTACGGCGCCCTGCCGTTCGTGGGGCCGCAGCCGCCTTGCGGCGGCAGCAGGCGGTCCAGGGAGGGACCGCCCGCGCGCCTCCCACATGCCCGGCGGTCCAGGGACGGACTGCTCGGGCTCCCTGCGCAGGCGATCGCTGGCCCGAATCCCCGGCCCCGATCGCCTTGCCACGGCGCCAGCAATCGCTGCGCCGGCGGCCCGTCCGGCCGCGGCCCAGCCTCAGGGAAACCGCCCGCGCCGTATCGGTCAGCGCGGTTCCCCCGCCCAGGCACACCCCGCATAGCGCAGGCCGCCGATCGTGAACTCGATCGCCCAGTCGGTGGCGCGGCGCGCCATCGGATCCTCGCAGCGCCGCGGACGCAGGACCACATGGATCGCATCCGTGCCTGCGCGCCCTGAGTAGGTCCAGGCCAGGCCATCGGCGGGCTCAAACGGCCGGTAGCGGAAGAACAGGGCCGGCGCCTGCGCCCGGCGCAGCGTCAGGTAACGCCGACTAACCGAAAGGGTCCAGTCTCCGCCCGCGGCTCGCCAGACGAATTCACCGAGGTCTTCGGTGCAGCGGGGCCCGTCGCGCTCGACGCGCCGCAATCGTTCGATGCGCCACCGACCGTCGGCTTCGCGCACCATGTCCGCATCGGCGGCCACCGACCCGTCGGCACCGCCGTGCAGGCGAGCCACGAGGTCGGCCGCCGCTCTCGCCGCCGGCGTGTCGCGCACGGCGGCGGCGTCGCCGGCGCACGCGGCGAAAGCCAGGTCGCCGCGTGCCAGGGCCAGTTCGCCGAGCGCGCGCTGCACCGGCGCGCCCGTGGCGCCCGGCGACAGAAGCACAGCGAGCAGGATGTGCGTGTACGGCATCGACGGCGCGAGGCGATCGGGCAACGACGGGCGCGAGTATCGCATGCGACCCCGGAAGGGTGTTGAAAACCACCCTGCTGGCGCGCGGCATGGATGCCGCGCTCGCGAATCGATCGCGCACGCGATGGTTGCGGCAGAAGCGACTACGGTCACGTGCCGGACTCGCGACATCGAGACAGCGCGGGAAAGCACCTTCTCGACGACCTGCATGAGCGCCGGCACGAATACTGCGGCGCCGGCGATCAGGCAACCGGCGGCGGCGGAAACCAGAGATCGATCGCGAGCTCGGCCTCGAACGGCGGCACGTTGCACTCGACTACCGCTGCGTCGGGAATGCGCAGGGTGGCTCCGACGACGTCGACCCGAAGCGGCAGCACGGCCACGGCCCGGTCGACCAGCACCACCGTGCGCACCGCGCGCGCGCCAGCGTCCACCAGCCAGCGAACCGCGCGCAAGAGCGAGTGCCCCTGGTAGAGCACGTCATCGACCAGCACCACGTCGCGGCCATGCACGGCCGCAGCGACATCGGGACCCTGCTCGGTCAACTGGGTATCGGGATGCAGCAGCCGCAGGTCGTCCGCATAGCGCTTGATGTGAAGGTCCAATCGACGCAGCGACACGGCGGCGCCCCCTGTCGCGAGACGCGCGCCCAGCGCGTCCGCCAGCGGCGCGCCGCGTCGACGCACGCCGACCAGCAGCATGGTGGAAGGATCGCGCACCCACGGGGCGAGGTCACGCGCCATGCGGTCGAGCACGGCCTCGGTGGCCGCGCGGTCATAAAGCCGGAACCGTCTTTCGGCAGTCATCGCTTCGTCCTCGCGCGTGCGGCCACGCCCCGATCTTGCCTCGCCGGACAGGCCGCGGGAAGGCGGCCGCGGCTAAGATGCCGCGGACGACGCCCGGGAGCGCGCCTTGAGATTCCTGCTCGGACTGCTGCTCGGTGTACTCGCCGGCGCCATGCTCGCCCTGTTCTACGCCAACCTGAGCCGTGCGCAGGGCGCGTATGCGCGGGGCGTCATGGTCGGCATGCAGCACCACTACGACGCCCTGCGCCGCCAGTTGGCCGACCCGCAGTGTCCCCCGACGGCCTCCCGCATCCCCCTGTCGCGCCTGCGCTCGCTGTCCACCGAGGTCGTGCCGGCCTTCATCGAGGCGCGCGAACCGGGCCCGGACTTCGAGCAGCGCCATCGGGCGCTGCTTGCCGCGATCGACGCCGCGCTCGCCGCGCCCCCCGCCGACTGCGTGGGCCTCAACGCGGTGGTGCAGGACCTCCGCGACCGCTGCGAGGCCTGCCACCTGGCATTCCGCTGAGGGCCAAGCCGCAACTAGTGATCGTCGCCCGCAGGGCAACCCCTGCCGACCGCTGCCACGACCGCTGCAGGACCGCGGCGAAGGCGGTCGGCATTCGGCCGGGTGGTGCGCGGCCACGACGGACACGAAGGCCGGAACCGGCGCCGGCAGATTCCGTCTCCCATCCTCGCCCCGGTTAGCGCGCGCGGGGGCCCGCGATGCGGCGGACTTTGCCCGCAGGCAGCGCCTCGCAACCCGTCAAACAAACCGCATCCGGTGGGTTTTTTCCAGTCGCGCGTCCGGAACAGGTCCGGACTCGCTCCGGCGAATCATGCACTGGCGCGCATGACTCGCGCGCAGGCCATCCACGGCCTGCCAGAGAGGCTGTTCTTCACGGCCTCTCAATTCGCATACTTCACCGCGCAGCCGTAGGGCTGGGTGTTCGCCACTGCCACCGGCCGACCGGCGGCGAGGTCGGCCAACGCAGCGCGCACGTATTGGTTGGCGCCTGCGATGTCGTCCGGATCGGCGCTGGGATTGGAGTCGATCGCGCCGGCGTAGCGCAGCACGCCCTCACCGTCGATCACGTACAGGTGCGGGGTGGTCTTGGCACCAAAGGCCCGGCCGGCGGCGCCTTCCGGATCGAGCAGATAGGCCGCCTGCTGGCCGCCGGTGGCGGCGATGATGGCGTTGGCGCCGGCACCATCGACATGACCCTGCTTGCCCGGCGCACCGGAATTGATGGTCAGCCACACCACCCCGGACGCCTTCGACTCGCCCTGCTGGGTCTGCATGTTGCCCGGGGTGTAATGCTTTTTGACGAAGGGGCATTCCGCATTGGTCCACTCGAGGACCACGGTCCTGCCCTTGAAGTCGGCGAGCGCGTGCGTCGTGCCGTTGGAATCGGTGAGTGAGAACGCCGGCGCCGGCTGGCCGACCTGGGCCCTGGCGTGGACGGCGACGGAAGCAAGGGCCAGCACGAGGCCGGCGGCGAGCGTGGCGATGCGGCGCATGGTGTTGCTCCGGTTGCGTGGCTCGCTAGCGTCCCGCCGCGCGGGTCAAAGCCGCGTCGACGAGGTCCGGCGTCAGCAGTTGCGGCAGCACCTCGGGATCGCCACCGGCCGCCGGATACACCACGTACAGCGGCACACCGTTGCGGCCGTAGCGCGCGAGGTACTGGGTGATGCGCGCGTCGCGCTGCGTCCAGTCGCCCTTGAGGTAGACCGTTCCGGTCGCCGCGAGGCGATCGCGGAACGCCGGCGAAGACAGGGCGAGGCGTTCGTTGGCAAGGCAGGTGATGCACCACGCCGCCGTCATGTTGACCAGCACCGGACGCCCTGCGGCGCGCAGGGCCTGCAGCCGTTCGGACGTCCACTCCTGCGCGCCCGCTTCCGCGCCCGCCGGCGCGCTGACGCCGGCGACCGGCGCCGCCGGAGGCAACGCGACCAGCCCGGCCAGCGCGCCGGCGAATCCCGCCGCCATGCCGGCCGCGCGCCACGCGCCGCCGCCGCGCCCCAGCAGCCACAGCGCGAAGGACAGCGCCACCGCGCCGGCCAGCAGCAGGCCGACGCCGTCGACGCCGACCTGGCGACCCAGCACCCACAGCAGCCACGCCGCGGTCAGGTACAGCGGAAAGGCCATCGCCTGCCGGAACACTTCCATCCACGGACCCGGCCGCGGGAGGCGCTCTGCAAGCGCCGGCCACAGCGACAGCGCCACGATCGGCAGGGCGAGTCCGAGGCCCAACGCGAGGAACACCGCCAGTGCGGTCGTCGCCGGCTGGGTGACCGCGAAGCCCAGCGCCGGGCCCATGAACGGTGCGGTGCAGGGACTGGCCACCACCACCGCCAGCACGCCGGTGAAGAATGCGCCGCGACCGTCATCGCGTCCGGCCAGCGACTGCCCCGCCCCCATCCAGGAACCGCCGATCTCGAACACGCCGGACAGCGAAAGCCCCATCGCCACCATCGTCAGCGCCAGCGCACCGACCACCCAAGGCACCTGCAGCTGGAAGCCCCAGCCGAGCTGCTCGCCGGCCGCGCGCAGCGCCAGCAGCGCACCGGCCAAGGCAGCGAAAGCAACCAGCACACCCGCAAGGTAGAGCAGGCCATGGCGGCGCGCCCGCGCGCGATCATGGGCATGCGCGGCGAGACCCATGGCCTTGAGCGAAAGCATCGGGAACACGCAAGGCATCAGGTTCAGCAGCATGCCGCCGACGAGCGCCAGGGCCAGCGCGCCCAGCACCCCGATGGCCGCCGGGCGCGGCGCCATGGTCGCCGGCGGCAGTGGGGCTTCGGTTGCCACAGCGGTCACCTGCACCGCGCGTCGCGAGCCCGCCGCGCCGTCGACGAGCAGCAGGTCGACGCGTTCCGGCAGCGCGACGAAGGCATCGCTGGCCGGAGTATCGATGCGCCATCCGCCGTCGCCGGTGCGCGTGACTGCTCCGCGGGCGGTGGCCATCACCTGCGGCGGCAGCGGGAAGACCTCGAGGGTGTGCACGTCGAGCGCCGCGCCCCGCGGCGCGACGGCCACGGCGATCGACTCGCCATCGCGCGCGATCGACGCCGGCCAGTCGACCTTCGGCGGTTCGGCGGCGAAGGCAGCGGCGATCGGCGCCGCCCAATCGCGATCCGGCGCGGCGGCGGCCGCCACCGGAAGCGACAGCGACAGCTTGGCCTCGCCGGGGATGCATTCCTCGCGACACACCAGCCACGATGCCTCGACCGTGGCCTCGAAGCGGTCTCCCGGCGCGAGGTCCGCGGGCAGTCCGATGCGCAACGGCAGCAGCAGATCGCCCTCGTAGCCGAAGTTGATCAGGGGGCCCAGCGGCAGGCGCACGGGCGCGGGCCAGCGGATCGGTCCGGCGACGGCGCCGGCCGGCAGCGTCCAGGCGAGCCGCGTCGCCAGCCCGGAGTCGCCGGGATTGCGCCAGTAGGTGTGCCAATGCGCGTCGTGCGCCAGGCGCAGCGCGACGTCCAGCGTGCCGCCCGGCGCGACCGCCCGCTCGGCGGCGACCAGTTGAACCGACAGGTGGTCGCGGCGCAGCAGGCCGTCCGTCGGCGCCGCGGGCGCGGGAACGGCCAGCGCGACCAGGAGGAGCGCAACGACGAACGGCATGGCGGGATGCGGCGACACAGGCGGATTGCAGCGGCGTCGGCGTCGGCGGCGCGTGACGCGACCGTCGTCAGTCGGCGGCGCGGACCAGCGCCAGCACCGCCGCACCGTCGTCGGCCAGCAGATCCATGCGGTCGCCATCGATGCGGGCCCGGGCCACTGCGGCCAACGCCGCGAGGAAACGCGCCTCGACCGCCATCCCCCCCACCGGTTGCGCGCACATCCGCTTCGAGGCGGCGACCGCGCCGAAAACCAGCCGCACCTCGCCGACGCTCGCGCTCGCGCGGTAGCGGTTGCAGCCCGCCGACCCCGACGCGCTGCCGGCGGCCACGTCGAAGGCGAGATCAACCCTCAGGTCGGCCGGCACATCGGACAGTCTGCCGCCCTCCCCTGCGACCGCCGCCACCCGCCAGCGCGAGTCGGCGAGCGCCGCTGCGGTGGGTGCGATGCCGGCCCCATCGCCAGCCGCCGCACAGCCGGCGAGCGACAGGCACAGGCTCGCTGCGATCAGGCCCCGCACGATGATGCCGTCCATCCGCCGCTCCTTGCCGTGGGCCGATCCGGCCGGCTGCCCGGACGCTGCCGTGGCGCTGGCGAACCGCCTCGCAGGAGTCTACCCTGCCGAGGCCCGGACCCATGGAGGACTTGCATGTTGCTGCACGCCACGGCACGTCGCCTGTTCGATCGCCTCGGCCGACTGTTCCCGCGCAATCCCGTGGCCGAGGCCGTGCGCACGAGGATGCTGCTGGACGCCGCACCGGAGGAAGTCTGGGCCGGAATCCTGTTCTACGAGGAGGTCCCGGGCCGCGCACCCTGGCACCTGCGTCTGTTCCTGCCCGCGCCGCTGCGCAGCAAGGGCGACAAGCGCAGCGTCGGCGCGCTGATCCGCTGCATCTATGAGGACGCGCACCTGCTCAAGCAGATCCGCCAACTCGAGCCCGGGCGTCTGATGCGCTTCGACGTGGTCGAGCAGCGCCTGGGCGTCGAAGGCAGCCTGACGATGGGCGAGGGCTCGTACGAGATCCGGCGCGTCGCCGGGGGCAGCGAGGTCGAACTGACCACCCACTACCGCGGGCACCTGCGGCCGCGCTGGCTGGCCCGTCCGCTGGAGCACCATCTTGCCCACGAACTGCATCGCCACATCCTGCACGGGATGCGCCGGCACATCGCGGGTTCGCGCGCGACGACCGTGGCGGCTCCCGCTCGGGACGCCGCCTGACGCCCTGTCCACGGCAGCAAACCCCGCGTCCTACGGGGGCCCGGTCACACGGCGCAGCACTTGAGCCCCGCGCGCGCCGTTTCCTGCCGCATCGCGCGCCTGTTCCGCCGAACTCGCGAGGCGGGCTTCGGCAGCCGCCCTTCAGGGGGTGGCGCCCGACTCGAAGCCGTTGGCGAACAGGCCGGGGGTCAGCGGCAGCCGCTGCAGCGCGTCCGCGCAGTCGAGACGCGGGTAGTCCTGCGTCATCCCGGCCCGCTGTACCCGCGTCGGCGAGGCCTTCATCGCGGCCTCGACCTCGGCCGGCGTGGCGCCGGGCCGCGCCTGGTACAGCAGTGCGGCGCAGCCGCCGACGGTCGGCGCAGCCATCGACGTCCCGCTGAAGGTCGACGCACCGGTCGGCGATGATGTGCCGGCCGCGGTGATCGGCGCGCCCGGCGCGGCAAGGTCGGTGCTGGTGGACAGATTGGAGAAACAGGTCACCTGGTCGGCGGCGGTGGTGGGCGCGGTACAAACGCTGCCGAACGACTGCGAGCCCACCGCCGCGTCGTACACCGCGGCCACCGACAGGGCGTTCGCGATGCAGGCCGGTGCCTGCATGTCCACGCTGGATCCGTTGTTGCCGCTGGATACCGTGACCGTGGTGCCCTGCGCCACCAGTCCATTGATCGCCGCGGCCATGGCCTGGGTGAAGGACGCGACCTGGTCGCAGTCGCCTGCGAAGCGTGCGACGGTCCCGAGGCTGAGGTTGGCGACCCGGGCGTCCGGATGGTTGACGCGCACCCAGTCCAGCGCCGCGACGACATCGGACGAGCAGCAGAAGGAATTGTTGGCATCCAGGACGCGCACCGTCACGATGGCCGCCGAGCCCGCTGCGCCCCCGGGCACGCCCGGCACACCGCCCGCGCCCACCGCGATGCCCGCGACATTGGTGCCATGCGGATGGCTGTTGGCACCGCTGCCCGGACCGGTCTGGGTGCTGCCGCCGTTCGGACAGCAGCCGCCGCCGCCGCTGCAGAAGCAGGCCTCTCCGACCACCCGGCCGGCAAAAGCGAGGTGATCGAGGCGGACGCCGCTGTCGATCACCACCACCTTGGTGCCGGCCCCGTCGAAACCCTGCGCCCGCACCACGTCAACCCGCGCCAGCGGCAGGCCCTGCGCCAGTCCGCCGTGCCCGCCCACGTCGAGGTCGACGCGTTCGACGCGCGGTGACGCGGCCAGCGCTGCCAGCCCCGTTGCATCGACCACCAGCGCCAGTGCCGCCACAGTCTCGAAGCGGCGCGCCAGGCGGGCGCCCGAGGGCAGGTCGCCGAGCAGCGCATCGACCTGCGCGGCCAGCGCGGCGCGCGAAGCGCCGTCGTCCCCCGGCGGCGCCAGGGTCACCATCACCCGCACCTCACCCTCGCGCGCGACAGCCTCCGTCGCCGCCTGCGAGACTTCGCCTGCATGCACGGCCACTGCCGACAACAGCAGCCACGCCCCGAGTCCTAACCGCACTCGCATCACTGCTCGATGTTCCACGACCCGCCTCCTTCGCAACACGCCGCGACCGCGCTGCCGATCCAGACTGCCATGAACCGGCGGACGCGGCGCGACGTGGCTCAAGGCGCCACAGAATCCGAGGCGTTCGCCTCGCGGACGGACCCGCCGAGCCAGCGTGCCACGCGCTCCGCCACCCCGACCGGATGCCTCATCCAGCCGAAGTGGTCGGCCGCGCGACCCGCAAGCGCAGCGCGCCCGATCTCCTGGCGCTGCACGGTCGCGTGCGGCAGTTTGGCCAGCAGGTGATCGAGCGACGCCTGCGGAACGTACCAGTCATCGGTGAAGCGGATCGCCAGCACCGGCAGACGGCACCGATGCAGCGCGCCCTCGTGGTCGCGGGCGAGGCCCGGCACGCGGTAGTGGCCATGGCGCCCGGTGTAGGTCCAGTCGCGGATCACCCCGCGCGCCTCGTTGCCGGCGAATCCTGCGCGGCGACCGGGGAAATAGCCGCGCATCGCGCCCACGCCGTTCATCACGCCGAAAACGCCGCGCAGCATCAGCTTCTGCAGGTGCGGGAAGCTGCGCCAGTACGGGGCGCCGCCGGCGATCACCATGATTCCATGGGCCCGAGCATCGACGGCTGCCGCCATCGCGGCGAACTGCGAGCCGAGGCTGTGCCCGCCGAAGCACCAGCGCACTGGCGGCGCGCCCGTGCACACCGTGCCGATTGATGCCGGCAGATCGTCCTCCAGCAGTTCGCGGTAGCTCCAGTCGTGGCGCCGCGAGGCGCGCAACGTACTGGTCCCGAGCCCGCGCCACTCATGCACCGCCACCGCCACCCCGCGCGCGGCGAGCGCCTGCGCGAAGCCGTCGTAGTGCCAGGCCGCAACACCCATCGCAGGCACGAAGAGCAGCCCGACGCGCGCGCCGGGGACGAGGTGCGCGCGCACCGCCGCAACGTGGCCGTCGGCGCTGCGCGCCGGCCATTCGTGCAACGTGACGGTCACCGGCAGCCCCACCGGCCGGACACCGCCGCACCCGGCCGCCCGCAGTGCGAAGCCGTCGCCTGGACCGGCGCCACGATCCGGACCGGATGTCGCGCGGCCCGCGCGATTCCACGCCCGCGGTGCACGCGCATCGACGGACGGCAGGCTTCGGCAGTCATGCGGACTCCGGCGACGGTTGGACCTTGAGCATAAACGACACCATGCGGCGGCGAGTGCCGGACCCGGCAGCGCGGTGCGACGCGCCGATAGTTGACTTCCCGGCCCGGATGGTCACGCTACACCGCTCCGACCCACGATCCGTCCATCCATGTTCAAGCTGCGCAATCAGCCTGGCTGGGAGAGCCGCGACCCCGCCGAGCGCGCCCGCGCGATCGCCTGCGCCGATCCCGCGGCGATCGCCCCGCGACTCGCCGACCTGGCCCGCGGCGACGAAAGCCCCACGGTTCGCGCGGCCGCGGTCCGGCGACTGGTGGATTTGCCGCTGCTCGGCGACCGCGCGCGTCACGATGCCGATGCGACGGTGCGCGAACTGGCGGCGGCCCGCTACCGCGCGCTCCTGTGCGACGAGGCCATGGCGCTGCCCGAGCGGGAGCGGATCCTGCGCGCCGAGGACGACGCGGACGTACTCGCGCACGTGGCGTCGCAGGCTCCCGAACCCACGCTGCGCCTCCTCGCGCTGGAGCGCCACGGCAAGCCTGGACTGCTGGCCGAACGATGCCAGCGGGACCCCGATCCGGCGCTGCGGCTGACCCTGCTCGCGCGCATCGACCATCTGCCGACCCTGGACCGACTCGCCGAGTCGGCCCGCAAGTCGGACAAGCGGCTCGCCCACGCCGCGCGCGAGCGCGCCTTTGCGATGCGCCTGGCGGCAGGCGATCCACAGGCCCGGCGCGAGCGCGCGCTGGCGATCGCCGATTGTCTCGACGCGTTGCGACGCGAACGTCCGCAAGACCTCCTGGCAAGGCGCGACATGCTGCTCGACGAGTGGTCTGCGCTGGCCCCGCACCTCGGCGACGACCTGGTGCGCCGCGTCCAGGGCTACGTGGACGCGCTCGCCGGCGCGCTGGCGCCGCGGACGGTCTCCGCCGGCCCGGCCGTCACGCCGGCGCCGCTCGAAGATGAAGTGCTTCCCGATCCGGCTCCCGATCCCGAACTGCTCGCTCTGGCGGACGAGGCAGAGGGGCATGCCGGCATTCTCGACGGTGCCGGCGTCGACGAGTTGCGGCGGCGCCTCGCGCTGGCCTGGGACCGCAGGCGCTCGCATGCGGCGGCGGAACTCGACGCGCGGCAACGCTTCGAAGCCGCGCTGGCGCTGGCGCGGGAGCGACTCAATCACGAGGCTGCCCGCCGCGACGCGGAGGCCGACGCACGACGCGCCGCTCTCGAATTGGATGCCGCCCGCGCGCGCGACGCACTGGCGGCGCTCGAAGCCGCGCTGGACGCAGAGCGCGCCGGCGATGCGCGCGACGCGCAGGCCACACTGGTCGCGCTTCGCGCCGCTCGCCTTCTGCCCGCCACGGTGGATCGCCGGCTGGCCGCCCTGCAGGAACGCTTCGACCGCCTGGCGCGCTGGCAGCACTGGTCGAACAACAAGGCGCGCGCGCGCCTGTGCGACGAAATCGAATCGCTGGCGGCTTCCGGCGCCCACCCTGACGCGATCGCACACCGCGTGCGCGAAGGGCAGACCGAATGGCAGCGACTCGACGCCAGCGAGCGACTGGACGCCGAAGCCGCCGCCCGGGTCGGGCTGGCGCGGCGGTTTCGCGCGGTCTGCCACCGCGCCATGGCGCCGGCCAGGGCTTATTTCGACAAGCGCGACGAACTGCGCGGGCGGCGACGCGCCGACCTCGATGCGCTGCTGGCGCGTGCCGATGGCGTCCACCACGATGCAGCGCACGCGGACAGCGGGCTGCGTCGCGCGCTGACCGAAGCGCTGCACCGGCTGGACGACATCGATCCGCGCGAGCGCGGCGCCCTCGGCAAGCGCCTGCGCGCCGCGATCGAGCGCATCGACGCCCGCCGCGCCGATCGCGATGCGGCGGCGGAGGCCGACAAGCGCAAGGTGATCGCGCAGCTGCGCCGCCAGCTCGCGCAGGTGTCCGGACCCGACGCGCTCGCGGCCGTGCGCGAGGCACAAACGCGGCTGGCATCGATGCCGCGGGCCGGGCGCGCGGCCGAGGAAGCGCTGCGATCCGAGTTTTCCGCGCTGGCCGATCCGCTGTTCGCTGCCGAGCGAGCGCAGCGCGAGGGTGAGCAATCGGCCGCGCGCGAGCGCGAGGCCGCGGTGGCCGAGGTGCTGCGCGAACTGGCGGCGCTCGCCAACGGCGATGCCGAGTCGCTCCGCCACGCCGATGCGCGCATCGCCGCACTTCAGGCGCGCTGGCACGCGATCGCTCCGCCGCCGGCGGCGAAGGACGACCGCGACCGCGGCCGCGGAGCGCGCGACGGGCGCGGCGGCCCGGCGCCGGGCCGTCGGGACGACCGCGTGCCACCTGGCCAGCGCGACCGCCGGCCGCCGCGCGACGATCGCGGGCGCGACGAGGAGCGCCGCTTCGACCAGTCGCTGGACCAGGTCAGGCGGGCGCAGCGCGCGCTGCAGGCGCGCCTGCGTGCGGAAACCACGCAGCGCATCCTGGCCGCCGCGGCCGCCTGCGCGGCGGCGGAGGCCGCATTGATCGACGGCGATGCAGCGCCCTCGCTGGACGCGCTGCAAGCATCGATCGAGGGGCTGGCCCTGCCCGCCGTCCTGCGCCAGCGGATCGAACGCGTGCGTGGATGGGTCACCAGCGGGATCGCGACGGATGCGCTCATGGCCTTGGCCGGCGACGCGCGCGCAGCCGGGGCGGCGCTCGCCGTGCGAGCCGAAGCGGCGCGTGGCGCCGAATCGCCAGCCGAAGCGCGCGAACTGCGCCGCGCCTTGCAGATGCAGCGGCTGGCAGAGCGCATGCGCGGCGGAGCAGCGACCGATCCCGCGCAGGACGCGAAGCAGTTGCTGGAAGAATGGCTGGGACTCGGCCCCCTGCCGGCCGACGATCGGTCGGCGCTGGCGGCGCGGATCGAACCCTCGCTGACCGCTTAGGCGGGCGGCGGCCGTCTCCCGGCCGCGGACCGCGAGGCCCGCGACCGGCTTT
>DHLY01000077.1:45652-50380 GCA_002405525.1 Proteobacteria bacterium UBA4656
CGCGGCGCGCGCCTCGTGCCCTTCCATCTTGAGTTCGGCGAAACCCTTGCAGGTCCCGGCGAACAGGTCCTTGGCCATCCGCAGGCCATGCACCTTGCCGTGCTTGCCGAACAGTTCGGACAGCCCGGATTCGGTCATTTCGCGCGGAAGCCCGCGCACGCTGAGCGTCAGCATCGTGAATCTCCCTCTGAAAAGAAAAACGCCGGGTCGCATCCGCGCCCCGGCGTGATCGGAACGGCCCGCGCGGGGCCGTTCCAGCGCGCGGCGCGCCGCCTTAGACGGCGGTCACGTCCTCGGCCTGCAGGCCCTTCGGGCCCTGCGTGACGCGGAACTGCACCTTCTGGCCTTCCGCCAGCGTGCGGTGGCCATTGCCGTTGATGGCGCGGAAGTGCACGAACACGTCCGGGCCGCCCTCGCGGGTGATGAATCCGAAGCCCTTGGCGTCGTTGAACCACTTGACGGTACCGGTCTGACGATCCGACATGAAACTACTCCAATGATTGAAAAGGACAGAGGTCACCGACCACCGTGGACGGCGACCTATCACTGGGTGTGCAAGGAGACACAGAGGTGAAACGATGGATCGGACCGGAGTACCGTCGCATCGGGCCACGATTCACAGTGACCGTGCAAACACAGCGCCGAGAAGCTAGCACGCCGCGCGCCGAAAAGCGAATCGGGCCGCCGACGGCTTCGGTCCCGAGCGCCCGCACGCGCTGCCCGGCGGCGTTCAGGAATCGGCCAAGGGACGCAGCCGGACCCCCTCACGAACACGCTCGTCCGGGTAGGCCACGACGCGCTCGCCGGCCGCGAGGCCGGACAGGACCTGCGCGGCTTCGGCGCCGCGTTCGCCGATCTCGACCGCGCGTATCCGGGCCCTGCCACGGTCGACGACGAACACGTGCCAACGGCCGTCGAGACGGAACAGCGCGGGCGCCGGCACCTGCAGCACCTCGTCGGCCTGCCAGGCAACGAACTCGACCTCGACGCGGTAGCCGTCGCCCAGCGCGGCCCGGCGCTCGGCGGGCTCGTCGAAGTCGAGGATCACCCGCACGCGCTGCTCCTCCACCCCGAGCGCCGAGACCTTGGTGAACCCGCCCGGCTCGACCCGCTGCACGCGCGCGACCAGCGCACCCTCGCCGCCCCAGCGCAGCACGCGCGCCGACTGGCCGGCGCGCAGCCGCACCGCGTCCGTGGACAGAGCCTCGACCTCCACCTCGATCGCGCGCGGGTCGCCCAGTTCCAGAACCGGCGACCCGGCCGCCACGGGCACAGCGCTCTCCAGATACCGACGCACCACCAGTCCGTCGATCGGTGCGAGCAGCAGCAGCGGCGCGCCGCCGCCGGCGCGCCCTTCCTCGCCGAGAGCAGCACGGGCGGCAAGTCCGCGCTGCCGCGCGCCTTCTTCGTCGGCTCGCGCGGCGGCCAGTTCGGCCGCGGTGCGCGCCGCGGTCGCGGCCGCGGCGTCCATCTGGTTCGGCGATACGGCGCCGGACGCCTGCATGCCCTGCAGTCGCTCGTACTCACGACGCGCCTGGCGCTCGGCCGATGCCGCGGCCGCCACGCGCCCCTGGGCGGCGCGCACCGCGGCGGTCGCGGCGTCCGCTTCCCCGCGCAGCCGCGTCCGGCTCGCGGGATCGAGCAGCGCCGCCGATGCCGGATCGATCTCCGCCACCACCTGGCCGGCCCGCACCGCATCGCCCTCGCGAAGCACCACCCGACGCAGGGTGCCGGCGACCGGCGCGGCGACCACGAAGCGATCCTTCAGGCGCGTGCGCCCCTCCTCCTGAAAGCTCACCGCCAGTGGCCCGCGGACCACCTCGCGGACGTCCACCACCCGCGCCGGCGAGCGGAAGCCGAATGCCAGTCCGGCCAGTACCAGCACGCCGATCCCGATCCCTGCCCACTGCCTGCGCGACAACGCCATCGCTACTCCCGCGTCTTGAGCACTTCCACCAGGTCCAGGCGCGCCAGCTGTCGCCGCACGGCCAGCGCGGAGAGCACCGACGACACCACCATCGCCAGTCCCGCGAAAGCCAGCGTCTGCATGCTCAGCTGGGCCGGCACGCGGAACAGGTCGGAAGTCAGCGCCTGCCCCATGAAGGCGATCAGGCCCCAGCCGAACAGAAAACCGACCGGCACGGAAAGCAGCACCAGCAGCGCCAGCTCACCCAGCAGGATGTAGGAAACCTCGCCCCGCGTGAAGCCCAGCACGCGCAGGCTGGCCAGCTCGCGCCCGCGCTCCGACAACGCGACCCGGGCGGCGTTGTAGACCACGCCGAAGTTGATCACCGCGCCGAGCAGCAGCGAGACGAAGGAGAACGTGAGCATGCTCTCGGCGATCGAATCATAGACGTTGCGGATTTCGAGGTCGCGCACGCCCACGCCGGCGATCCGCGGACGCTGGTCGAGCAGGCGGTACAGGTTCGCGCGCTCGGCGGCGGCCACCGACAACCGCGCGCCGGTGACGACATCGCCTTCGCCCAGCGCGCGGTTGAGCGCATCGAGCGCCATGTAGCCTTGCGCGCCGATGTATTCGTGCACGGTACCGGCCACCGGCAGCACCAGCCACCGACGGCGTCCATCGAGCACCTGCACCTCGACCCGATCGCCGGGCGCCACGTCCAGCATCCCGGCGAGGTAGTCGGTCAGCAGCAGACCGTCGGAGGGGACAGGCACCGGCCGCAGCGCGCGGTCCACGGGACGCTTGAGTTCGGGCTCCGGCGCCAGCCCCTCGATGAAGCTGCGGTATTCCATCGTGCCGCGGCGGAACACCACCGGCACGGTGCGGAACGGCTCCACCCGTTCCACCCCCGGCAGGGAACCGAGTTCCCGCAGCGCGCCGCGCCCGGTCGGCTCGACCAGGAAGACGCCCACGTCGTTTCGCTGCGCGATGCGATACTGGGTATCCACCATCCAGTCGATGGCGTCGCCCTGGAAGCGGCCGACCATCATGATCGCGCAGGCCATTGCCAGCCCCGCGATCGACAGCGCCGCCTTGCCGGGCCGCCGCTCCAGCTGGCGCAGAATGATGCGGGTCGGCTCGTCGAGCCGCCGGCCGAAACCGAGCCGCTCCACCAGCGTGGGGCGATAGTGTTCCGGCGCCGGAGGCCGCATCGCCTCGGCCGGCGGCAGGCGCGCGGCGCGCCATACCGCCACCGCGGTCCCCGCCAGCGCGCTGGCCAGCGCCACTGCGACGCCGAGTCCGGCGACCGTCGGACTGAGCCGGAATTCGAGATAGGGAAATCGGTAGAACTGCATGTACACGCTGGACAGCCACTGGCCCAGCGCCGCGCCTCCACCAACGCCGATCGCCGCGCCGCCCAGCGCGATCACCGCCACCATCAGCGCATAGTGGCGCCCGATCGCCTGCGGCGGATAGCCGAATGCCTTGAGGATCGCGATCTGGTCGCGCTGCATCCCCACCAGCCGCGTCACCACCACGTTGAGCAGGAACGCGGCCACCGACAGGAAGATCGCCGGAAACAGCCAGGCCATGGTCGCCAGCTGCTGGAACTCGTGCTTGAGGAAGCGGTGCGACAGCTGCTCGTCGCGAGAGAACGCGCCGAGCCCGCCGTAACGCGCCAGCACCCCGTCGACCGCCGCCAGCACCGCCGCCGTGCGGGCCCCGGGCGCCAGACGCAGCGCGACGTCGTTGAAAGCCCCGTCCATGTCGAGCGCCGCCTCCAGTTCGCGCCGATCCATCCACAGCACGGCGAAGCGCTTGAAGTCCGGGAACGTGCCGCCGGGCTGGATCTGATATACGAACTCCGGCGATGCAGCGATCCCGACCAGGGTGAACCACTGGGCTCGCCCGTGCAGGGTTGCGCGCAGGCGGGCGCCCGGGGCCAGGGCGTGCGCCTCGGCGAAGGCCTCGCTGGCCACCACTTCCCCGCGACCGCCGCCGTCCGGCAGGCGGCCGCGCCGCACGGTGAGTCGGTTCAGCGCGGGCGGCGCGCCGGCGGCAGGAAGAGAGTGCACCAGCGCTCGGATCGGCTCGTCGAATCCCGGCAGGGCGAGGTTGCCGGCCGACACCACCCGCGTCTCCACCGCGGCGACGCCGTCGATCGCCGACAGCCGCGCGGCGACCGGCTCCGGCGCGCGCTCCAGCGGCGCCCAGGCGTCGGCGAACGCGTTTTCGCGGTAGAAGCGCTCGCGCGTGCCGTACAGGGAATCCAGGGTGGCCTGCGACATCACCAGGTTGGCGATGCCACCGGCGATCACCAGCGCAATCGCCAGCGCCTGGCCGCGCAGATGCCACAGGTCGCGCAGGGCCTTGCGCGATAGCGCGCTCACCAGTGCAGGTCCCGGGCCGGGGTGCGCTGCGCGTTCTCGTCGATGCGCGCGATCCGACCATCGGCGAGGTGCAGCACCCTGCTGGCCATGCGCGCAATGTCGGCGTTGTGGGTGATCACCACCGTGGTGGTGCCGAGCTCCGCGTTGATCCGCTCCAGGGCCTGCAGCACCAGCACGCCGGTGGCTGAATCCAGTGCGCCGGTGGGCTCGTCGCACAGCAGCACCGCCGGGCGCTTGGCGATGGCGCGCGCGATCGCCACCCGCTGCTGCTGCCCGCCGGACAGCTGCGCCGGGAAATGATCCATCCGGTCGCCGAGGCCCACCAGCGCCAGCGCCTCCTCGGGGCGCATCGGCGCGGCGGCGATCTCGGTCACAATCGCCACGTTCTCGCGCGCGGTCAGGCTGGGAATCAGGTTGTAGAACTGGAACACG
>DHLY01000077.1:50497-59023 GCA_002405525.1 Proteobacteria bacterium UBA4656
AGGTTGTAGAACTGGAACACGAAACCGACGTGCTCGCGGCGGAACGCCGTCAGGCGGGCATCGTCGGCGTCGACCAGGTCTTCGCCGTGATACCAGACGCGGCCGCCGGTGGGTGCATCCAGCCCGCCGAGGATGTTCAGCAGGGTGGACTTGCCGCTGCCGGAGGGTCCCAGCAGGACCACGAATTCACCCGCCCACAGGTCGAGATCGACCCCGCGCAGGGCGTGCACTTCGACGTCCCCCATCCGATAGACCTTGGCCAGCCCGCGCGCACGGAAGACCAGGTTGGGCTGGACGTCATCCACCGCAAAAGTCTATCAGGCGCTCACCCGCCGCCCGCGCCAGGATGCGCTCCCGCGCCACGGCGCATGCGCCGCCGTCGCGGCAGCGCAGCATCCACGCAGGTTCGCGCACCGATGCCGGCTGCGTGGGCGGCGGAGGCCTGCGCAGGCGCTTCCCATCCATGGCCCGCCGGTTTATCTTCTTCGATCGGGGACCCAACGGAGTCATTGTCATGCGCGTGTTCGTCCTGCTCGCCCTGCTGGGGGCGATCCTGCTGTCGCCGTCAACAGCGTCCGCGCAGTACGGCGGCAACGACGTCATCCGCTGCGAATCGATCGACTTCCGTCGCCAGTTCTGCCCGGCCGACACCGATCGCGGCGTGCGCCTGGCGCGCCAGACCAGCCGCTCGGAGTGCATCCGCGGCCGCACCTGGTGGCGCGACGCGCGCGGCATCGTGGTGACCGAGGGCTGCGGCGGGGAATTCGAGATCGGCTATCGCGACAGCGACTACCGCTGGCCGCCGGCCACCGGCGGCGGCGGTTTCCACCGTCCCGACAGCGTGCGCTGCGAATCGCGCGACTACCGGCGCCGCTACTGCCCCGCCGACGTGGGCTGGGGAACCGCCTACCTGTCGCGCCAGATCAGCGATACGCGCTGCGTCTTCGGCCGCAATTGGGGTTTCGACCGCCGCGGCGTCTGGGTCGAGGACGGCTGCGCCGGGGTGTTCGACATCAGCTACGCGGAGTCCGCCTGGCGTCCGGGAGGCGGCGGCGAATGGGTGCGCTGCGAGTCGCGCGACTACGAGCCGAATTACTGTTCGACCCGCCGCGGCGGTCGGGTCTATCTCGCCCGGCAGATCAGCCGCGCGGCCTGCGTCGAGGGCCGTACCTGGGGCCATGACCGTCGCGGCATCTGGGTCAGCAACGGTTGCGCTGCGGACTTCGAGGTCCGCTGAGTCACCCGGGAAACGACAAGCCTCCCGCAGGCCTCCCCTGAGCAGCAGTGGAAGGGCAGAGTTTCAGGTACGCCGTGGATCGCCCGCGCGCGGCTCATGCACGCCAGTGCATGATTCGCGGGAGCGGGAGCGAGTCCGGACCGGTGCCGGACTCGCGACTGGAGAACCCACAGGATGCGGGCTCTTTCACAGGCGCTGAGCGGCTTCGCGAGAGGCTGGTCGTGGCCGCATCTCCCGGGGGTCGAGCCCCTCGACGCGCAGCCGGAACAATGCTCCACACCCCGCGTGCGGCCGGTCCGTCACCGTTCAGGCTCGGCGCGCCACGATCGAGCAGCGTCCTTTCTCTGGAGCGCGTCCATGCACCGTTTCGTCATCGCATCCATCCTCGCCCTCGGTCTCGCTGCCTGCGCCTCGTCCCCGCCCCCGCGCTACTACGCCGCCGACGGCGGTCCCCTACGTTGCGCCAACTGTGGCGTGGTCGAGCGCATCGAGCGCGTCTACGATGGTGAGTCCTACGCCTCCGGGGGCGGGGCCGTCCTCGGGGCGATCATCGGCGGCGTACTCGGCAACACGCTCGGCAAGGGCGACGGACGCAAGGCGGCGACCATCGCAGGCGCGGTGGCCGGCGGGGTGGTCGGCAACGAGGTGGAAAAAAACAACAACGCCGGTCCTTACTACGAGATTTTCGTGGCGCTGGATGACGGCCGCCGCGTGGTGGTGCGGCAAAGCGAGCTCGGTCCCCTGCGGGACGGTGCCCGGGTGATCGTGCGCGGTAGCCGGGTCGAGCGGATCTGAACCACCGTTGATGCGGCGCGTTCGGCAGGGCGCTGCGACCCGCCCGATCGCGCCGCCGCGGCCGAACACGGCCCGAGGTGTGGCAGTGCGCGCCGGGTGCGGCCGCCCCGCGCACCACTCGGGCGGCGCGTGGTGCCGGAGCGGCTTTGCGACGCCGCCAGTCGCGCGTATCCTGCCGGCCCCGAACCGAGCCGCCGCCATGACGGAGTCCGAACCCCTCGTCCCGCTCGACCCGGTGCAGGCTCGTGTGCTGGGCTGCCTGGTGGAAAAGGCCGCCATCACGCCGGATGCCTACCCGCTGACCGAACATGCGCTCGTTGCGGCCTGCAACCAGAAGACCAGCCGCGAGCCGGTGATGGACCTCGAGCCGGGCCTGGTCGGCCACGCCCTGCGCCAGCTCGAGGACCGCGGCCTGGTGCGGGTGGTCCACGGCGCGCGGGCCCTTCGCTACGAGCACCGTTTCGATCAGGCTTTCACCACCACGGTCCGGCAACGCGCCCTGCTCTGCCTGCTGGTGCTGCGGGGCCCGCAGACGGTCGGCGAGCTTCACGCCCGCAGCGACCGCCTCGCCGAATTCCCGTCGCCGGATGACGTGCGCGACACGCTGGATCGCCTGGTCGCACGTCAGCCTGCCCTGGCCCTGCGCCTGCCACGCGGCGCAGGCCAGCGTGAAGACCGCTACATGCATCTTCTGTGCGGTGAAGCCGCCGCCACCGAGGCTGCGGCCAACGGATCGGCGCCGGCACCCGCGCCGCGCGAAGCGCTTGCTGCCCGCATCGAGGCCCTGGAAGCCCGGGTCGCCGCACTGGAGGCGGCCCGCACGGGCACCTGAGCACCGGCCTGGCCTGGGGCGCACGCGGTCGCCCGCCTGCGGCGCGGATCGTCGGCCGCCCGAACCGGCAGCAGGGTATTGAGAAACACCCTGCTGGGACGCGGCAAATCCCTGCGCCCCGCGCCCCGGCCCGCTTCTTGCTGAGGGTTTGCCGCTCCGCGACCGTATCGCTCGACCGCTCCCGGTGGGAGGCAGGGGCGAGCCGATACAGGTCCGGGAGGCGGTCTGTCGCCCCAGGTGGACTCCATGCCGGTCGAACCGCAATCGCCAGCCCCTGTCCGCATCGCGCCGAACGAGATCGCGGTGCACGAACAGGCCTGGCTGGCTCTGGAACAGGCGTTGCGACGCCTCGTCGGGCACCTTTGCGTCGCCGCACGCGGGCAATCGGCCGAGCTGGACGACCAGCTCGGCCGGGTAGCCGCAGTCCTGCGCCGGCGGGCGCCCGCCCCGGACATCGAGGCCCTGCTCGGCGGCCTGCATCGCGCGATCTCGGCGCTCGACGACCCGGACGCGACGTTGCGTCCATGTGCCGGCCCAAGCAGTGCCTTCGGCCAGGCGGCAGCCTTCCTCACGCGCCTGCTGGACCGGCTGGCGCTGGAAACCCGGGCCGGTCCGCGGGTCGACGAACTCAAAGCCATGCTGGCTGAAGCCACCAGCGACGTCGCGGTGGCCGAAGCGATCGAGCGGATGGCTGAACTGGTCAACGAGCAACTGCAGGCGCTGCAGCGGGATCGCGGCGAGGTGGAACGCACGCTTGCCCACGTCAACAGCCAGCTCGACGAGGTAGCGGCCTATCTGTTCGGCGAGGACAGCGATCGCGAGGCATCGCGGCAGTCGGGACAGCGGCTGGAAGGTGAGGTCGGCGAGGAACTGGCGCGCCTGGGCGAGAGCGTCCGCGCTGCGCAGGAGCTGGAGGCTTTGCGCCGCGACGTGGTGGCTCGCACCACGGCGATCCTCCACCATGTCGGCGAGTTCCGGTCGCGCGAAACCGAGCGGCTGTCCGAATACCGACAGCGCGCGAAGCGGATGCGGACCCGGATCGGCGAACTCGAGCGCGAGACCAAGGCCCTGCAGGACTCGCTGCGCCGCGAGCAGCGTCTTTCGACCACGGATGCACTGACCGGTATTCCGAACCGCCTTGCTTGGGACCAGCGCATCGCCCACGAGTACGCGCGTTGGAAGCGCTTCAGCAGGACGATGTGCCTCGTCGCCTGGGACATCGACCGCTTCAAGGCGATCAACGACACCTACGGCCACGCAGCCGGCGACAAACTGCTATATGTCGTGGCGCAGCACCTTGCAAAGCACATCCGCGAGGTCGACTTCGTGGCCCGCTACGGCGGCGAGGAATTCGCCATGCTGCTGCTCGGCACCGGTCCGGAGGACGCGCTGCGCGTTTGCAACACTCTTCGCGAACGGATCGCGCGCCTGAACTTCCACTACCGGCAGAAACCGATCCCGGTCACGGTGTCCTGCGGCATCGCCGTCTTCCAGGGCGACGACACGCCGGAAACCGTGTTCGAGCGCGCCGACGAGGCGATGTATCGCGCCAAGCGCCAGGGACGCAACCAGTGCATGATGGGGTGACTCGGCAGGGTGCCGCCGGACACCGTGGCGGTGCGTGGCATCGACGGCCCCGCGGATCGATCGAATCACCGATTGGGCGGGCGGGCCGTCAGGGCGGCGCTTGTCGCTTGCGCGCTCGCCGCCGCCGCACCGCAGATGCCAACTCATCGATCAGGTACCAGCCGATGGCGCGCGACAGGCGGGCGCGCAGGTCGGGCTGCAGCCCGTCCGCGAGGCGCGCGATATTGCGGTAATACCAGCCCTGCGCTCCGAGCACATTGGCCACGCGCAACGGCAAGAAGCGACTGCCCGGTGACCGCCAGCCGCGTTCGGCCAATCGCAGCTGGCGATCGAACGGCAGCGCCAGCGCCGCAGTGCCCGACAGCAATCGGGTCGGCAGGTCCGGCTCCGTCACGAGCGGGCGGCCGAGGCCCACCGCGTCGCAGGCACCATCGGCCAGGGCTGCGTCCATTGCCGCGAGGGAGCGAAAACCGCCGGTGAGCAGTAGCGGCATTGCGGCGACAGGACGAATCGCATCGGCATACTCGATGAAGTAGGCCTCCCGCACGCGGGTGCTGGCGCGTACCGGCTCCGCGCTATCGGCGACGCCCTCGTAGCCGAGCAGGCGCGGCTGCTCGTAGGTTCCGCCGCTGATCTCGAGCAGGTCGATCGATTCGGCGTTCAGCAACCGGACCACCTCGAGGCAATCGGCATGGCTGAAGCCGCCCTTGCGGAAGTCATCCGAGTTCAGTTTCACCGCCACCGGAAAGTCGGCCCCGACCGCACGCCGCGACGCACGCACCGCCTCGACGAGAAAACGCGCGCGGCTGCCGACCGCGCCGCCCCACGCGTCATCGCGCCGGTTGGTGACCGGCGACAGGAAGGCGCTGAGCAGGTAACCGTGTGCGGCGTGGACCTGCACGCCGGTGAACCCGCAATCGCGCGCAATTGCGGCGGCGGTACCGAAACGGCCGATGAAGGCGCGGATCTCGGCATCGGTGAGCGCGCGCGGCCGGGCGTAGTTGCCGAGCAGTTCGAGCCCTACCGCAGAGGGTCCGACGGTACGGGTCGTGACATAACGCGGGCTTTGTCGTCCGGCGTGAGAAAGCTGCATCCACAGGTGCGCACCGCCGCCGGTGCCCGCGCTCGCCCAGCGCGCCAGCCGCGCGCGCGCGTCGGCGTCGGTGGTGCGCGGATCGGTGGCATCGATCGCCACGTTGCCGGGCCGCTCGAGCACCTCGCGATCGATCATCACGTTGCCGGTGATCGAAAGCCCGATCCCACCGTCGCGCCAGCGCCGGTACAGCGTCGCATGCCGAGCGGTGGCGCGCTGCCACGGGTCGGCGACACCCTCGGTCATCGCCGACTTGCAGAGGCGGTTGACCAGCACGGCCCCGCAGGGAAGTCGCAGCCGCGTGCCGATGTGCGGTGGATCAGTCGTCTGCATGACGCTTTCCTTTACGGTCGCCAGGCCGCGTCGCTGCTCCCCGCGCAGGGTACACCGAGGGCTGCCTGGCGAGGCCGGTGTTCCGCGGCGACATTTGCATCGCACCGCGCCGCACGGAGCGGCAGCCGGAACCCGTGGCGACCACCGCTCAGTACGCAGCGGGTCCGCGCGCTCCGTCCACGGCGGCGGGCGCGACCCAGCCGCCGTGCCCGTGGGCAGGCCTGCGCAGCGGCACCGCATGGACCGGCGCGAACCCGGCGAGGCTGCGAAGGACGGCGTCACTTCAGCGCGCCACCGGCCCGCCGGCGACCCGCCTCAGCGGAAGTGACGTTGCAACCGGTCGTCGACCGCCGACATCCGCGCCCCGACCGCGCGCTCCGGCGGCGCGGGATCGAGTACGGCGGCGTCCGGCCCCGCCGCCACTACCGCGGCGTACATCTGCGCGATACCGCCGCCGATCTCGACGCTGCCGAGCGTCGCGCCCAGCGTCGCCCCGAACGTATCCGGCGTCGCAGGACGGTGGACGACCGGGCGTCCTAGGACCCTGCCGAGGAGGTTCGCGAGTTCGACCTGCGTCGGCGCACCGTGGACGACCACGTCGTACTCTCCCTGCGGAAACGTCTGCGCGATGAGCGCGACCGCAGCAGACTCGCCCTGATCATCGTGCACGGTCCACGACAAGCGGCGGTCTGCCGGCAGCGGCGGGTAGGCGAGCACGCCCTCACCACGCAGCGCCACTGTCAGGTCGGTCCACAGCAGAATGTCGAGATAGATTGCGGGGCGCAGCACCAGTGTCGGCGCGCCGACCGCGCGCACCGAGGCGGCCATTGCCACGTTGCCCTGCACGTAGCCGGAAGCGGCGAGCGCCGGAACCGCGAATCCCCCGGTCCTGAACACGAGCCGAGGCGGTCGCGCGCGCGCCAGCGCGTCGAGCAGCCCCAACCCTGGCGCCCGGCTGACTGCGAAGCCGGGTGGAATCGGCAGCATCACGAACGCACCGGCGCAACCGGCCAGCGCTTCGACCAGGGTCGCGGGGCAATCGAGGTCCGCATGCGCGAAGCTGACCTCGCCGCCGAACGCAGCTCGCGCCGTCGTCGCATCACGCCCTGCAACCCGCACCGCCGCGCCGCGCCGACGGAGCGCCCGCACCACGGCTGCGCCCTGCGCACCGCCACCACACACCACCACATGGTCGCCTGCCATCGCGATCCTCCACCGAAGTTCTCACCCGGTCTCGACCGCCCGCTGTCCGCCCGGCATGATCGAGGTCGATCGCCGCACCGAGCCGCGCGGCACCTTTTTCGCACCGACTTCCACGGAGCCCGAATGCATTCCTTCATTCCACCCGATCGCCTTCTGCTCGGCCCCGGTCCGTCGAACGTCCCGCCGCGCGTGCTCGCTGCGCTCGCCCGCCCCACCATCGGCCACCTCGATCCACGGTTCGTGGCGATGATGGACGAGGTGAAGGCGCTGCTCCAGCGCACCTTCCGCACGCGCAACCGCCTCACCCTGCCGATCTCCGCCCCCGGGTCGGCCGGCATGGAGGCCTGTTTCGTCAACCTCGTCGAGCCGGGCGACACCGTCATCGTGTGCCGTAATGGCGTGTTCGGCGGGCGGATGCGCGAGAACGTCATCCGCGTCGGCGCAGAATGCGTGCTGGTCGAGGACGCCTTCGGGCAGCCGGTGGATCCGGCCAAAGCAGAGGCCGCGCTGAAGGCCAACCCCGGCGCCAAGGCGCTGGCCTTCGTCCACGCCGAAACTTCCACCGGCGCGAGGTCCGACGCCGAACTACTGTGCCGACTAGCCCGCGAGCACGGTGCGCTGAGTATCGTCGACAGCGTCACCGGCCTCGGCGGCATCCCGGTCGAGGTCGACGCGTGGGGCGCCGACGCGGTCTACTCCGGTTCGCAGAAATGTCTTTCCGCCCCGCCCGGCCTGTCGCCAGTGTCGTTCTCGGAACGCGCATTGGACGTCCTGAGGCAACGCAGGGCCCCGGTGCAGAGCTGGTTCCTCGACCTCGGCCTGGTGATGGCCTACTGGTCGGGCGACGGCGGCCGTGCGTATCACCACACCGCGCCGATCAACATGCTGTATGCGCTGCACGAGGCACTGTTGATTCTGCACGAAGAGGGCCTGGAGGCCTCCTGGGCCCGCCACCAGGCGACGCACCTGCGGCTGTGCGACGCGCTGGCCGCGATCGGCCTCGACCTGCTGGTGCCCGAACACGCGCGACTGCCGCAGCTCAACACGGTGCGCATCCCCGAGGGCGTCGACGACGCGGGCACGCGCCGTCGGCTGCTCGGCGAGTTCGGCATCGAGATCGGTGCCGGGCTGGGCGAACTCGCCGGCAAGGTGTGGCGCATCGGGCTGATGGGCCATGGCAGCCGGGCGGAGCACGTCGATCGCGTGGTGGGCGCGTTGAGCACGGTGCTGGACCGGTAGGCGGCCGCCGCGGGCGGCGCAGGGTCCGCTACCGCGGGATCGCTGCATGCAGCGCGCTCACCAACGCAAGCCTCGCGCCCGGAATGCGTGCGGCAAGATCGAGAGGCGACGATCGCGCCGCACGCGGCGCTCCCGCGCCTCGGCGGGCGCACGGAACACCCGGGCAACGCGCCATCGGAAAAAGAGGGTCTGTTGAAATTCAAGTGG
>DHLY01000071.1:0-124 GCA_002405525.1 Proteobacteria bacterium UBA4656
GGTGAGCCTGACGGTGACCGCGGTAAACGACGCGCCGGTGGCCAGCAACGGCTCGGCGACGACCAACGAGGACACTGCGGCGGCGGCGACGGTGGTGGCTGCGGACGTGGACGTGGGTGACACG
>DHLY01000071.1:388-721 GCA_002405525.1 Proteobacteria bacterium UBA4656
GGCGATGGCGGTGTCGAACGTGGCAACCTTCAGCCTGACGGTGACCGCGGTCAACGACGCGCCAGTGGGCGTGGCCGATTCCGCCACCAGTCCGGAGGACACCGCGGTCTCGGTCAACGTGCTCGGCAACGACACCGACGTGGACAACGCGCCGGCGGAGCTGACGGTGCTGTCGTTCACCCAGGCGGCCAACGGCACGGTGGCGCGTGACGGCGCGCTGCTGCGCTACACGCCGAACGCGAACTACTTCGGGTCCGACTCGTTCACCTACATCGTCACCGACGGCAGCGCGTCGTCGGCGGCGACCACGGTGAGCCTGACGGTGACCGCGGT
>DHLY01000071.1:870-2554 GCA_002405525.1 Proteobacteria bacterium UBA4656
GTGGCGGTGAACGACGCCTACACGCTGAACGAGGACGCGCCGCTGACCATCGCGGCCCCCGGTGTGCTCGGCAACGACACCGACGTCGACACTGCGGCAGGTTCGCTGACCACCGTGCTGCAGAACGGCCCGGCCACGGGCACGCTGACCCTTGCGGCGAACGGCGGCTTCACCTACACGCCGAACGCGAACTTCAAGGGCAGCGACTCGTTCACCTACTTCGTCAACGACGGTGCGCTCAACTCCACGACGCCGGCCACGGTCACGCTGACGGTGAACGCCGTCAACGACCCGCCGACGATCACCGGCCCGGCCAATGTGACGATCCTCGAAGACCAGTCCACGTCGGCGCTCGCCGTCACCGTGGGCGACGTCGAGACGGCCGCGGGCAGCCTGGTCGTCACCGCGACCTCGGGCAACACGTCGGTGATCCCGAATGCCGGCATCGTGCTCGGCGGCAGCGGCGCCAGCCGCACCGTGACGGTCACGCCGGCGGCCAACGCCAACGGGGGCCCGGTCACCATCACGCTGACGGTGACCGACGCCGGCAGCGCGTCCACCAGCGCCTCGTTCGACGTCACGGTGACGCCGGTCAACGACGCCCCGGGCTTCGTCGTCGGTCCGAACCGCAACGAGGCGCCCGGCACCGGCTTGCGCACGGTCCCGAACTGGGCGACCGCGATCAGCGCCGGGCCGGCCAATGAGGCGTTGCAGACGGTCGATTTCGAGGAGTCGGAGGCCAGCGATCCGGCCAACGTGGTGACCAACGTCGAGGTGGAAGCCAACGGCACGCTGCGCTACGTGCTCACGGGCGCGTCGGGCATGGCGACCATCAACCTTCAGCTGCGCGACAACGGCGGCACCGCCAACGGCGGCATCGACGTGTCGCCGGTGGCCACCTTCACCATCATGGTGGAGGCCGGCGCCGACCTGTCGACGGCGATGGTGGGTTCGTTCAACCCGATCGATGGCCTGGTGAACTACACGATCACCATCACCAACGGCGGCCCGTCGGCGGTGACCGGTGCGACGGTGGTGAACGCCATTCCGGCCGGGCTCACGGGCTACTCGTGGACCTGCACCGGCGTCAGCGGCGGGGCTTGCCCGACCAATGCGGGCAGCGGCGCGATCAACTTCCTGGTCAACCTGCCGGCCAGCGGCTCGGTCATCATCCAGTCGCAGGGCACGTACAGCACCACGACCCCGCCGGTGACGATCGTCAACACCGCGAGCGCCACCTCGTCCATGGGTATCCCGGACAACGTGCCGGGCAACAACTCGGCCACCGTGTCGCTGACCATTCCGCTGTTCGGCAACGGCTTCGAGCCGGGCAGCCCAGTGGTGGCCCTCGACAAGTCGATGCCGGGCAGCTGGAGCGCGGCGGCGATCGACGGTGGCGCGCTGGCGGGTGCGGTTCGTGGTGTCCACCCGGAGGAAGCGGTCCGCTTCGTCCGCGGTGGCAGCACGGTGGTGCTGTTCGTGCGCGGCATCGACGGCCGCACCGAGGCCCGCCTCGCCCAGCGCACCGGCAAGTCGGCCGCCTGGGCGGCGGACGAGTGGCAGGCAGCCGATGCCGTCGGCTTGCAGTTGCGGTGGCTGTCGGCCGCCAACGGCGATGATGTGGAGGCGGCGGAGCTGCGCAAGGCGGCCCGCTGACACGCCGGCCCCGGGGGGGGCGGCCCCA
>DHLY01000071.1:2679-4778 GCA_002405525.1 Proteobacteria bacterium UBA4656
CCCCCCCCCCCCCCCCGACCGGGCAACCCCTCCGACGAAAGCCCGGCCTCGCGCCGGGCTTTCACTTTCTGGCCTTCGGCCGGGCCGAGCCCCGCATGCCGCCCCGAAGATGGCAAGAACGGTGCGTGACGCCCGATCCTGCGCGCTCGACAAGCAATGCGCGAAAGTCGCAGGCCTGCCCGCCGCAGCGAACGGACGCGCCGAACACCCGACTGGGTTTCCCGTGTTCCCGGATGGATGCCGGGGCGCTGGCCGGTTTTGCGTTCTGGCCATCGACTTTTGCAAATACCCTGTGGTAGACAAAATGCTCACAGTCACCGCCGTTTTGCCCCGGGGGAGGGGAGCCATGTCACGACGCACGCTGATGGTTCTGCTGGGGTTTCTGGCGGGGTTTTCGTGCTGGGTGGGAGCGCGGGAGGTCGGGAAGGGACTGCCGGACGCGATCTTTGCGGCGGGTTTCGAGAACACGCGGCCGGTGGCGAATGCTGGGGCGGACCGGTCGGTGGTGTTGGGGGCGGCGGCGACGCTGTCCGGTAGCGGGGTGGACGCGGAGGGCGGGGCGCTGAGCTACGCGTGGCAGGTGGTGTCGCAGCCTGCGGGGAGCAATGTGGTGCTGACGAACCCTGCGACGGCGACGCCGGGTTTCACGCCGCTGGTGCTGGGTTTGTACCGGTTCGAACTGGTGGTGTCGGACGGTGCGCTGCTGAGCGTGCCGGACGCGGTGGAGATTACGGCGGTGGAGTCGGTGGGTCCGCCGCCGGTGGCGAATGCGGGTGCTGCGCAGACGGTGCTGCGCGGGGTGCAGGTGCAGTTGAGCGGTGCGGGATCGAGCGACCCGCGGAACCTGCCGCTGACGTACGCGTGGTCGGTGGAGGCGGTGCCGGACGGCGCGAACGTGTCGCTGGACCGGCCGACGGCGGTGGACCCGCGGTTCACAGCGACGGTGGCGGGTCTGTACCGGCTGCGGCTGCAGGTGGGGAACGGGCTGACGGTGAGCGCGCCGTCGCTGGTGGAGATCAGCGCGGTGCCGCCTGCGGTGGAGGGCGTGGCGCCGCCGCTGCCGACGACTGGGGTGACGACGCCTGCGGCGGCGACGCGGTTTCTGTACACGGGTCCGGACCCGATCCAGACCGGCGTGGCGGCGGGCGCGATCGACGAATTGCGTGGTGCGGCGGTGAGCGGGCGTGTGGTGACGCGGATGGACGTTCCGCTGCCTGGGGTGACGGTGCGGGTGCTGGGGCGACCGGAACTGGGGCGGACGGTGACGCGCGCGGACGGCCGGTTCGACCTGGCGGTGAACGGCGGAGACACGCTGGTGCTGGACTTCACGCGCAGCGGGCTGCTGGGGGTGCAGCGGCGTGTGAAGCCGGACTGGCAGGGCCAGCGGGTGCTGGACAGGGTGGTGATGATCGCGCCGGATGCGGCGGCGACGCGGGTGTCGTTCGGGCGCAACGTGGGGGGGTTGCTGGCGCGGAGCAGCGAATCGCGTGACAAGGACGGGGTGCGTCGTGCGCGGGTGTTCGTGCCGCCGGGCAGCGAGGCGCGGGTGGTGCTGGCGGACGGTCGGTCGGTGGGGTCGCTGACGACGGCGACGCTGCGGATCACGGAGTACACGGTGGGGGATCTGGGGGAGAACACGATGCCTGGGGACCTGCCGCCGACGACGGCGTACACGTACGCGGCGGAGATCGGGATCGACGAGCCGGTGTCGAAGGAGGCGACGCGGGTGGAGTTCGGCCAGCCGCTGTGGAGTTACGTGGACAATTTCGTGGGATTCCCGGTGGGCGAGGTGGTGCCGTCGGGGTACTACGACCGCGGGCGGGGCGTGTGGGTGCCTGCGCGGAACGGCCGGGTGCTGAAGGTGCTGTCGGTGACGGGCGGTCTAGCGGTGCTGGACGTGACGGGTTCCGGGCTGCCGGCGACGCCGCAGCAACTGCAGGACCTGGGGATCACGGACGCGGAGCGGACGGAGCTGGCGGGCACATTCGCGGCGGGCCAGAGTTTCTGGCGCACGCCGCTGGAGTTCCTGCCGGCGCGTGGTGGCGGCGCGGGCGCGCCGTGGGACTACAACTGGCCGTATGGGCCGCCGCCGGATGCAC
>DHLY01000071.1:5087-7307 GCA_002405525.1 Proteobacteria bacterium UBA4656
AGGCGCCAGGACGTCCTGCGCATTCCATTGACCGGGGCAACCACGCCCACGTCAGCGGCAAATGCCCGAGTGTCCCTCGAGGTGGCGGGTCGGAAAGTCACGCAGACCCTGCCGATCGCACCGAACCAGACCTTCGATTTCACCTGGGATGGCCGTGACGCCTGGGGTCGCCCGCTGAGGGGCACGGCGGAAGCAAAGATCCGGGTCGGCTACGAGTATCCCTCCGTCTATTACGGGACTCGCACTGCGTTCAACCAGTCGTTTGCGACCCTGGGCGGGGTGCCGATCTCGCGGGACGGAAGCCAGGTCGCTGGGCGCGCCGCGACCACGCTGTGGACGGATCATCGGATTTTGTTGGCCGATGACGTCCCCGGGCCGTCCGCCCTCGTGGCGAACCTGGGCGGGTTCACGCTGACGCCGCACCACACCTACGATCCGGTGGGACGCAGGCTGTATCTGGGCGAAGGCTCGACCGTCCGGGACGCGAACGCATCAAGTGGCAGCATGGTCCGGACCCTTGGCGGCACAACAACGCCATTGACCGGCTGCAGCGACCCCAACGGCGACGGCGGGCCAGCCTCGAATGCCTCGTTCCGCGGAATCGAAGATTTGGCGGTCGGACCTGACGGCAGCATCTACCTTGCAGACCAGGGCCGGCTGCGGCGTATCGGCCCCGACGGCATCATCACCACCATCGCCGGTGGCGGCAGCGTGTTCCCGGGTGCGCCGACGCCCGGTGTGTCGGCGGCCCTGGACTATGTCTTTGCTGTGACGGTCGACAGCGACGGCAACGTCTATGCCGCGACCCACTTCGGTCGGTACGTGGCCCGCCTCGACAGCAGCGGGATGATCCAGATCATCGCCGGTCGCGGCGTGTCCGGCGGCAATCCGCCCGGCTGTTCCAATGCTCCGTGCGGTGATGGCGGCCCTGCACTGGAGGCAACGTTCCGGGCGGTCTACGCGCTGGCTGTCGGTCCCGATGGCAGCCTCTACATCGCCGACGGCGATGCGGGCAATGTCCGCCGGATCGGCGCCGACGGGATCATCGCGACGGTTGCCGGAACCGGCCAGGCCGAGTACACGGGACCGAACGGCCCGGTGGGTGACGGCGGTCCGGCCATCCAGGCTTTGCTGCGCACGCCCCTGGGCATCGATGTATCGCCGGAAGGCGATCTGTACATTGCCGATTACGACAACCGTCGAGTCCGCAAGGTCGACATCAGCGGGCGGATCTCCACCGTCGCCGGAACCGGTGAAGAGTACGTCGGGCCGAATCCTCCGCGTGGGGACTTCGGGCCGGCGGTCGATGCGGTCGTCGACCCCGTGAATGTCGTGGTTTTGCCGGACGGCGATCTGGCGGTGTTCGACTACGGGCAAAACCGGGTGCGAGTGATCGGCGAGACGGGGACGATCACGACGCTGGTCGGCGGCGGGAATGGAAGCGGTGAGGGAAGGCCAGGGCCTGGGACGAGGTTCGTCACTTCATCGTTCGGGATTGACGCGTTGCCCGACGGCCGCGTGCTGTTTGCGGGCGATATCCTGGCCGGCGCCCAGTACATCGAGCAGATTCATGCCGTGGGCAGCGCATTCCCGGGGCTTTCGCTCACCGACCTGGTCATGCCCTCGCCTGACGGCGCGGAAACCTACCGCTTCAGCAATACGGGTCGGCACCTGGACACCCGCGACGCGCTCACCGGCGTGATCCGTTATCAGTTCAACTATGACGCTGCGGGCCGGTTGATCGGCATCACGGACGGCGACGGCAACCTGACGCGGATCGAGCGCAACGCGGCGGGGGCGCCGACGGCGATCGTGAGCCCCGACAACCTGCGCACGGAACTGGCGCTGGACGCGAACGGGCTGCTGGCATCGGTCACCAATCCGCTGGCGGAGCAGGTGCGTATGGAGTACGCGGCGGGCGGGCTGCTCAACCGCTACGTGGATGCGCGCGGGTTTGCGTCGACGTACACCTTCGATGTGAACGGCGGCCTGCTGAGTTCGCAGGACGCGGCCGGGGGTGGCACGACGCTGACGTCGACGTCGACGGCCGGCAGCAATGCGCTGTCGAACACGGTCGCTGCGCGGAGCGCGATGGGCCGCACCACGACGTACAGCACCACGACCTTCACCGGTGGTGCCGGCGGGCAGTCGCGGCAGACCCTCTACCCCGACGGCACCCGGACCACGGTGGATGTCGGACCGGACGGCGTCCGGCGGACC
>DHLY01000090.1:0-385 GCA_002405525.1 Proteobacteria bacterium UBA4656
CGTCATCCTCGGCGCTCAATGGGGCGACGAGGGCAAGGGCAAGATCGTCGACCTCCTGACCGAGCGGGTCGGCGCCGTCGCGCGCTTCCAGGGCGGCCACAACGCCGGTCACACCCTGATCGTCGGCGGCCAGAAGACGGTGCTGCACCTGATCCCGTCGGGCATCCTCCGCGAGGGCGTGCTGTGCCTGATCGGCAACGGCGTGGTTCTGTCGCCGGCAGCGCTGCGGAAGGAGATCGGGGAACTGGAGGCGAAGCATGTCGACGTGCGCCCGCGCCTCAAGATCAGCCCGGCGACACCCTTGATCATGCCGTACCACATTGCGCTCGATCAGGCTCGCGAGAAGGCTTCGGGCGCGAAGGCCATCGGCACCACCGGCCGCGGC
>DHLY01000090.1:541-830 GCA_002405525.1 Proteobacteria bacterium UBA4656
CCCGCCTACGAGGACAAGGTGGCCCGCCGCGGCGTGCGCGTGGCGGACCTCGCCTACCCGGACCAGCTTGCGGAGAAGTTGCGCTCGGCAGTGGATTACCACAATTTCGTGCTGACCGGGTTCCTCGGCGTCGAGGGCGTGGACTTCCAGCGCATCCTCGACGAGGCGCTGGCCTTCGGCGCCTACGTCGAGCCGATGAAGCACGACGTCGCCGGCCTCCTGCACGACCTGCGGCGCCAGGGCCAGCGCATCCTTTTCGAGGGCGCACAGGGTTCGCTGCTCGACATCG
>DHLY01000090.1:1017-10836 GCA_002405525.1 Proteobacteria bacterium UBA4656
GTGCTCGGCATCACCAAGGCCTACGCCACCCGCGTCGGCGGCGGCCCGTTTCCGACCGAACTCGACGACGCACTGGGCAACGAGATCCGCCGCCGCGGCGACGAGTTCGGCGCTACCACCGGCCGACCGCGGCGCTGCGGCTGGATCGACCTGGTGGCGCTCAAGCGCGCGGTGATGATCAACGGCATCAGCGGCCTGTGCGTGACCAAGCTCGACGTGCTCGACGGCCTGCCGACGATCCGGATGGCGATCGCGTACCAGTATCGGGGCAAGAAGACCGAGTATGCGCCGCTGGACGCCGCCGGCTGGAACGAGTGCACGCCCGAGTATCTCGACTTCCCGGGCTGGAGCGAGCCCACCCGCGGCATCACGGAGTTCTCGAAGCTGCCGCCGGCTGCGCGCGCGTACCTGCGCGCGCTGGAGGAACTCGTCGGCTGTCCGCTGGCGATGGTATCGACCGGTCCGGACCGCAACGAGAACATCGTGCTGAAGGATCCGTTCGGCTGAGGGTACGCGGCGCGCCGGATTCCACGCCATCGCGCGCCGAACCCCCTCCCTGGCGAACCACACGCAGCGCCGCGCCCCCGAAACGACGAAGGCCCACTCGCGCGGGCCTTCGAGGCAAACTGATTGGTGCCCAGGAGAGGACTCGAACCTCCACGGGTCGCCCCGCTAGTACCTGAAACTAGTGCGTCTACCAATTCCGCCACCTGGGCAGGTGGGAGAGGGCGGCCGTAGGCCTCCCCGCATCGGCCGAGCAGGATAGCCCCGGAGCCGGAGACTGTCAATTTGCGGGGTCGCCGCGGGGCGCTTGCACTACCATGGCAGCCCGGCCCGAAGGGAATCCCCGATGAGCAAGCGCAGCGGTCCCCCGAAGAAGCCCGAGCGGCCCAGGAAGGCGGCGCCCTGGTTGCCGGATCTGCCGCCGGAAGCGGAGCGGCGCAAGACGGGTGGTGGCCCTGCATCGCTGCCGAAGACGCGCGCGCGCGCGGCCCCGCGTCCGCAACCGCAGCCCGGCGCCGGTCCCGCCGCACCGCGTCCGCAACCGCGTCCGCAGGCGAAGCTGGCAATCGAGGACCCCTGGGCCTCGCGAGAGGCGCAGCGCTATGCGCAGCCGATCGCCAGCCGTGAGGCGATCATCGCCTTCCTCGCCGAGCGCACGGAGCTGATGACCGCCGAACGCCTTGCGCAGGAACTCGGCCTCACCGAACCCGACCGTTTCGATGCGTTGGCCAAGCGCCTGTCCGCGATGGTGCGGGACGGCCAGCTGCTGGTGAATCGACGCGGCGGCTACGGTGTGGCGCGCAAGCTCGACCTGATTCCCGGCGAGGTGATCGCCAACGCCGAGGGCTACGGGTTCCTGCGTCCCGACGCCGGCGGTGAGGATCTTTTCCTGTCGCCAGCGCAGATGCGCCAGGTGCTGCACGGCGACCGCGTGCTGGCAAGCGTGGTAGGGCTTGATCGGCGCGGGCGCCGCGAAGGCGCGATCGTCGAGGTGCTCGAGCGACGTTCGCCGCGACTGGTGGGTCGATTCCAGGACCAGGGAGGGTTCGGCCTCGTGGTGCCCGACGAACGTCGTATCCACCAGGACGTCCTGGTTCCGGCCGGCCGCGCCGGCGAGGCCCGCAGCGGCCAGATCGTGGTCTGCGAGATCACCGAGCCGCCGACCCGCGACCGTCCGCCGGTGGGCCGCGTGGTTGCCGTGCTGGGCGAGCGCCTGAGCGCCTCGATCGCGGTGCAGATGGCGATCGAGAGCCACGGACTGCCGCACGAGTGGCCAACCGGCGCGCTGGCGGATGCCGCCGCGGTGGAATCCGAAGTCACCGCCGCCGAGCGCGAGGGCCGCGAGGACCTGCGGCAGTTGCCGCTGGTCACCATCGACGGCGAGGATGCGCGCGACTTCGACGACGCGGTCTACGCCGAACCGCGCAGCGGCGGCTACCGGCTGGTGGTGGCGATCGCCGATGTCTCGCACTACGTGCGCCCCGGCACCTCGCTCGACGACGAGGCGCACAACCGCGCGACTTCGGTCTACTTCCCGGACTTCGTCGTCCCGATGCTGCCGGAGACGCTGTCCAACGGCATCTGTTCGCTCAACCCGAACGTCGAGCGGCTGTGCATGGTGTGCGACATGCAGGTCGACCACGAGGGCGAGGTCACGCGCTCGCGCTTCTACCCGGGGGTCATGCGCTCGCACGCGCGCCTGACCTATACCCAGGTGTGGAAGGCGCTCGGCGATGGTGATCCTGGCGCGCGCGCCGCGATCGGAGCCATGATGCCGCACCTGGAAAACCTTTACGGGCTTTACCATCTGCTGGCGCGCCAGCGCAGCCGGCGCGGTGCGATCGAGTTCGACAGCCAGGAGTTCCAGTTCAAGCTCGCGCCCACCGGCGAGGTGCTGGCGATGGGCGCCTACGAGCGCAACGATGCGCACCGCCTGATCGAGGAGTGCATGATCGCCGCCAACGTGGAGGCTGCGCGTTTCCTCGAAAAGCGCAAGGTGCCGGCGCCGTATCGGGTGCACGCGCCGCCGCCGCCGAACAAGTACGACGACCTGCTCGGTTTTCTCAAGGAGTTCCAGTTGCGCCTGCCGCCGCAGGGCGAGGTCACGCCGGGCGACTTCGCGGCGCTGATCCGCAAGGTGCGCAAGCGTGCCGACGCTGCGCTGCTCGAATCCGTGTTGCTGCGCGCGCAGAGTCTCGCCGTCTACCAGCCCGCCAACGAGGGCCACTTCGGTCTGGCGCTGAAGGCCTATGCGCACTTCACCTCGCCGATCCGCCGCTATCCGGACCTGCTGGTGCACCGAGCGATCCGCCATGCGCTGGTTGGTGGACGGGCCACCGACTACGCCTACGGCGCTTCGGACATGGAGACGCTGTCCGCACACTGCTCCAAGTGCGAGCGCCGGGCCGACGAGGCGGAACGTGACGTCGACGAGCGCTACAAGTGCGCATGGATGGAGAAGCACGTCGGCAGCGAGTTCGACGGCGTGGTTTCCGGCGTGACGTCGTTCGGCCTGTTCGTGGAGCTGCGCGAGAGCCGCGTCACCGGACTGGTGCACGTCACCCAGCTGCCCAACGACTACTACCACTTCGACGCCCGCGGACAGTTGCTGACCGGCGAACGACGCGGGCTGCGGTTCCGGCTGGGCGATGCGGTGCGCGTGCTGGTGCTCCGCGCCAGCCTCGAGGACCGCAAGATCGACTTCCGCCTGGTCGAACCGCCGCGCGCCGCGAAAGCTCCCGCGGCTCCGCCCCCGGCGTCGGGCCGTGCGGCAAGGCGTGCGAAGGGCAGGGGCTGATTGGTGAAGGGCTCGGACCTGCTGGTCGGCATCAATGCCGTTGAGGCCGCCCTGCGTCACGACGCCTCGGCGCTGGTCGAGGTGCTGGTCGAGCAGGGCGCGCACAACCGGCGCGTGAAGGATCTTTCGGACGCCGCGCGCGAGGCCGGCGTGGCCGTGCACGCGCGCCCGCGCGAGTTCCTCGACAAGGCCACCGGCGGCATGCGCCATCAGGGTGTGATCGCACGCTGGACGCCGCCGGCGGAACTGGGAGAGCACGACCTCGGCCGGCTGGTCGAGGCCGCCGGCCGCGAGGCCCTGGTGCTGGTGCTCGACGGCGTCCAGGACCCGCACAATCTCGGCGCCTGCCTGCGCAGCGCGGAGGCCGCCGGAGTCACCGCGGTGGTGCTGCCCAAGGACAAGGCGGTCGGCATCACGCCGACCGTGCGCACCGCGTCCGCCGGCGCGGCCGATCGCGTCCCGATCGTGCGGGTGACCAATCTCGCCCGCGCGATCGAGACGCTCAAGAAGGCCGGTGTGTGGATCACCGGCCTGGCGGGCGAGGGTGACACCGCGCTCTATGCGGTGGACCTCAAGGGGCCGGTGGCGATCGCGGTCGGCGGCGAGAGCGACGGCCTGCGCCGACTGACGCGCGACCTGTGCGATTTCCTGGCGCGCATCCCGATGCGCGGCGCCGTCGAGAGCCTCAATGTCTCGGTCGCCACCGGCATCGCGCTGTTCGAGGTGCTGCGTCAGCGCGGGGCCGCATGAGCGCGCACTGGTCGGACTCCGTCGGCATGCTGGGCGTCTCCCTGGTGCTGATCGCCTATTGCCTGCTGCAGTCAGGCCGGATGTCGAGCAACGCGCCGGCCTACTCCTGGCTCAACGTCGCCGGCTCGTCGGCGATCCTGGTTTCCCTGACCCACGCCTTCAACCTTTCCTCGTTCGTGATCCAGGTGGCGTGGATCGGGATCAGCCTGTGGGGGCTGTGGCGCGCGCGCCGCGCGGGAGCGGTGAATCGCATCAGAAGTACCGAACGATCGGAAAACGCCGACCGTTCGGCAGGGTGAGGGTGCCCGCGCGCGGCGAGTCGAAGTCGATCGCGATCCGGGCGACCGGCGGCTCGATGCGCCGCGCGGGAAGGAATGCGCCGCGCAGCGTCTGGCCATCGGCGAAGCGGAACCAGTCGCCCTCGAAGCGGAATCGCGTCGGCATCGTTCCGTTGGTGGTCAGCCAGACCGCGCGCCCGTCCTCGTCGTAGAGGTAGGCGACGAGCAGAAGTTGCGTGCCCTGGACGTCGATCGCGAAGCCGCGCCCCGGCTCGGCCGGGTTCCACCAGATCCCGGGCTCCGGGTAGCCGCTGTCCGGGACCTGCGGGCTGGCGCCGGGGTTGAGCAGCGCGCGCACGATGGGCACGCTGCCGCCGGGCCACACCAGGGTCGCCTGCGCCGGCGCATCGAGCCGCACCGACACTGAGCCGGGCGACGGCGCCGGCTGTGCCTCGCGCCATGGGGCGAGCAGCGACTGGCCGTCGCGGAACTGGGCGAGCGCGCCCTCCACGCGCGGGATGGACCCGTCGTAGCGGACCGCGGTGGTCGCCCAGTCGGGGCGGCCGTCGTCGCCGAAGTAGAAGGCCCACAAGACCGCGAAGCCGTGCCCGTACTCGAAAACGTAGCCACGGCCCGGCTCGACCGGGTTCCACCAAACACCGGTCTGCGGGCGGATCGCCGTGGCCGGGAGCACCACGAAGTCCAGCCAGGCCTGCACTGCAGCGATGTCGGCGTCGGAGAGCAGGTTGCGGATCCAGCGCATCGGACCCTGGGTTTCGATCGCGGTCAGCACGCCGTTCTCGCGTCGCGCGGCGCTGGCCGGGCGGTCGCGCATGGGATCGGCTGCATGGCAGCGCATGCAGACCTCGCGGTAGACCTGGGCACCGCGTGCGACCGGGTCGCTGGCCGGCTGCGCGGCAGCCGGGGACTCCGCGGCGACGGCCGCGAGCAGGATGATGGAGCGCAATGCAGCGGGAACCATCGTCACACGATGCCGAGTCCGCGTGACCATGGCTTTACGACCGCGTCAGGGGTTCGTGAACCCGGCCCTCAGTCTCCCCGCAGCGAGGCGAGCCATGCGTCGTCCGATCCTTCCGGCACGCCCTCGAACAGGAAGGTGCTGAGGTAGCGCTCGCCGGTGTCGGGCAGCACGGTGAGGATCACGTCGCCCGGCTCGGCGTGGTCGCGCGCGAGGTGCAGCGCCGCGGCGAAGGCGCCGCCCGACGAGATGCCGCAGAAGATGCCCTCCTGCTGCGCCAGCGCGCGCGCGGTGTCGCGCGACTCCTCGTCGTTGACCGGAATGTCGAGGTCGAACACCGTGCGGTCGAGCACGTTCGGGATGAAGTTCGGCGTCCAGCCCTGGATCTTGTGCGGCGTCCATTCCTTGCCGGCCAGCAGCGCCGCACCGGTGGGCTCGGTGGTCACCACCCGCACCTCGGGCCGCGCGAGCTTGATCATCTGACCCGCACCGGTCATGGTGCCACCCGTGCCCCAGCCGGCGACGAACCAGTCCAGCCTTCGGCCGGCGAAGTCCTGCAGCACCTCGGGGCCGGTCGTGCTGCGGTGGAAGGCCGGGTTGGCGGGGTTGTCGAACTGCCGGGCGAGGAAAGCGCCGTGCGTGTCCGCGAACGCCTCGGCGCGCGCCACCATCCCGGTGCCGCGCTCGGCGGCCGGGGTGAGGATCACCTTCGCGCCCAGCGCGCGCATGATCTTGCGCCGCTCGATCGAAAAGGTCTCCACCATGAATGACACGAAGGGATAGCCTTTCGCCGCGCACACCATCGCCAGCGCGATGCCGGTGTTGCCCGAGGTCGCCTCGACCACCATCTGGCCGGGCTTGAGCGTGCCGCGCGCCTCGGCGTCGAGGATGATTCCGAGCGCGAGGCGGTCCTTCACCGAGGACATCGGGTTGAAGGCCTCGAGCTTGACGTACATTTCGACGCCCGGCGGGGCGAGCCGGTTGATGCGCACGACAGGCGTGCGGCCGATGGTGCCGAGGATGTCGTCGTGGATCATGGCGCGCTCCTTGTGCGTCGGATAGGCCGGCGCGAGGGCGCTCCGCGCGCCGGCGGAAGGATCATGGGGCCGCGGCAGGCGGCATCTCGATGCCCAGCGTCTTGACCAGGAAGGCGTACTCGTCGGCGCGCTCCTCGATGATCTTGGCAGTCGGCTTGCCCGCGCCATGGCCGGCGCGCGTCTCGACGCGGATCATCATTGGCCGATCCCCCTTGTAGGCCGCCTGCAGCGCGGCGGCAAACTTGAACGAGTGGGCGGGGAACACGCGGTCGTCGCGGTCGGCCGTCGTCACCAGGGTCGCCGGGTACTCGACGTTGGGCCGGATGTTGTGCAGCGGCGAGTAGGCGAGCAGGGCCTTGAACTCCGTCGGGTCCTTGACCGTGCCGTAGTCGGATTCCCAAGCCCAGCCGATCGTGAACTCGCGGAAGCGCAGCATGTCGAGCACGCCCACTGCGGGCAGCGCGGCACCGAACAGCTCCGGCCGCTGCAGCATGGTCGCGCCGACCAGCAGGCCGCCGTTGCTGCGGCCGCTGATCGCCAGCCGCTTCGGCTGGGTCCATTGCTGCGCGATCAGGTACTCGGCCGCGGCGGCGAAGTCGTCGAACACGTTCTGCTTGCGCGTCTTCATGCCCGCCTCGTGCCAGGCGCGGCCGTACTCGCCGCCGCCGCGCAGGTTGGCCGACGCGTAAACGCCGCCCATCTCCAGCCAGGCGATGGTGTTGGCGCTGAAGGCGGGCGTCACCGGGATGTTGAAGCCGCCATAGCCGTAGAGCAGGGTCGGGTTGTTCCCGTCGAGCGCCACGCCGCGCCGGGCAGTGATGAACATCGGGATCTTCGTGCCGTCCTTGGACGGGTAGAACACCTGCCGCGTCTCGAAGGCGCCGCGGTCGAAGGGGACCTTGGGCTCGCGAAACGCGCTGACGCGGCCGGACTTCGGCTCGTAGCGCAGGATGCTGCCCGGCGCGGTGAAGGACGCGAAAGCGAAGAAGGACTCGGTCGCCGTGGCGCTGCCGCCGAAGCCGGTCGCGGTGCCGATGCCGGGCATGTCGATGGTGCGCAGACGCTTGCCCTTGAGGTCGTAGGCGGAGACCTCGCTCGCGGCGTCGCGCAGGCGGTTGGCGACGATCTGCCCGCCGACCACGTTGGCCGAAACCAGGGTGGCCGCGGCCTCGGGCACGACCTCGCGCCAGTCGGTCTTCGCAGGCTTCGTCGGATCGATGGCCACGATGCGATAGCGCTCTGCGCCATCGTCGGTGCGCACGTACAGCTTGCCGTCGGCGGCACCGATGAAATCGTAGGCGGCAGTGAAGTCTGACACGACCTCGCGCACCGCCGCGTCCGGCTGCCGAAGGTCCTTCACGAACAGCAGGTTGCGCTCGTCCGTGCCCTTGCTGACCGAAACAACTAGGTACTGGCCGTCGTCCGATACCTCGGCCTGGAAGCCCCAGTCTGGCTGGTCGGCGCGCTCGTAGACCAGCACGTCCTGGTCCTGCGACGTGCCGATGCGGTGGAAGAACAACTTCTGGAACTTGTTGACCGCCTTGAGTTCGTTCTCGCCTTGCGGCGCGTCGTAACGGCTGTAGTAGAAGCCGCTGCCGTCGCGCAGCCATGCGATCGAGGTGAACTTGGCCCAGCGGATCTCGTCGCCGAGGTCCTCACCGCTGTCGACGTCGCGCACCTTGATCGTGCGCCAGTCGCTGCCGCCGTCGGACAGCGCGTAGGCCAGCCGCATGCCGTCGTCGCTGGCCTGCCAGTCGGCCAGCGACACGGTGCCGTCGCCCGACAGTGTGTTGGGGTCGAGCAGCAGCTTCGGCTCGCCATCGAGCGCGGCCTGCCAGTACACCGGGGCCTGGTTCTGCAGGCCGTCGTTGCGGGTGTAGAAGTAGCGCCCGCCGCGCACCTGCGGCACGCCGTAGCGTTCGTAGTTCCACAGCTCGGTCAGTCGCGCCTTGATTCGTTCGCGGCCCGGCACGTCGGCGAGGTAGTCCTGCAACAGCGCGTTCTGCCCGGCCACCCACCGCGCCAGTTCGGGGCTGTCGAGGTCCTCCATCCAGCGGTAGGGGTCGAAGATGCGCTGCTCGAAATGGTCGTCGTACTGGTCGACCATCTTCGCCGCCGGATAGTCGAAGGCGCGCCGCGCGGCATTGGCATCGGCCTGCGAGACGGCCGGCGGGGCCTCGGGTTCCTGGCAGCCGGCCAGCATCAGGCCGAGGGCGAGGACGAGCGGAAGACGGGGCATGCGGAGACTCCGGTGTTGCGGTGGGTGGGTGCACCGCCGCGGGCGGCGCGGACGCCGCTCAGCCCTCGATCGTGTCGGGGCCCTGGCCGACGGTGCGTTCGTACTTGCCCTTGCCGACCTTGCGGTACTGCGTGAAACCGTGGCGGCCGAGGTAGGATTCCTTCATCCGGTGCGCGCCGCCAGCGACCACGCTGGCGGCAGAGACCACGCGATGGCAGAGCGCGCCGCATTCGGGGCACTGCGCCAGTGCCGGGGCATGGAGCGACTGCAGGCATTCGAAGCGGCCGCCGCAGGCGCCCATGCACGGGCCGATCGAGACGTACTCGTGGATCGGCACGGCGGTGCGCCTCAGGCCGACAGCGGCAGCGCCGTGCTGCCGCTCCAGGCCGCGCTCATCGCCTTCCACTGATTGACGATGCGGCAGAACAGCTGCGCCGTGCGCTCGGCGTCGTAGACCGCCGAATGCGCCTCGCTCGCGTTCCAGTCGAGGCCCGCGGCCTGCACCGCCCGCGACAGCACCGTCTGGCCGAACGCCAGCCCGGCCAGCGAGACGGTGTCGAAGGCGCTGAACGGATGGAACGGACTGCGCTTGTGCCCGGTGCGCCGGATTGCGGCGTTGAGGAACCCGAGGTCGAACGCCGCGTTGTGGCCGACCAGGATCGCGCGCTGGCAGTCGAGGTCGCGCACCCGCTTGCGGATCGGCTGGAAGATGCGGTCCAGCGCCTCCTTCTCGTCGCGCGCGTCGCGGAACGGGTGGGTGGGGTCGATGCCGGTGATCTCCAGCGCGCGCGGGTCGATGTTGGCGCCGGGGAAGGGCACCACGTGGGTCGACACCGGCTCGGACGGCACCACGCGGCCGTCGCCGTCCATCAGGATCGGTACCGCGCAGATCTCGAGCAGGGCGTCGCGCTCGGCGTCGAAACCGCCGGTTTCGACGTCCACGACCACGGGCAGGAAGCCGCGGAAGCGATCGGCCATCCGCGGCGCGTTGGAGGACGCGCTCATGCGCGCAGGATAGCGGATGCAGCGCGCCTCGTCAGCGCGCGGCGTTCGCAAGCGCCTCTCCGGCCAGCAGGGTCGCTTCAGCCACTGAAGATCGGCCTTGGCCGGTCAACACGCATGGTTGCTGATTAACCATGAGCGCGCAAGCACATGTCGCGAGTGCCTCGCAAAGAGTCTCATGACGGCCGACGGCGGGGCAGCAGCGAACGCGTGCTTGAAGTGACGACTGCTAG
>DHLY01000090.1:11010-11460 GCA_002405525.1 Proteobacteria bacterium UBA4656
TACGACAGAACGCGACCGCAGGTACGCGATGCAGCACAGTAATGACAACGCGGCTGAACATACGATCGAGGCAATCGGGTGCTCGGAGCCCGGAACGTGCAATGCGCAAAACATGCCGGTGACGAAGATTGCGCCAACGGTAGCGCTGTCATGTTTGGCGAACCGTTCAAGCCAGAAACGGCGGAACCAGACCTCTTCTGCGATTGGAGCCAAGACGATAGCCACCACCATGAACTCAAGCGAGTCGGTGAAGGTAGAAATCGGGTCGTCAGTCGCGGCGGGGGTTGAGAGTGTGTCGACAGCGATCTGATCAAGAAGAAGTGTCTTGCCCCCCAGATCACCTGGACCAGAGTTTACCGGATTTGGGTGAGTCCGCTCCGGGTTACGCGGGTTGCTTCAACTCTGCATCTTCGACCATTGCCTCGTCCAGCGTCTTCTTAGCAGCCTTCG